>CAZFOT010000025.1:0-24411 GCA_964520365.1 uncultured Hydrogenophaga sp.
ATGTCCAGTTGCCCCTGCTGCTTGCCGGCCTCGGCCCTGTAGGAGCTGGTGGACATGATGGCCAGCGGCACGTCGAAGATGCGCGAGAGGATGTCGCCGGGGCGCATGCCGCCTCGTGCCAGGCAGAGAATGGTGTCGAATTGCCATTCCGACTGGTACACCTTGAGCGCCAGTTTCTCGATCAGATTGTGGTATTCGTCGTAGGAAACGTAGAGGTGTTTGCCGTCTTCGGTCAGCATGGGCGCTCCGGATGGGGTCTGTTCTTTTGATTCTGCACGAAAGCCGCGCCAGCGGCCATCAGGCGTGGTAGGGGTGGTGCAGCAGGATCGTGTGATCGCGGTCCGGGCTGGTTGACACCACATGGATGGGGACCCCCGTCGTCTCCTGGATGCGCTCGAGGTAGCGGCGCGCATTCTCGGGCAAGGCGTCGTATTCGGTCACACCCACCGAGGATTCGGACCATCCGGGCAGCGTTTCGTAGATGGGCTTGCAGCGCGCGATTTCGTCGGCGCCAAGGGGAAGGATGTCGATGGACTCGCCGTCGAGTTCGTAGCCGGTGCACAGCTTGAGCTCGTCGAGGCCATCGAGCACGTCGAGCTTGGTGATGCACAGTCCCGACAGGCCGTTGACCTGGGCCGAGCGCTTGAGCAAGGCCGCGTCGAACCAGCCGCAGCGCCGGCTGCGGCCCGTGGTCACGCCTTTTTCGGCGCCCACCGTCGCCATGTGCCAGCCGGGCGTGCCCTCCTCTTCCCAGTCCAGCTCGGTCGGAAACGGCCCGCCGCCCACGCGCGTGCAATAGGCCTTGGTGATGCCCAGCACGTAGTGCAGCATGCCGGGGCCCACGCCGGCGCCAGCCGCCGCGTTGCCAGCGACGCAGTTGCTGGAGGTCACGAAGGGGTAGGTGCCGTGGTCGACGTCGAGCAAGGTGCCCTGCGCGCCCTCGAACAGCAGGTTCGCGCCCTGCCGATGGGCCTCATTGAGTTCGCGCGACACGTCGGCGATCATGGGGCCGAGCTGCTCGGCCTGCGCCATGGCTTCGGCATAGACCGGGTCGAACTGGATCGCGCCATCCTTCATGTAAGCCGCGATCTTCTCGTCCCAGGCCAGGGTCGTCGACCCCAGGTAGCTGGTCAGCAGGTGGTTGTGCAGGTCGAGCAGTTCGCGCAGCTTGGCGGCAAACCGATCAGGATACTTCAAGTCCTGGACACGCAGGGCCCGGCGCGCAATCTTGTCTTCGTAGGCGGGACCGATCCCCCGGCCAGTGGTGCCGATCTTGACGTTCCCCGCCTTTTCCTTCGCGGCTTCACGGGCCACGTCGATGGCGGCATGGAACGGCAGGATCAAGGGACATGCCTCGCTCACGCGCAGGCGCGAGCGCACTTCCACGCCGGCCTTCTCCAGTCCCGCGATCTCTTCGAACAGCTTGCCGACCGACAGCACCACGCCGTTGCCGATGTAGCACTTGACCCCGGGGCGCATGATCCCGCTGGGAATCAGGTGCAAGGCGGTCTTGACCCCGTTGATCACCAGCGTGTGGCCGGCGTTGTGGCCGCCCTGGAAACGCACGACACCGGTCGCGGTTTCGGTCAACCAGTCCACCAGCTTGCCCTTGCCTTCGTCACCCCACTGGGTACCCACCACCACCACGTTGCGCCCTGGTACCACGGCGCTGCTGCTGTTTGTCATTCGCTGGTTTCCGTTGAAATGTGCTTCACTGTCCATGCGCCGCCGTTGGTGGCATCGCTCACCAACTCGCGGTCGCACCGAAACTCGTCGACCTGGTGCTCGTGCCCCGGCAAGGCGCACACCACGGTATGTCCTTGCGATCGCAATTCGGCGATGGCCTGGCGCAATGCCGCGTCCATGCTCCAGGGCGCGCGGATCGCCGCCACCAGATCGCACGGGGCCACCGACGCCACCAGTTCCTTGAGGTCCAGGCTGAACCCCACCGCCGGCCGGTTGCGCCCGAAAATGGCCCCGACCTCGTCATACCGCCCGCCACGCGCCACCTCGACCGGTTCGCCTCTGGTCCCATGTGCGAACATGGCAAACCGCATCCCGGTGTAGTAGGCATAGCCCCGCAGATCGGCCAGGTCGATGGACACGTCCATCCCTTTCGGCGCGTGCGAGGCCAGCCAGCGCAGGCAGCGGATCGCTTCATCCAGTTCGCTGGAAGGCTGCAGCACCTGCAGCGCTTCATCGAGCACGCCGACAGGTCCGAACATCCGCGGCAAGGCGCACAGGTCTTCACGAACCCTGCCTGGAAGGTCGCGCGCGAGCGATCTCAGCTCGGCCACGTCCTTGGCCGCCAGAGCCGCATGGATCAGCGCCTCCCTGGACGGTTCGACCTCGACGGGCGCAAGCACGGCGTCGATGACGCGCACATCGGCCATGTCCAGCTGAAGCCGGTCCAGGCCAGCGGCGCGCAGACAAGCCTGGGCCAGCTCGATGATTTCCAGATCCGCCTCCAGGCCACCATGGCCGTAGATCTCGGCGCCGAACTGCAGCGGTTCCCGGCTGGCCAGGGGCCTGTCGATCCGCGTGTGCACCACGGGGCCGCAGTAGCTCAGGCGCGCAATGCCTTGCCGGTTGAGCAAATGGGCGTCGATGCGAGCCACCTGGGGCGTGCTGTCGGCGCGCAAGCCGAGGGTGCGTCCCGAGAGCTGATCGACCAGCTTGAAGGTCTGCAGGTCGAGCGCCTCGCCCGTGCCCGTCAGCAGCGACTCCAGATGTTCCAGCAGCGGCGGCATCACCAACTCATAGCCGTAGCTGCGGGCGGTGTCGAGCAGGCTCCTGCGAAGTTCCTCGATGTGCCGCGCCTCGGAAGGCAGGACATCGGCAATGTGATCCGGGAGGACCCAGGCAGACATGGGCATTGTGGGGAAAGTAAAAGAGCGATTTTACCGGGCCATGCACGCCCGCCAGGCGAATCAGTGGCCAGCGTGGCGGGCAGCATCCCCGCCGGCAACGCGTCAAACGGGCATCAGGCGACCCACCACCAGAGCAGGCCGCCCGAGACCAGCGAAATCAGCCCGAAGAAGCGGATCTGGCCATCCCGCATCTTCAGCATTTCGCCGAACATGCGCCGCCACCTGGCTGGCGAAAGGAATGGCAGCAGCCCCTCGAAGATCAGGACAAGCGCCAGCGCCGCCCAGAACACCTCGGCCATGGGCGAGTGGCCTCAACGGGGTGCAACGCTGCTGTTGCGCAATGCCTTGAAGAAATCCGACGACGGGTCGATCACCATGAGATCGGATTTGCCGGAGAAGCTGGCCTTGTAGGCGTCCAGGCTCCGGTAGAACTGGGCAAATGCCGGGTCGCGGCCGAAGGCATCGGCGAAAGTGGCCGCGGCCTGGCCATCGCCCTCGCCCATGATGCGCTGCGCGTCGCGGTAGGCCTCGGACACGATCACCTCGCGCTGCCGGTCGGCGTCCGCGCGGATCTTCTCCCCTTCGGCGAAGCCCGTGGACCGCAGCTCGTTGGCCACGCGCTTGCGCTCCGCTTCCATGCGCTCGTAGACCGAGCGCGTGATGCTCTCGGCATAGTCCACCCGCGTGATGCGGACGTCAACCACGTCCATGCCCCATGGCTGGTCGGCGCCGCGCACGGCGGCCAGCACCTGGCGCTTGACGTCGGCCATGAGTTCCTCGCGCCGGGTCGACAGCAGTTCGTTGACGGTGCGCTTGTTCACCTCCTGCTGGAAGGAGTTGCGCACCACGCGGTTGAGTTGCAGGGCGCCAGCGCGCTCGTTGATGCCCACGTTGCGGATGTATGCCTGCGGATCGCTGATGCGCCAGCGCACATACCAGTCGATCACCACGCGCTGCTTCTCCGCGGTCAGGGTGGGTTCGGTGTCCGTGCTCTCCAGGGTCAGCAGGCGCTTGTCGATGTACGACACGTTCTGGAAAGGCGGCGGCAGCTTGAAGTTCAGGCCGGGATCGGTGACGACCTGTTTGATCTGGCCGAGCTGGAAGACCACGCCGAACTGGCGCTGGTCCACCACGAACAACATGGAACTCGCGATGGCGAGCGCCACGAAGAAGGACGTGAGGATAAAACCCAATTTGTTCATAACACTTGCTCTATGTTCGCGGGTGCCAGCCCATCCATTCAGCGGCTCTCCCGCTCGCGTGAGCGGGCGGCATTGTCCAGGCTGCGCGTGGCTGGCGTCGAGATGGGCGGCGGCACGGCGGTCGAAGCGGCGCCCTGGCCCGCGGAGGCGCCCTGCCCCGCCATCTGCATGATCTTGTCCAGCGGCAGATAGAGCAGGTTGGAGCCCGACTTCGAATCCACCAGCACCTTGGTCACGTTGCTGTAGATCTCCTGCATCGTGTCCACGTACATGCGCTCGCGGGTGACCTGCGGCGCCTTCTGGTATTCGGCCAGCACCGAGCGGAAGCGCTGGGAATCACCCTCTGCCTGCGCCACGATGCGCGCCTTGTAGCCTTCGGCTTCCTCGGTCAGCCGGGACGCGGCACCACGGGCGCGGGGCACCACGTCGTTGGCGTAGGCCTCGGCTTCGTTCTTGGCGCGCTCGCGCTCCTGACCTGCCCGGAGCACGTCGTCGAACGCGGCCTGCACCTGTTCGGGCGGACGCACGCCGCCTTGCTGGAGGTTCACGCCCACGACGTCGATGCCCACCTTGTAGCGGTCCAGGATGGTCTGCATGAGGCTGCGCACGCGCGGTGCGATCTGGTCGCGCTCCTCGGCCAGCACGGCGTCCATCTTCATCTTGCCGACGACTTCGCGCACGGCCGTCTCGGCGGCCTTGAGCACCGCCGCGTCGGGATCCCGGCTCTCGAACAGGAAGGCGCGCGCGTCGTTCAGGCGGTACTGGACCACGAACTTGATGTCGACGATGTTCTCGTCCTCGGTCAGCATGGACGACTCGCGCAGCCCCGTGGCCGGCACGATGTTGTCACGCCCCACGTCCACCGAACGCAACTGGGTCACGAACACCGTTTCGTGCCGTTGCACGGGATAGGGGAAACGCCAGTTGAAACCCGCACCGACGGTGCTGTGGTACTTGCCGAACTGCGTGATCACTGCCTGCTGGCCTTCTTGCACGATGAAGAAGCCGGTGCCCAGCCAGACCAGCACCACCACCCCGGCAATGAGCCCCATGCCGATGCCCGTGGCCTTGGGGTTGGGATTGAACCCGGGAAGGCCGCCGCCGCCATTGCCGCCGCGCCCTCCGCCGGAGCCGCCCTTGTTGCCAAGCAGGCCGCCCAGCTTCCGGTTGAAGTCCCGCCAGAGTTCGTCCAGGTCGGGTGGTCCCTGGTTCGGCCCCTGGCCCCGCGGGTGAGGATCCCTTGGCGGCGGTCGGACATCGTCATCGTCGCGACCACTGCCGGCATCGCCGCCGTTGCGCGAGGGCTCGTCATCCCGGCCCCACCTGGGGTCGTTGAGATTGAACATGCCCAGGCGCGAGAGCCAGCCGCGGCGAGCCGTCCTTGCCGAGCCGATGTCATGCGGTTGCAGATTCACGTCCATGTCTTGCCAGTGTCTTTCCATTCAAAACCACCACATTGTGCCCAATCACGGCCGCTCGTCGCCGATTTCGGCCAGCGCCCCAAGGGTATCGGGCTCATCCGCGCGCGAAGATGCCGTCACGTGCCGCGCCAGCAGCGCCCGCAGGCAGCCGAGCCCCTCGCCGTTCAAGGCGCTCACGTGAACCCTGTCTCTTGGCAGCCCTTCGAGTTCCATCACGTCCTGCATCGCCACCGGCAGCGAGCCCGGGTCCATCGCATCGAGCTTGTTGAACACGAGGATCTGCGGTACCTGATCGGCCCCGATGTCCCGCAGAACTTCCTGGACGGCGGCCATCTGCTCGGCGCGGGCGGGATTCGAGGCGTCCACCACGTGCAACAGCAGGTCGGCGTCGATCGATTCCTGCAAGGTGGCGGCAAAGGCGTCCACGAGGCCGTGCGGCAGGTTGCGGATGAAGCCCACCGTGTCCGAGAGGGAGACGGACCGGCCGGCCTCGCCGAGATAGAGCTGCCGGGTGGTCGTGTCCAGCGTGGCGAACAACTGGTCGGCCGCGTAGGCCCTTGCCTTGACCAGCGCATTGAAGAGGGAGGACTTCCCGGCGTTGGTGTAGCCCACCAGGGAAATCGTGAATGCGCCCCGCCGCTCGCGCTGGCGTCTCTGTGTCGCCCTTTGCTTCTTGACCTTGGCGAGCCGTTCCTTGGTGCGCTTGATGGCGTCGCCGATCATGCGCCGATCCAGTTCGATCTGGGTTTCGCCAGGACCGCCCCGCATGCCGATGCCACCGCTTTGCCGCTCCAGGTGCGACCATCTGCGCACCAGCCGGGTGGACAGGTATTGAAGGCGCGCCAGTTCCACCTGCAGCTTGCCTTCATGGCTTCTCGCACGCTGGGCGAAGATCTCCAGGATGAGCAGGATCCGGTCGTTCACCGGCATGCCCAGATGGCGTTCCAGGTTGCGCTGCTGCGCGGGGCTGAGCGCCTGATCGAACAGCACCTCGGAAGCCCCCGTGGACTGGGCCAGCAGCTTGATTTCCTCGGCCTTGCCCGACCCCAGGAACAGGGCCGGATCCGGCGCGCGCCGCTTGCAGGTGACCCGCTCCGCGACCTGGTATCCCGCCGTCCTGGCCAGCAGTCCAAGTTCCTCGAGGTCGCCGTCGAAATGCGGGGCACCCAGATCCACGCCCACCAGAATGACCCGGGGCGAGGAGGAAGAAGAAGGTGAATCTGCCGGAATCAAGTCGGTCCCAAAGCCGCCAACGCGACCGATTCGCCGGCATCGCCGCCGGTGGGCTTCGGGCGCGGTATCAAGAAGCTGATGCTTCGTCCGCGGGCGCTGCAGAAAACTGCATGGGGCGCCCCGGCACGATGGTCGAGATGGCGTGCTTGTACACCATTTGCGTGACCGTGTTGCGCAGCAGCACGACATACTGATCGAAAGATTCGATCTGACCCTGCAATTTGATGCCGTTGACCAGATAGATCGACACGGGCACGTGCTCGCGGCGAAGCTGGTTCAGGAAAGGGTCTTGCAAGAGCTGGCCTTTGTTGTTGCTCACGATATGCTCCGTGTTCAGAGAGTATTGTTAAAAACCGGACCTTACCACACCAGCAGGCCCTCGGAATGCCACCGGGTTGCTATTCCCGGTATGGATTGGTGGATGTCTTGAATTCGATGCGCAAGGGCGTTCCGACCAGGTCGAACGCCTTGCGGAAACGGCCTTCAAGAAAACGCCTGTAGGCGTCGGGCACGTTTTCCAGCGAGTTCCCGTGGATCACGATCACCGGCGGGTTCATGCCGCCCTGGTGGGCGTAGCGCATCTTGGGGCGGAACATGCCCGAGCGCTGGGGCGCCTGGAAGGCGACCGCCTCCATCAGCAGGCGCGTGAGCACGGGCGTGGTCATTTTGCGCATGGCCGAGGCGTGCGCCTGAGTGATCGATTTCCAGACCGGACCGAGTCCCTGCCTCTTCGTGGCCGAAATGAGGTGCAGCGACGCGAATTTCAGGAAGACGAGCCGGGTCTCGATCTGGCGCTCGACCTGCTCCCGTTGGTACGCATCCACCGCGTCCCACTTGTTGATGGCCAGCACCACAGCGCGGCCGCTCTCCAGGATGTAGCCGGCGATGTGGGCGTCCTGGTCCGTCACGCCTTGCGTCGCGTCGAGCAGCAGCAGGACGACGTGCGCGTTCTCGATGGCCTGCAGGGTCTTGACCACCGAGAACTTCTCGATGGCCTCGAACACGCGGCCCTTGCGCCGGATGCCGGCGGTATCGATGAGCTGGTACTTCTGGCCGGCGCGCTCGAAGGGAACCGAGATGGCGTCGCGGGTGGTGCCGGGCAGGTCGAAGGCCACCAGGCGCTCCTCCCCCAGCCAGGCGTTGATCAAGGTGGATTTCCCCACGTTGGGGCGCCCTGCCACGGCCAGCCGGATCACGCCGGGTTCCGGCGCCTGATCTTCCTCGTCCTCCGCAGGCAGGCCGGGAATGCGCTCCAGCGCCATTTCCAGCATCGACCGCACGCCCTGTCCGTGCGCGCCGGAAACCGGCAGCACCTCGCCCAGTCCCAGCTCGAAAAACTCCACCAGTTGCAGCCCCTGGGTCATGCCTTCGGCCTTGTTGGCAACGAGCACCGTGGGCTTGCCCAGCTTGCGCAGGTAGTTGGCGATCTCGTGATCCTGCGCGCTGATGCCGGCCCGGGCATCGACCACGAAGATCACCACGTCCGATTCCGCCACCGCCTGGCGCGTCTGCCTGGCCATCTCCCGGTAAATCCCTTCGCTGGCATCGGGCTCGAAGCCGCCGGTGTCGATCACGATGTACTCGCGCGAACCCAGGCGGCCGTTGCCATAGTGGCGGTCGCGGGTCAGGCCGGCGAAATCGGCCACGATCGCGTCGCGCGAGCTCGTCAACCGGTTGAACAGGGTGGACTTGCCCACGTTGGGGCGGCCCACCAGGGCGATGACGGGTTTCAAGGCGAACCGCTTTCGTTCTGGACCGCAGGAACGGCGCGCACCGCTACCGCGGACGCCACGCGAAGACGCCGCCGTTGCGCGTCTGGACGACGAGGACCTGATCGGCCATCAGCGGTGCCGCCAGCACGGGCGACCCGTCGGTGGAAAGCCGGTTCATCTCGCCGCCATCTTCCCGGGAGAGCACGTGCAACGTGCCCTGGGCATCGCCGATCACGACCACCCGGCCCACGGCCAGCGGCGCGCCCAGGCTGCGATGAAGCAGGCGGTCGGAGTGCCATGCCGGTTCTCCCGTGGCCCGCTGCCAGGCTTGCACGCGGCCGTTGGTTTCAACCCCGTAGACGCTGCTGTCGTCGCCATGAACGCCCACGATGCCTTGCGCCGGACGGGTCCAGGTCGTCACGCCGCGCGCGGCGTCCACGCAACCCACGGCAGCGCTGTAGGCCCGCACGCACACACTGTTGGCCACGCGGCTGGCCGGCCCGACCACGTCCACCAGGCGCTCGACCTCGTTGGTGCCGCGGGAGCTGCCCACCGGGGCTTCCCATTGCACCGCGCCGTTGAGCGGGTTCATGCCCACCAAGCGGCCGGACAAGCCCGCGACAAGGGTGTTCCCCACGGCCATCAGCACCCCGCTCTGGCTGAGAACCAGTGGTTCGGCGGTGCGGGACCGGCTCCAGAGCCTGGCCCCGGTCCGGCCATCGAATGCCGTCACGGTGCGATCGGCCGCCAGCACGAAAACGCGCTTGCCCGCCACCAGCGGGGCGGTGAAGGTGCGCGCGGACAGGCGCACCCGCCAGGCTTCCTTGCCATCGACGATGGCAACCAGTTGGTTGCCTCTCGTGACGACGGCGGTGGTCTCCCCGTCGGAGCCGACGCCGGCGGCAATGGGAGCGCCCAGATGAACCCGCCAGACGTCGCGGCCCGTGGCGGCGTCGAGCGCTGCGACAGTGCCTGCGGACGACGCAACGTACACCCGGCCGGCAACGGCATGGGGCGCCAGCGAGGCATCCGAGGCCCCCACTTGCGCCGACCAGACCTGCTCGATCCCGATCAAGGCGCTGACCGGCGCCAGCGGCACCGGCTTGGGTTTCTCTGGCCCGGAAGAGCACGCGGCCAGCACCGCGATGGAGCACGCGACCAGGCTCCATCGCCCGATGGCCGACAGCGGCCGGGCAGCACCGCCCATGAATGCGCTACCGATGTTCAACGGGCCACCTCCGTCGGTTGTGCAAGAGAAGAAACATCGACACCCAATGCGGCCAGCTTGACTTCGACCAGTTGGCGGTACTCCAGCCGGTCGGTCATCGTGCGCCAGGCCGTCCGGTACTGGGCGATGGCTTCCTCGGGCTTGCCCTGGGCCATCAGGACATCGCCCCGGCGATCGGCGGCCAGCGGCTCGAAGCTGGCCGGCATCGGGCCTTGCAGCCAGCCCAGGGCTTTGTCGAATTCACCGGCCTCGACCTCCAGGCCGGCCAGGCGCAACCGGCCGACGGCCTGGTAAGCCGGATCGGTTCCATTGGAGACGACCCATTGCAAGGCGTCGCGCGCGCCATCGCTCTGCCCTGCTTTGTGAAGCGATTGAGCCGCCAGCAGCGCGGCCTGGCCGGCATAAGCGGTCTTGGCATAGCCGGACTGCATGTCCGCCAACGCCCTCTTGAGCCGGTCCGCGTCCCCCGCCTGGGCCGCGCCTTGCACCTCGTCGTACAGCGCCGCAGCCTTGACGGCCTGGCTGGTCTGCCAGTAGTTCCATCCGTTCCAGGCGGCAAAGGCGCCGAGCACCGCGATCAGCGCCCAGGTGATGGCGTTGCCGTACTGCGCCCAGAAATGCTTGATCTGGTCGAGTTGTTCCTGCTCTTCGAGGTCGAGATGTTTGGCCATGTGTCTTCTGATTGGGAATCGGGGATTGTAGGGCGGCGCGGTCAAGGCAGATCGCGCGCCATCCTGGGCTTCAGGTCGCCCTCAACGTGGCCGCCCATTGCGCGGCGTCGGCCAGTGGCTGCAACAGCTGCCTGGGCGCGTCGGCCGGGTCGGACGCCTGCTTGGGCCCCCTCAAGGGTTTGACCGCCACGGCGCCCTGCTCCAGTTCCGCAGGCCCGAATATCAGAGCGAACCGCGCGCCGCTGGCGTCCGCCTTCTTGAACTGGGACTTCATGCTGCCCATGCCTTCGGTGCCGCCGGCGTGCATCTGCACCTGCACGCCAGACCCGCGCAAGGTGCGCAACACCGGCATGACCCGGGCCAGCAGCGCGGCGTCGGGCACCACGGCGTAGGCATCCGGCACCGGTTGCTCCGGAAGCCGGCCTTGCTCCTTGAGCAGCTCGAGGATGCGCTCCATGCCCAGCGCCCACCCGACCGCAGGCACGGATTTGCCACCGATCTGTTCGAACAAGCCGTCGTAGCGGCCGCCGGCGCACACCGTGCCTTGCGAACCGAGCTGGGTCGTCACGAACTCGAACACCGACAGGTTGTAGTAGTCCATGCCGCGGACCAGCCGCGGATTGATGCGGTAGGCAATGCCGTGCGCGTCGAGCAGCCCGCGCAGGCGGCCGAAGTGGTCCAGCGACGCCGCGCCGAGATGGTCCATCAGCCGGGGCGCGCCATTGACCACGTCCTGCATGGCCGGGTTCTTGGTGTCCAGGATGCGAAGCGGGTTGGTGTGGAGCCGGCGCCTGGCATCCTCGTCGAGCACGTCGATGTGGGTTTCCAGGTAGGCGATGAGCGCGGCGCGGTGCGCCTGGCGCTCGGCCGGCTGGCCCAGGCTGTTGATTTCAAGCTCGATCCCGTCCAGGCCGAGCGAGGCCCAGAGGTCGCAGGCCAGAACGATCAGTTCGGCATCCACGTCGGGGCCGGCAAAGCCCAGCGCCTCGGCGCCGAACTGGTGGAACTGGCGGTAGCGCCCTCTTTGCGGCCGCTCGTGGCGGAACATCGGCCCCATGTAATAGAGCCGTTTGCCGCCGTCGTAGGTCAGGGAGTGCTCGACCGCCGCGCGCACCACGCCGGCCGTGTTCTCGGGCCGGAGGGTCAGTTGCTCGCCGTTGAGCCGGTCCTCGAACGAGTACATCTCCTTCTCGACGATGTCGGTCACCTCGCCGAGGCCCCGCACGAACAGGGCCGTCGGCTCGACGATGGGGGTGCGAAGGTTGCGGTAGCCGTAGCGGGACATGAGATCCCGCAACCGGTCTTCCAGCCATTCCCAGTGCGCGGACACGGGTGGCGTGATGTCGTTCATGCCTTTGACGGCACTGAGTCTGTCTGCCATGTTGCTTGCTGGCCGCTGCGGATCGGATCGGGCGAGGCGCCTGCCTTGCCCATCACTCAAGCCGGCGCACCAAACCTTTTCTCGATGTAGCTTTCAACAATCTGCTGGAAATCGCGCGCGATGGCCTCGCCCCGCAGGGTCATGGCCTTCTCGCCGTCGATGTAGACCGGCGCGGCGGGCGCTTCGCCGGTGCCGGGCAGGCTGATGCCGAGATCGGCATGCTTGCTTTCGCCAGGCCCGTTGACGATGCACCCCATGACCGCGACCTTGAGGTTTTCCACGCCGGGATACCGCTCGCGCCAGGCCGGCATGGACTGGCGCAGGTAGTCGTCGATCTGCTTGGCGAGTTCCTGGAAAGTGGTGCTCGTGGTGCGCCCGCAGCCCGGACAGGCCGTCACGCTCGGCACGAACGACCTCAGGCCCAGGGCCTGGAGAATCTCGAGGGCGACCACCACCTCCTGCGTCCTGGCCTCGCCCGGCTGCGGCGTGAGCGACACCCGGATGGTGTCGCCGATGCCCTGCTGCAGCAGCACCGACAGCGCGGCCGCCGACGCCACCGCGCCCTTGGTGCCCATGCCGGCCTCGGTCAGGCCCAGGTGCAGGGCGTAGTCGCAGCGCTGCGCCAGCGCCTGATAGACGGCCACCAGATCCTGGACATTGCTCACCTTGCAGGACAGCACGATGTTGTCGCCATTGAGGCCGATCTGCTCGGCCTTGGCGGCCGACTCCAGCGCCGAGGCGATCAGCGCTTCGTACATCACCTGCCGGGCATCCCAGGGCTGCTGCCTGCGGGCGTTCTGGTCCATCAGCCGCGCAAGCAGGTCCTGGTCCAGGCTGCCCCAGTTCACGCCGATGCGGATGGCTTTGTCGTGCTTTGCGGCCAGCTCCACCATCTGGCCGAACTGCCGGTCGCCCTTCTCGCCGCGCCCCACGTTGCCCGGGTTGATGCGGTATTTGGAAAGCGCTTCGGCACAGGCGGGGTGGTCGCCAAGCAGCCGGTGCCCGTTGTAATGGAAGTCGCCGATCAGCGGCACCGCCACGCCCATGCGATCCAGTTGCTCCCGGATATAGGGAACGGCCTTGGCGGCCTCGTCGTTGTTGACGGTGATGCGGACCATCTCCGAACCGGCCAGCGCAAGCTCCTTGACCTGAATGGCCGTGCCGATGGCATCCGCCGTGTCGGTGTTGGTCATGGACTGCACGCGCACCGGCGCGTCGCCTCCCACCGTCACCCGATGGCTGCCCCACGCCACCACGCCCTGGCGCATCCTGCGCGAGCGGGCGCCGCCCAGCGGCACCGGTGCCCCGGACTCGGCCGCCGGCACGGAGAGATCGCGGATCGTGCTCATGTCGGTCACTTCACCTCAAAACGGGCCACGCTGTTGCGAGCGTGCGGCATGACGTCCAGCGGCTGCCCCCGGACCGACACGCGCGCGGCCTCGGCGCGCCCCAGGATGACCTTGTACGGGGGAGATGATGAATATTCGATGACGTCGCCCGCCTTGAGCACGCGCTGTGCCACCACGGCCCCCGCGCCGTTGGCCACCTCCACCCAGGTTTCGTCGGTGGCGGCAATGCGCAGCAATGCGCTGGAAGCGGTCTGGACGGGAGGCGCGGGCGCGGGGGAAGCCGTGTCCGCGGTGGTGCCCGCTTCCGCAGGGGTCTCAGGCGCTGGCGGGGTAGCCTCGGGGCCGGCCGCATCGCCTCCCTCGTCCCCGCCGCCCTCGGGCAACGAGGGCCTCAGTTGCAGGTTTTCGACGCTTTGTCCGGATTCCTCCACGGCGGAAGAGGTCGAACCCGAACCCAGCACCGGCAGTTGAACGAACTCGGGCAGGACCAGGAGCACCAGCGCGGCGGCGGTGAGCACAGCCGCGATCAGCACCGAGGGACGGAAGAACCAGGCCGCCGGCGCGGAAGCTGCCCCGGGAACCGATGGCTTGAATGGCGCGTTGATCGCGCTTCCCGGCGGCCCCAGCATCGGCTGGCGACCGAGCGGAAGCTGCTCCAGGATGGGGCGAGGGTCCACCTTCAATTGCCGGCAGGCGCTCAACGCCAGTGCCCGGGCAAAGGTCAGGTCGGGCAGTTCCTCGTACCGCCCGGCCTCGAGCGCTTCGAGCTTGCGCACCGGCACCTTCAGCGCCGCGGCGAGCGCGGCGATGTGAAGCCCGGCCGACTCCCTGGCGTGCCGGAGCGTGTGCAGCGGCTCGCGAACTTGGTCCGCCCCCTGGATCAGGCCGCCATGCATGCCCTGATCGGCCTCACTCATTGAAGGTTCCTCGCTGGTAGAAGCCCCACTGAGGCGTGTGGGCGAACCGGCGCCCCAACTGCTGGGCCAGTTGCTCCATGGCCTCGTTGTTGCGCAAGCGCCGCTCCACCTTGATGCCGAGCCACAAAGTCTCCGCATTGGCCAGTTCCGTGTTGTTCAGCCGGCGGATGATGAACTGGGCACGGGTGTCCTCGCCCCGGCGAAACAGCAGGGTCGCGAGGTTGTAGGCGGTGAAGGGGTCCGCCGGATCGAGTTCGTAGGAGCGGGACAGGCTGCCCTCGGCTTCCGCCATCTGGCCCATGCGGATCTGGCATACGCCCTTGGCCCGCAGCGTCTTGGCCTGCCCACCGTACAGGGGACTGGCCAGCGCGCGCGCGAAGAGATCGACCGCTTGCGCATGCCGGCCTTGCTGGCATGCGAACCAGCCGTAGTTGTGCAGCGCATCCGGATCGCGCGGACTGAGCTGGATGGCCCGCTGGAAGCTCTCCTCGGCGAGGCGGTTGTCGTTCATCTGCATGAACACCAGGCCCCGGAGCACGTAGGCCTTCGCATAGGTGGGGTCCGCCGCCAGCGACTGCTTGATCTCGTCGAGCGCCACATTGGTCTGGCCTTGCTCGAAGTAGCTGGACGCGAGCTCCAGGCGAATGCGGGCACGCTTCCTCACCTCCGGCTCATCCGATTCGGTCACCGGAACCACCGCGTCGGCGCCACCGCCCAGCGGTGCCTGGGCACACCCCCCGGCAAGCAGCGCCGCGGCAAGCAAGGCCAGCGGCACACCTGCGAAACGGGAACGAATGCGAAGCGCTTGATTCATGCCTGCCTTTCCTCTCTGTGAACGATGCGAACGGGTTGTCCCGAGGTCGAGCGCAGCCGCGCGAGCCGCGTGCCCGCGTTGGTGCGGTCGAGCACGTCGCCGGCCAGCTGGCCACAGGCCGCGTCGATGTCGTCGCCGCGTGTCTTGCGCACGGTCGTGACCAGGCCTGCATCGCCGAGCGTTTTCGCGAACTGCGCCACCGCGGCCTTGCTCGAGCATTTCAGCCCGGAATCCGGGAAGGGATTGAACGGTATCAGATTGATCTTGCAGGGAACACCCGCACCCCCATGCGAGCCGAGAAGATCGACCAGTTGCCGGGCATGCTCGGGCTGGTCGTTCACGCCATCGAGCATGCAGTACTCGAAGGTGATGAAATCCCGGGGCGCGGCAGGCAGATAGCGCACGCAGGCATCCAGCAGCTCGGCAATGGGGTACTTGCGGTTCAGCGGGACCAGCGAGTCGCGAAGGGGGTCGTTCGGCGCATGCAGCGACACGGCCAGGGCCACGGGGCATTCGGCCGCCAGCCGGTCCATCATGGGGACCACGCCGGAAGTCGAAACCGTCACGCGGCGCCTCGAAAGGCCATAGCCATGGTCGTCGAGCATGACACGCAAGGCAGGGAAGAGCGCCGCATGGTTCTGCAAGGGCTCGCCCATGCCCATCATGACCACGTTGGTGATCACGCGTTCCCTGGTGTCGAACTGCTGGCGCAGGAAGTGCTCCGCGTGCCAGAGCTGGGCCAGGATCTCTCCGGTGGTGAGGTTGCGCGAGAACCCCTGGTGACCCGTCGAGCAGAAGCGGCAGCCCACGGCGCACCCCGCCTGGGAAGACACGCACAGCGTGCCCCTGTCGAGCGCTGACGGCCCCCGTCCACCTGCGCAGGCCGCCCCCCCAGGGGGTGGCCCGGCATCACCGTACTCCGGGATGAAAACGGTTTCGACCGCGTTGCCGCCACCCACGTCGAACAGCCACTTGATCGTGCCGTCCACCGACACCTGGCGGGAGAGCACGGGCAGGTCTTCGATGGTGCAGACCGAGGGGAGCTTTTCCCGCAGCGACCTGGCCAGATCGCTCATCTCGTCGAAACGACGGGCACCTTTCTGGTGGACCCAGCGAAACAGCTGGACGGAGCGGAACCGCTTCTCGCCGAGCCGCTCGCAGAAAGCGGCCATGCCATCCAGGTCGAGATCGAGCAGGTTGACCTTCATTTCGGTTGCCCACCCCGCCGAGGTGCGGGAAACAAGGTCAACGCGTGTACACGTTCATGCCAGCGAAGAAGAACGCGACCTCGACGGCAGCCGTCTCGGGCGCATCCGAGCCGTGAACGGCATTGGCGTCGATGCTGTCGGCAAAGTCGGCACGGATGGTGCCGGCGGCCGCCTTCTTGGGATCGGTGGCGCCCATGAGGTCGCGGTTCTTGCCAATGGCGCCTTCGCCTTCGAGCACCTGGATCATCACCGGACCGGAGATCATGAAGTCCACCAGATCCTTGAAGAAAGGACGCTCCTTGTGGACGGCATAGAAGGCTTCGGCTTCGCCACGGGAAAGGTGCGCCATGCGGGCCGCGACGACCTTGAGGCCTGCTGCCTCGAAACGGGCATAGATCTGGCCGATGACGTTCTTGGCCACGGCGTCGGGTTTGATGATGGAGAGCGTGCGTTCGATTGCCATATGAATCCTGGAGTTCTTGGACGGAAAGAGAGAATTTGCGTGCTGCAGCAAAGCTTTTGATTCTACATCGGTGGACCGCTCCATGGCGGGCCGCCACCGCCGGTCAGGACAGGCTGATCGGTGCGGAAAACGGCGCGATCACCTCGGCCCCGAGCGGCCTCCACCGCCTCGCCTGCGCCCCCCGCCCGCAGGACCGGGACGCTTGCCCTCTTCCTTGCGGCGGCGCTGCAGGGCGTCCTGCCCGATGTAGCCAAAAGACGTCTTCATGGGGTCGGGCTGCTGGGGTCCGCCCGTCTTGCCCGGTGGCTTCCGGCCTCGCGCACCCGGCTTGCCCCCGGGCGCGCCGATGCTCCCTGCGGGCCAGGTCCCGTCTTCCTTGCGAGAACCGAAGTACGCTCCTTCGGCTCGGCCGCCCTTCTCCGGCTTTGCGCCCTGCCTGCGGCGGTTCGCCGGATGGCGGCCTCCGGGGCGCGGTGGCTGGCCCGGCGAACCACCGTCCGGACCGGACAGCCCGGCCGCAGCGGCCAGGCGATCGACATCGCGCTGATCGAGTTCCAGCCAGGCGCCGCGGCGCAGGCCTCGCGGCAGCATCACGGCGCCGTAGCGGATGCGGATCAGCCGGCTCACCGCATGGCCCACGGCCTCGAGCATGCGGCGCACCTCGCGATTGCGGCCTTCGGCGATGGTCACGCGGTACCAGCAGTTGGCGCCTTCGCCGCCGCCGTCCTCGATCGAAGCGAACTGGGCCGGCCCGTCGTCGAGCCGTACCCCGTCCAGCAGACGCTGCTTTTCCTCGTTGGACAGGGCGCCAAGCACCCGCACCGCGTATTCGCGCTGCAACCCGAACCGCGGGTGCATCAGGCGGTTGGCCAGCTCGCCCGAACTGGTGAACAGCAGCAGCCCCTCGGTGTTGAGGTCGAGCCGGCCCACCGATTGCCACTTGCCCTGCTGCAGCCGGGGCAGGCGGCGGAACACCGTGGGCCGGTTCTGCGGATCGTCGCGCGAGACCACCTCGCCCGCCGGCTTGTGATAGGCCAGCACCCGGGGCGGAGGCGGCGTCATGCGCACGCGAACAGGCTTACCGTTGACCTTGATCACGTCGCCGAACTGGATGCGCTGGCCAACGTGGGCGGGCTCGCCATTGACCGATATGCGGCCTTCGAGGATCAGTTGCTCCATTTCCAGGCGCGAGCCCATGCCCGCCTGCGCCAGCACCTTGTGCAGCTTGGGCGACTCGGCCTGCGGCGCCAGCACCCGCTTGGCGGGCAGCGGCAGATCCTGTTCCTGCTCGGCGTCGAACGCCCCGCTGACGACGTCGTCGAACTTCAGTGCCGTGGCTTCGCCATCGGCCGGCTCGCGCGGGGCGCCGTCGAGGCGCTCGGCAGCCTCCGGGACGTCGGGTGCAGCGGGTTCAAGGGGAGGAGTCTGCGCCGGATTCATGGGCTTCCTGGGTGGCGTCGACCGCCGGCATGGCGCCGGAGAGGTCGTCGGAGGGAATGGGCTCATCAGGATGAGCGGTGGAGGAGGCATCGGGCTCGGGTTCGAGCTGGAGGCTGCTCGACAGCGCCTCGAAGTCCAGCCGGTCCAGCGCCGATTCCTGGATTTCGCTGGCCTCCAGCGGCGGCAGTTGATCGAGGGAAGACAGGCCGAGATCGTCCAGGAACTGGCGCGTGGTGGCGAACAGCGCGGGCCTGCCCACCGTCTCCCGGTGGCCGATGACCTCGATCCAGCCCCGGTCTTCCAGTTGCTTGATGATCAGCGAGTTGATCGTCACACCCCTGATGTCCTCCATGTCGCCACGGGTGACGGGCTGCCGGTAGGCGATGATGGCCAGCGTCTCCAGGGTGGCGCGGCTGTATCGGGGCGGCTTTTCGGGGTGGAGGCGATCGAGATAGGGGCGCAGCTCCGGGCGCGTCTGGAACCGCCAGCCGCTGGCCACGTGGACGAGCTCGACGCCCCGCCCGCTCCATTCCAGCTGAAGGTCGGACAGCAGCTTCCTGATCGTGTCGGCCGACAGCTCCTGGTCGAACAACACCCCCAGATCCCGGAGGGAAAGGGGTTGGGCTGCGCAGATCAGTGCCGTCTCAAGGACACGCTTGGCATCCGTGGTATTCATCTGTGATGGTCTGTGAATGGCTGGGCGCCGGTTCTAGCGGGTGGGTTCGCGCTGAACCCACGGCGCGACGGGCAGGGGCGGCGATGGATGGCTGCGCCGAACTCGGCGCGTCGGACCGCGCCGTCAGGGAAGACAGAACCTGGCCAGGTCTACGAAGGCCGAGGTTCCCGGCTTTTCAGGCCGCCGGTGCGATGGCCGCCAGGCCCCGCCTGTCGTTGCAAGCGCTCTCAATCCAAACTCTCGCGATTGTAATGGAGCCCGCCCAGGCGCAGGGTCTCCAGCATGTCGGCGGGCGGGTCCGATCGGAAGACCAGCGCCTCGCCGGTGACGGGGTGCGCCAGTTCCAGGCGCGTCGCATGGAGCGCTTGGCGGCCCATGCCCCAGAGCGCGCGCCCCCTGTACAGGCCATCGCCCACCAGCGGATGCCCCAGCCATGCCGCGTGCACGCGAATCTGGTGCGTGCGCCCGGTGTGCAGCCGGCAGGCCAGCAGCGTCGCCTGATCGGTCATGTCGAGCACCGTCAGCGTCGTCTGGGCGGACTTTCCGCTCCCGGGCCCCACCACGGCCATGCGCAGCCGGTTGCGGGTGTCCCGGCCAATGGCCTGGTCCACCGTTTGCTCCCTGGGGCCGGTCCAGCGCCCCTGGGCCACGGCCAGGTACAGGCGCTTGACTTCGCGCGCGGCGATCGCGCGCACCAGGGCATCGACCGACCGCCGCGATTTGCCGACCAGCATCAGCCCCGAGGTGTCCTTGTCCAGCCGGTGCACGATGCCGGCGCGCGGCAGCGCCGCCGCGCCGGCATGGTGGGCCAGCAGGCCATTGAGCAGGGTGCCGCTCCAGTGGCCGGCCGCCGGATGGACCACCAGGCCGGCGGACTTGTCGATGACCAGCAGATCGGCGTCCTCGTGGACCACGTTCAGGTCCATCTTCTGGGCCACGAACGCCTGCGCCTGGAGCGTGGGCCGAATCGCCACGCTCAGCCGCGCTCCCGCCGTCACGCGCGCCGAGGGCTTTCGCAGCGGCGCGCCACGCAGCTCGACCGCACCATCGACCACGAGCTGCTGCAGGAAAGTCCGGGAAAACTCGGGGAGCAGCCGGGCCAGCACGCGGTCCAGGCGCCAGCCATGCCCCTCGGCGGGCACCTCGCAGACCCGGGTTTCCACCTCCAGGGAGGCCTCGTCGGCGGAGGTATCCATCGCGTCCTCGAACACGTCCCCCGTCGATATAATTTCCGAGTTCAAGCTTTGTTCCGTCGTCAAAGGTGCGCGTGTGATACGTTCGTTCAGATTATCGTTTGTGTCGCTGCCCCTGATCGGCGTGGCGCTGGCCCTCTCGGGCTGCAGCAGCACCCCAACCGACAACACCAGCACCTGGAGCCCCAACAAGCTCTACAGCGAGGCCCGGGACGAGCGCGAGTCCGGCAATTTCGACAAGGCGGTCGAGCTGTACGAAAAACTCGAAGGCCGCGCGGCCGGCACGCCGCTTGCGCAACAGGCCCAGCTCGACAAGGCCTACACCCATTTCAAGAGCGGCGAGCCTGCCCAGGCCCAGGCCACGCTCAACCGGTTCATGCGCCTGCACCCGACCAGTCCGGCCATGGACTACGCGCTCTACCTCAAGGGGCTGGTGTCCTTCAACGACAACCTCGGCCTTTTCGGTTCGCTGGCGCGGCAGGACTTGTCGGAGCGGGACCAGAAGGCGGCCAAGGAGTCCTTCGAGTCCCTCAAGGAACTGGTTGACCGCTTCCCGGATTCGCGCTATTCGCCGGACGCCAGGGTGCGCATGACCTATATCGTGAACTCGCTCGCGCAGTACGAGGTGCACGTGGCCCGGTACTACCACAGCCGCGGGGCGCATGTGGCGGCGATCAACCGGGCGCAATCGGCGCTGACCGACTATGCCGACGCTCCAGCGCTGGAAGAGGCGCTTTATATCCTGGTGCAGTCGTACGATGCGCTGGGCATGGATCAGCTCAGGGACGACGCCCGCCGGGTCATGGAAGCCAACTACCCGAGCAGCACTTTCCTCACGCAAGGGTTCCGCAAGACCAGTGATCCCTGGTGGAAGCTCTGGTGATCCGCAGCCGGTCGAATTCGACCACCGCTTCCATCTGACTGTCTACAAGATCCTCCAATATGTCCAAAGGCTACCGCATTCAAGCGTCCACCGGGATCCACAAGGGGGATCGGGACTACCAGCAAGATCAGGTCTGCCTGTTGCATCACCCCCGTCACAGCGGTTGCCTGCTGGCGGTGGTGGCCGATGGCATGGGGGGACGCAGCGGGGGGCGCAAGGCATCCGATCAGGTGATGCTCACGGCGCGCCAGCTCTTCGAGAGGTACGACCCCGACTCGGACGACAGCTCCGCGTTGCTTCGGCAGATCGTCGAGGAGTCGCATCTGGTGATCAAGCTCACGGCCGTCTCCGCCGAACAGGAACCCCACAGCACCATCGCCGCCTTTCTGGTGAATCCGACCGGCGACAGCCACTGGGTACACGCGGGGGATTCGCGCATCTACCACTTCCGGCATGGAAAGATGGTGTTCCGCACCATGGACCATTCGTACGTGCAGACACTGGTCAATCAGGGCGAGATCAGTGAAGAAGAAGCGCTGGAGCACCCGCACGCCAACATCCTCATGGGATGCCTGGGCACCGACAACGACCCCCCGGTCGATATCCACGTGATTCCCCAATTGGCCACGGGCGACGCGCTGGTGGCCTGCAGCGATGGTGTCTGGCACTACTTCACGCCCGAGGAACTGTCGAGCACCGTGGCCATGCTCTCGCCCCGCGAGGCCTGCGAGTTCCTGATCCAGAAGGCTCGCTCCCGGGCCAAGGGCATGGGCGACAACCTGTCCCTGGTGATCGTCAAACTCGACGCTTTAGGGTAACTCCCCCCTGCGCCGCTGACGCGGCTTCCCCCCTCCCTGGCGCGCCTTCGGCGCTTGGAGGGGGGACGGCATCTCGGGCCGGCAAAGCCGTCCCTTGCTGCCCCTGGACGAAGACACGTCTTGCCTGCGCTCCGTCTCTCGCTGGCGAGTGAGAAGGGATCAGGTCAAACCGGTGTCCACCAGCCGGTGTTCCAGCGCGGTGAATTCCGCGGACTGCATTTCGTTCAGGCGCGAGACCGTCCGGGGGAATTCGTGCGACATCGGGCCTTCGGTGTACAACTGCTCCGGCGGCACGGCGGCCGACATGACCAGCTTCACGCGCCGGTCATAGAGCACATCGACCAACCAGGTGAAGCGCCGGGCCTCCGAAGCCTGCCGCACCGACATCTGCGGCACGTTCGACAGCATCAGGGTATGGAACTGGGTCGCGATCTCCAGGTAGTCGTTCTGTGAGCGAGGACCGCCACACAGGACGCCAAAGTCGAACCAGATCACGCCCCCGGCGCGCCTGAGCGCCTGTATCTGCCGGGACTCGATGCGCATCACCGGGTCCTGGTCGGCCATCTCGGCCAGTTGCGTGAAAGTCGCCTCCATCGCGGCATCGGACGCGGGTCCGAGAGGGCAGTGATAGAGCTGCACATGCGTCAGCGTGCGCTGGCGGTAGTCGGTGCCGTTGTCCACGCTGAGCACTTCCAGGCGCTGTTTCAGCAGTTCGATGGCGGGAAGAATCCGGTCGCGGTGCAGGCCATCCGGATACAGGCCATCAGGATGGAAGTTGGAGGTGGTGACGAAGCCCACGCCGGCCTTGAAGAGCGCATCCAGCAGCCGGTGCAGGATCATGGCGTCGGTGACATCGGCCACATGGAACTCGTCGAAGCAGATCAGCTTGTAGCGCCTGGCGATGCGCAAGCCCAGCTCGTCCAGCGGATTCACCGTGCCTTGAAGCTCGCGCAGTTCGCGGTGCACTTCCCGCATGAACTCATGGAAATGCAGGCGCGTCTTGCGCCGGATCGGCACCGCATTGAAGAAGCAGTCCATGAGGAAGCTCTTGCCGCGGCCCACGCCCCCGTGCATGTAGACCCCGCGCGGAATATCCGGCCGGTTGAGAAGCTTCTTCAACGCATTCGAGCGCTTCTGCTTGTAGTGCGACCACTCGGTGGCGCACCGGTCGAGCGCATCCACCGCGCGCTGCTGGGCGGGGTCGGTGGCATAGCCGCGCTCCAGGAGCGCGGCCTCGTACGTGCTGCGGACGCTCAAGATCGGCGGATCAGAAGTTCAGGGTCCGCTTGTCCACCGCCAGCGCGGCTTCCTTGGTCGCCTCCGACAGCGAAGGATGGGCATGGCAGATGCGCGCGATGTCCTCCGCGCTGGCCTTGAACTCCATCGCCACCACGGCTTCGGCGATCAGCTCGGAGGCCATGGGACCCACGATGTGCACGCCCAGGATTTCATCGGTCTTGGCGTCGGCCAGGAACTTGACCATGCCGGTGGTGTCGCCCAGCGCGCGCGCGCGGCCGTTGGCCAGGAACGGGAAGGTGCCCGCCTTGTAGGCCACGCCGTCGGCCTTGAGCTGCTGCTCGGTGCGGCCCACCCAGGCGATTTCGGGGCTGGTGTAGATCACCCAGGGAATGGTGTTGAAGTTGACGTGGCCATGCTGGCCGGCGATGCGCTCGGCCACCGCCACGCCCTCTTCCTCCGCCTTGTGCGCCAGCATCGGGCCGCGCACCACGTCACCCACCGCCCACACGCCCTTGAGGCTGGTGCGGCATTCATCGTCCACCACGATCGCGCCGCGCTCGTCGAGCTGCAGGCCCACGGCTTCGGCGTTGAGGCCGATGGTGTTGGGCACGCGGCCGATGGAGACGATCAGCTTGTCGGCATCGATGCTTTGCGCCTCGCCCTTGGCGTTGGTGTAGGCCACGCTCACACCCTTCTTGGTGGTCTTGATGTCGCCGACCTTCACGCCGAGCTCGATCTTCAGGCCCTGCTTGTCGAAGGCCTTCTTCGCTTCCTTGGCGATCTGCTCGTCCACCGCGCCCAGGAACGTGGGAAGGCCTTCGAGAATGGTCACGTCCGAACCGAGCCGGCGCCAGACCGAGCCCATCTCCAGGCCGATCACGCCCGAGCCGATCAGCGCCAGCTTCTTCGGCACCGCGCCGATGCGCAGCGCGCCATCGTTGGACAGCACGGTCTCCTCGTCGAACGGCACGCCGGGCAGCGCGCGCGCGTTGGAGCCGGTGGCCACGATGATCTGCTGGCCCGTGAGGGTTTCCTCCTTGGCGCCCGTCACCTGGATCTCGTAGCCGGCTTCGACCGCCTTGACGAACGAACCGCGGCCGTGGAAGAACGTGACCTTGTTCTTCTTGAACAGGTAGAGGATGCCGTCGTTGTTCTGCTTCACCACCGCGTCCTTGCGGCCGACCATCTTCGCGATGTCGATCTTCACGTTGCTGGCACTGATGCCGTGGTCGGCGAAGTGGTGGTTGGCGTGATCGAAATGCTCGGACGACTGCAGCAGCGCCTTGGACGGGATGCAGCCCACGTTGGTGCAAGTACCGCCCGGGGCCGGGCCGCCAGCGGCGTTCTTCCATTCGTCGATGCACGCGACCTTGAAGCCCAGCTGGGCTGCGCGGATGGCGGCGATGTAGCCACCGGGGCCACCGCCGATCACGACGACGTCAAATGCTTGGGACATGATCTTCTTTCAATGAATTTCCGCGAACCCTGGAAGGCATGTCAGCGCAGGCATGCGGCGCGACCACTTTCCAGAAATCCCGCGGAACCGGCTTTGCCGGGCCGCAGGGATTGCCCCCTTGAGGGGGGATTCGGCTACACGAAGTGAGCAAGAAACGGGGGTGGGTCAGATATCGAAGAGAATCCGTGCCGGGTCTTCCAGCGCATCTTTCATCGCCACCAGCGACAGCACGGCTTC
>CAZFOT010000026.1:0-23982 GCA_964520365.1 uncultured Hydrogenophaga sp.
GGAGGGGGGACGGCATCTCGGGCCGGCGGAGCCGGACCCTTGATGCCTCTGGATGGGGGCGCTTCACGCGTTGTGGTGGGGCATGGCGGGTCGGTGCAGAATCGGGCACGGAACAACCCTGCCCTGGAGAACGGCCATGCCTGCACCTGCCTCAACACCCGGCGCCAGCGCCGCCATCGTCCTGGTTCATGGCGCGTGGCATGGCGCTTGGTGCTGGCGCCGCGTGCTGCCCTTGCTGCGCAACGCAGGCGTGGAAACGCACGCCGTCACACTGACCGGCGTGGGGGAGCGGGCGCACCTGCTCAGTCCCGCGGTGGATCTTCACACCCACGTCGAAGACGTGATCGGCCTGATCGAGGCCGAGGAACTGCAACGCGTGGTGCTGGTCGGGCACAGCTATGGCGGCATGGTCATCACCGGCGTGGCCGACCGGCTGCAGCGCGATCGGCCGGGGCTGCTCGCCCGGCTGGTGTACCTGGACGCGGCCCTGCCATACCCGGGCGACAGCTGGAGCAGCCACCACACGCCCGAGACGAAGCAGGGGCGCATCGATGCCTCGAAGCCCAGCGGCGGCCTGAGTCTGCCGCCGCCCGACGCGGCTCTCTTCGGCCTGGAAGGCGCCGACCGCGAATGGGTCAACCGCCGGCAGACGCCGCAGCCGTTCAGGGTGTACCAGCAAGGGCTGGATTTCGATGGCGCACGCGTGGCGGCAGTGCCGAGGACTTTCATCGACTGCACGGCGCCCGCCCTGGCCACCATCGCGCCCTCGCGTGCGCGCGTGCGCAGCGAACCGGGCTGGCAGGTGCTGGAAATGGCCACGGGCCATGATCCCATGGTCAGCCAGCCCGGGGAACTGGCCGATCTGCTGCTGGCCGTGCAAGCCCGGTAGCCTTCCGGTGGCAGCCGCACCCACGCCCCGCCTGGACCGCATCGACCTGCTTCGCGCGGTCGCCATGCTGTGGATGACGGCGTTTCACTTCTGCTTCGACCTCAACCACTTCGGGCTCATTGAAGAGAACTTCTACCGCGATCCGTTCTGGACCTGGCAGCGCACCGCCATCGTGAGTCTGTTTCTGTTCACCGCCGGGCTTTCGCAGGCGGTCGCGTGCGCGCAGGGGCAGGGCTGGCCGCGCTTCTGGCGGCGCTGGGTGCAGGTGGCGGGCGCGGCGCTGCTGGTGACGGCCGGCTCCATGGCCATGTTTCCCAGGAGCTTCATCTACTTCGGTGTGCTGCACGGCATTGCCCTGATGCTGGTGCTGGCGCGCCTCTCGGTGGGCTGGGGTCGCTGGCTCTGGCCGCTGGGCGCGCTGGCCCTGCTGGCGCCATGGGCGGCGCCAGGGCTCATGGCGCTGTGGCCGGCGCTGGAGGCGCTGAACACGCCCTGGCTGAACTGGCTCGGGCTGATCAGCCGCAAACCGGTCACGGAAGACTACGTGCCGCTGCTGCCCTGGCTCGGCGTGGTGTGGTGGGGCGTTGCCGCGGGCCAGTGGGCGCTTCGCCATCGGCCCGGCTGGCTGGGGTCGGGCGGCCTGCCCGCGGGCATCACGAAGCGGTCACTGACAACGCTGGGGCGATGGAGCCTGAGCTACTACCTGCTGCACCAGCCGGTGATGATCGGTTTGATTGCGCTGGCGGTGGCGGTTTTCCGCTGACGCCAAGGGCGATTGTTCAGCCGTCTTGCGGCACGAGCTGGCTCAGCACCTCGTCGAGCGCCTGGAGCAGGCGTTCGACGTCGGCCTCCGTGGTTTGAGGGCACACCAGCATCATGTTGTGGAACGGGGTGATCATCACGCCGCGGTTCAGCAGGCCGAGGTGGATCAGGTGCTCCAGTTCGCCATTCAGGATGCGGCTGGCCTCGCTGCCGTTTTTCGGTGGCGCCGGGCAGAACTGGAACTCGACGCGCGCACCCAGTTCGGTCACGCACCATGGCAGCCGGTGCCTGGCGATGACACGGCGAATACCGCCAGCCAGTTCGCCGGCCAGGGCCAGCATGTGCGCGTAGGCCGCCGGGGTCATGACCTCGGTCAGGGTCGCCCGCATGGCGGCCATGGACAGCATGTTGCCCGTGAGCGTGGTGCCGATGCCGCTGTGACCGGGCGGGGCGTCGGCCTTGGCCTGCGCCGCGCGCCTGGCCAGTGCGGCACTCATGCCATAGACGGCGCACGGCACGCCGCCGCCCACGGACTTGCCCAGCACCATGGCGTCGGGCTGGAGGCCGTGCATCTGGCTGTAGCCGCCCGGCCCGGTGCTGATGGTGTGGGTTTCATCCATGACCAGCAGTGCGCCGTACTGCCGGATCAGGGCTTGCGCCGCGGGCCAGAAACCCGGGTCGGGGAGCACCATGCCGATGTTCGTCATGGCCGGCTCGGCCAGCACACAGGCCACGTCGCCTGCCGCCAGCGCCGCTTCCAGCGCGGGCAGATCGTTGAATTCGACCACCACCGTGTGCGCCAGCAGGTCGTGCACCTGCCCGAGCAGGCTGCCGCGTTGAACCGGTTGGCCCTGCACGAGATCGACGAACACGTCCTCGATGGTGCCGTGGTAGCAGCCGTTGAACACGAGCAGCTTCTTGCGTCCGGTGGCGGCGCGGATCCAGCGCACCACATAGCGGTTGGCGTCGGTCGCGCTCAGCGCGAACTGCCAGTACGGCAGGCCGAAGCGCTCGTTCAAGGCGTTTGCGACCACGCAAGCGTCTTCGGTCGACAGCATCGTGGTGTAGCCACGCTCCGCCTGGCGCTGCAGCGCCAGCGCCACGGGCGGCGGGGCATGTCCGAACATGGCGCCGGTATCGCCCAGGCAGAAATCCGATAGGGAATGGCCATCCACGTCAACCACATGCGCGCCGCTCGCGCGGGTGGCCTGCAGGGCGAAAGGCGTTCCCCAGTCGCGCATCCAGTGCAGTGGAACGCCGAACAGCAGGTGGGATTCGGCTTGCTTTGCCAGCGCCGCCGATCGTGGGTTGCGTGCGGCGTAGAGCGCCCGTTCACGGTCGAGGAAGGCCTCTGCCCGTGGCCACCTCCCGCTGCGGGTCGCCGGCAAGCCTTACTCCACCTTGGCTTTTTCGCGCAGCGACTGCTGGAATTCGACCATCTTCTGCTGGGTCATCTGCTGCTCGATCTGGGGTTTGACTTCCTCGAACGGCGGCAACTGGGCTTCGCGGATGTCGTCCACCCGGATGACGTGCCAGCCGAACTGGCTCTTCACGGGCGCATCGGTCATCTGGCCCTTGTCGAGCTTGACCATGGCTTCGGAGAACTCGGTGACGTAGCTGGCCGCCGCAGCCCAGTCGAGGTCACCGCCGTTGGCGCCGGATCCGGGGTCCTTCGACTGCTTCTTCGCGATGTCCTCGAACTTGGCGCCGCCCTTGATGGACTTGACGATGGCCTTGGCTTCGTCTTCCTTCTCGACCAGGATGTGGCGTGCCCGGTATTCCTTGCCGCTGTTGGCGGCCTTGAACTTGTCGTACTCGGCCTTCATGTCGGCCTCGGAAACCGGGTTCTTGGCTTGGTGGTCCGCGAACAGCGCGCGGATCATGAGCGTCTCGCGGGCCAGCTCGATCTGCTGCTTGTATTCGTCGGTGGCCGCGATGCCGCGCTTCTGCGCTTCCTGCATGAAGATCTCGCGCATGATCACTTCTTCCTTGATCTGGGCGCGAACCTCGTCGTTGACCGGGCGGCCGGAGGCAGCGATCTGCTTGGCCAGCGCTTCCACGCGGGCCGAGGGCACGGCCTTGCCGTTCACGATGGCCACGTTTTGCGCGGCGGCCCAGGGCGAAGCGGCGATCAGGACAGCCGCCGTGAGGGCGGACAGGGAGAATTTCATGGTGTTCCTCGGGTAGAAAAAAACATTGGAGCAGATGAGAGCGGCCAGGTTGCCTGCAGGGCGCTGCTCAAGGTGTCAGAAGGTATCGGTGGCGCAGGCGATGGCCAGGGGGTGTCGCCGATCACTGCCTGTCCGGACCCAGGTTCAGTGCCTGATCTCGATGGCCAGCGCGTGCAGCCCGGCGTCGGTGAATTTTTGCAGCGCATCATACACAAGCCGGTGTTGCGCGACGCGGCTTCGACCAGCGAACGCGGGGCCACCGATCCGCACCCTGAAATGGGTGCCCCGGCCCAGCCCGTTCGCGCCGGGGTGGCCGGCGTGGGCCGCGCTCTCGTCGGTCACTTCGAGCGTTGTGGGGGAGAGCGCCGAACGCAGCGTGGCGTCGATCGCCTCGGCGGTCGGCACGCCGTCGGGAGGGAGCACGGGGTCGTTCATGGCTTCTCCGTGCCTCCCTCGTCCTTGAGGTAGCGCGCGATGTACAGGCCTTGCCCCACGATGAAAACCAAGGGGAAGATGTATCCCCACAGCTTGAAGTTCACCCAGAATTCGGTCGAGTAATACGCCGCCACGTAGGCATTGATGCCGGCCATGAACAGGAAGTAGCCGATCCAGATCACGGTCAGGCGCGCCCAGACCGGATCGGGCAGCGTCAACTGGCTGCCGAGCAGGATCTGCAGGAAGTTCTTTTTCCAGACCCACAGCGCCGCGCCCAGCACGATGGCCATGCTGGCATAGAGCACCGTGGGTTTCCATTTGATGAAGCGCTCGTCCTGCAACAGCAGCGTGAGGGTGCCGAACACGAGCACCAGCGCCAGTGTGACCTTGTGCAAGGTCTGCAACCGCCGGTCAATGGCGTAGATGATGCCGGTCTGGATCACCGTGGCCGCCATGAGAACGGCGGTGGCCACGTAGATGTCGTGCAGCTTGTAGGCGGCGACGAACAGGCCGATGGGGAAAAAATCGATGAGAAAGCGCATCTGCCCATTATCCCCTGCACGCCATGGATCCCATTGCGGAGGTGTATGTGAATGGGGTGACGAGCCTTGACCCCGGCACTGGCTACACAGTTAGGGCTGCTTGGTTCCCCACCTGACCCGGTTGGCCGCTTCACCATGCGGGAAGGCCCGTCGGGATCGATTGTAGGCGATGGCGGTCGGCCGCGCCGGGGCCTGTGTTCCGGTCTGGCGGGAAGGGGTGCCGCGTAGAATCCGGCGCATGTCCTACGTCGTTCTGGCCCGCAAGTACCGCCCGCGAAATTTCTCCGAAATGGTCGGGCAGTCCCATGTGGTTCAGGCCTTGGGCAACGCCCTGACGACGCAGCGCCTGCACCACGCCTACCTGTTCACCGGCACGCGCGGCGTGGGCAAGACCACCGTTTCGCGCATCCTGGCCAAGTCGCTCAACTGCCTGGGCGCAGACGGGCAGGGCGGCATCACCGCCGAGCCCTGCGGCGTGTGCCAGGCCTGCACCGACATCGACGGCGGCCGCTTCGTGGACTACACCGAACTCGACGCGGCCTCCAACCGGGGCGTGGACGAGGTCCAGGCGCTGCTGGAGCAGGCGGTGTACAAGCCGGTGCAGGGCCGTTTCAAGGTATTCATGATCGACGAGGTCCACATGCTGACCAACACGGCGTTCAACGCCATGTTGAAAACGCTGGAGGAGCCGCCCGAATACCTCAAGTTCGTTCTGGCCACCACCGACCCGCAGAAGGTGCCCGTGACGGTGCTTTCGCGCTGCCTGCAGTTCAATCTGCGGCCCATGGCGCCGGAGACCGTGCTCGAGCACCTGCAGCAGGTGTTGCGGTCCGAGGCCGTCGAGGCCGATGCGCAGGCGCTGCGCCTGTTGTCGCGCGCCGCGCGAGGCTCGATGCGCGACGCGCTCTCGCTGACCGACCAGGCGATTGCCTTCGGCGGCGGGCAGATCCGGGAAGCCGCGGTCCGGCAGATGCTGGGCGCGGTGGATCGCTCCTACGTGCTGCGCCTGATCGATGCCATGGCGCGGGGCGACGGCGCATCGGTGGTGGACACCGTCGACGCCATGCGCCTCAATGGCTTGAACGCGGCTTCCGCGCTGGAAGAGATGACCGGCGTGCTGCAGCGCATGGCGGTCCTGCAGGCGGCGCCCGGCCGGGCCGAGGCCCAGGACGTGGATGATCCCGACGCGGAAGATCTGCTTCGCCTGGCCCGAAGCCTTCCGGCCGACGAAACCCAGTTGCTCTACAGCCTGTGCCTGCACGGGCGGAGCGAGCTGGGCCTGGCGCCCGACGAATACGCCGCGCTCACGATGGTGCTGCTGCGGTTGCTGGCGTTCAAGCCCGCAGCCGCCACGCCGGGTGATCGGCCGCCGCAACCAGTGGAAAAAAAAACACTGAACATCGGGAGTGAGGCGGCTGTTCCGGCGCCTGCGCCCGCCCCGGCCCGGCCGTCTGCGCCAGAGGTCTCTGCGCCGGCTCCTGCACCGCTTGCCGAAGCGCGGCACCGCGTGGCGCCCCCCGAAGTGGAGACGGTGGAGGAGGATGGCCCGCCCTGGCACGAGATCGAATCGGTGCCGGCACCCATCCAGGGTTCCAGGCAGGTGGTGTCCATTCCGGTGCGCGATCCGGGGCCATCCGAACGGCTCGAGCAGCGGCACGCGCTGGCGCAGCCGCGACCTGAGGCCGGTGTGGAGCGCACGGAGGAAGGCGACTTCTGGTACGACACCGTGATGGCGCTGGTGCGCGCGGAACTGGTTTCGGCGCTGGTCCGCGAGCTCGGCCTGCAGTCCCAGTTGGTGGCTCGGGATGCCGGGCGGTGGGTGCTGCGCGTGGAGCGCGAGTCTCTCGACCAGGGGAACAGCCGCGAGCGCCTGGCGGCTGCCCTGAAGGCCCATGGGCACGACGCGCATCTGGTCGTCGAGATCGGCCGCGTGAAGGATTCGCCCGCGATGCGGATGGCGCAGGACCTGCAGCGCCGCCAGCAGGAGGCCGAGCGGGCGATCCGGGACGACCCGTTCGTGCAGGACATGATGCGCGACTTTGGCGGCAGAATCGTGCCTGGCACGCTCAAGGCGGCGCCAGCCTGATGCGGTGCGCCGCGCTCGGCCGCGCTCGGCCGAGTTGCCCGGTTTTCATTTCTTTCATTCACTCACTCTCCAGGAAGATCACATGTTCAACAAAGGACAACTCGCCGGTCTGATGAAGCAGGCGCAGGCCATGCAGGACAACCTGAAGAAGGCCCAGGACGAGCTGGCCTTCATCGAAGTCACGGGTGAGTCCGGCGCCGGTCTGGTGAAGGTGCTCATGACGTGCAAGCACGATGTCAAGCGCGTGACCATCGACCCCAGCCTGCTGGCGGACGACAAGGACATGCTCGAAGACCTGGTGGCCGCGGCTTTCAATGCCGCCGTGCGCAAGGCCGAGGAGACGACGCAGGAAAAAATGGGCAAGCTCACCGCAGGCATGCCGGGCCTGCCGGGCGGCATGAAGTTCCCGTTCTGATGAAAAGCTCGCGCGTCCGGCGTGGAGCGTGAAAGGCGGCACGCCCATGGCTGAGGCGCATTCGCTCGAATTGCTGGTGCAGGCGCTGCGTCGCCTGCCCGGCGTGGGCGTGAAATCGGCCCAGCGCATGGCCTTTCACCTGCTGCAGCACGACCGCGAGGGCGCGCTGCAACTGGCGGCGGCACTGCAGCATGCATGCAGCCACGTCGGGCACTGCGAGCTGTGCCACACCTTCACCGAGGCGCCCGTCTGCCCGACCTGCCTGGACCCCCGGCGCGACCGCAGCCTCCTGTGCGTGCTGGAGAATCCGGCGGATCAGGCGGCCATGGAAAGGACCGGGGCCTACAAGGGCATGTACTTCGTGCTCATGGGCAAGCTCAGCCCGCTCGATGGCGTGGGCCCCAGGGACATCGGCCTGCAAAAACTGCTGGACCGCGTGGACACGCAGGTCGACGGCGCGCGGGAGGTGCGGGAAGTCATCCTGGCCACCAACTTCACCGCGGAAGGCGAGGCCACTGCCCATGTGATTGCGCAGGCACTCAGGTCGCGGGGCGTGCAGGTCACCCGGCTGGCGCGCGGCGTGCCCGTGGGCAGCGAACTCGAATACGTGGACCTTGGCACCATCGCGCATGCCCTGGTCGATCGGCGCTGAGTTCGACACGCTTGCCAGGCGCATCCTTCCTTACGTTTGCTTGCGACTCGGGTCGGTGAAAACCCGCTCGGGATTGGTCCTGATGCGGCCGCGCGTGCGCTGCACTAAGCTCGATTCCAAGAATGCATGTGAAGGGATGCCGGCATGTGGAATCGACGGAGCTTGCTCGGGGCGGGCATGGCGCTAGCAGGCGCAGGCCTGCCGTCGGTTCGAGCCCAGGGCAACCCCGCGTCGGCCAAGCTGGTCATCGCCGTTGAGCAGAAATCCGCCTTCTGCTACTTGCCGCTCACCATCGCCGAGCGCAGGGGTTTTTTCGCCGCCGAAGGGCTTGACGTGACGGTTCGCGAAATCGCCGAACCCGCAGACGCCATGCGAGCCGTGCAGGCCGGCTCGGCGCAAGTGTTCTCGGGACCCTACAGCCAGACCATCCGCCAGCAGATCAGGGGGCAGCCGCAGGTGGCATTCGTGCTGCAGGGACGCACGCCGCAGATCGTGCTGGGCGTGTCGCGCAAGGCGATGGCGCACTATCGGGAGTTGCGCGACCTCAGAGGGCGCCGCATCGGCGTGATGGGCATGGGCTCGGCGTCGCACCGGGTCGCCCAGATGCTGCTGGAGCGCGCGGGCATCGCAGCGGGCAATCAGGTGCAGTTCGTCAGGCTGGCCACTTCCACCGAAGCGGTCCACGCCTTTCACTCGGGAGATGTCGATGCCATCTGCTTCAACGATCCGACGATCACCCAGCTGGAACAAAGCGGGGAGCTTCGGGTGGTGGCCGATACCCGCACCGTGCGCGGCTGCACCGAGGTGTTCGGCGGCCTGCTGCCGGCGGGTTGTCTCAGTGCGCCGCTCGAATTCATCTCGGGGCGGCCCAAGGCCTGCCAGGCATTGGCGGATGCCCTGGTCCACGGGTTGAAGTGGCTGCAGACCGCCGGTCCGTCGGACATCATCAAGACGGTTCCCGAACACTATTTTCTGGGTGACCGTGCCTTGTACCTGGCCGCTTTCAGCCGTGCGCGCGAGGCGTGGTCACCCGACGGATTGATGCCCGCGGGCGGGCCTGAGGTGGCCGCGAAGATGCTGGCACGGTTCAGCGATACCGGTGCGCTCGAACGGGTCGATCTGGCCAAGACCTTCACCAACGAATTTGCCCGCAAGGCCAAGGCGCGCTTCAAGGCTTGAGGCGCCGCGGCGTTGGGGCGCTCAGCCGGGCAGGCGTTTGCTGCTGGACTTCGGTGGGTTTCCGGCTTGTTTCGCAGGCGCCTTCTTGGGGGGCGCGCTGGTGCGCGCCGGCGTCTTGGCCGCCGCTCGCGTGGGCGTTTTTGGGGTGGCAGATGTCTTGCTCGCGGATCGCGCCGCCGTGGAGCGCTGCGGCAGCATCAGGGTGATCTGCTGACCGGCTTTCAGTTTCGCGTTCACGCCGAGCTTGTTCCAACTGGCCGCGCTCACGGGGTTGACGCCATGGCGCCGTGCCAGCTGGGTGAGGTTTTCACCCTGGCGCGCGCGCACCACCGTGCGCCGCAAGGTGTTTTCCGGCTGCAGGGCCAGGTGGCCGTTGTCCGCCACGTGGCCTGGCACATCGCCATTGCGCTGGCTGGTTCGCGGCACCAGCAGGCTGGAGCCGGCGCGCACCATCATGCGCGGCGGAATGGCATTGACCCGGCGCAGTTCGGCTTCGCTCATGCCGACGCGCTTGGCCGCCTGCGCCGGCGACATGGTGCTGGGAACGGTCCACGCGGTCCAGGTGGCCAGGGGGCCGGCGTGGGTCTTCAGCCGGCTCTCGAAGATCGCGGCGTTGTCCCACGGCAGCAGGATGTTGGGCGTGCCGGCGGCCATGACCACCGGGCGGTTCAGCGAGGGATTGAGGGCCCGGAAATCATCGATGTCCACCTCGGCCAGGTTGGCGATGACATCGACGTCCATGTCGCGGTCGATCGTGACCGTGTCGAAGAACGGGTGGTTGCCGATGGGCGGCAGGTCGACGCCGAATCGCCGTGGATCGGCCACGATGTTTTTCACGGCCTGCAGCTTGGGCACGTACTCGCGGGTTTCATAGGGCATGGACAGGCTGGTGTAGCCGGTGGGCAGCCCTTCCTTCTGGTTGCGCGTGATGGCCCGGTTGACGTTGCCCTGTCCCCAGTTGTAGGCGGCGAGCGCCAGGTGCCAGTCGCCGAAGCGGCCGTGCAGCCGTTCGAGGTAGTCGAGCGCGGCCCTGGTGGAGGCCAGAACGTCGCGGCGGTCGTCCCGGAAGGCGTTCTGCTTGAGGTCGAACGACTGCCCGGTGGCCGGCATGAACTGCCACATGCCGGCCGCCCGCGCGCTGGAGACGGCGCGTGGGTTGAACGCGCTTTCGATGAAGGGCAGCAGGGCCAGCTCCATGGGAAGGTCGCGCCGTTCGATCTCCTCGACGATGTGGAACAGGTACTTCCGCGAGCGGTCGGTCATGCGGAAGATGTAGTCGGGCCGGCTGGCATACCACTGCTCGCGATCGCTCACGAGCGGGCCGTCCAGGTCATCGAGCGCGAAACTTCGCCGGATGCGGTCCCAGATGTCGGCCGGCGCGGCCAGGGCCGTCACCGGGGGCCTGTCTCCTGTGGACTGGCCGATCTCGCTCAGCGGTTCGCTGTAGAGCACGGGCGCCAGCGGTGGCTGTGCCGGCGCCGGCGCGCTGGCGGTGGTCTGCGCAGGGCCGGGCGGCGGGGGAGCCACGGTGGCACAGCCGGCCAGCCACGCCGACAGGCCGGCGGCGGCGGCCAGGGCCCAGGTCGCCGGACGGCGCGGCCTGTCCACGGGCGTTTGCGATCCGGGCGGCGGGCAAGCAGGGCAGTGGGACATCAGAAATTGTTTTTCCATTCGCGAAGCGCGGCAAACACGGTCACCGGATCGTCGCTGGTGGCGCCTGCGTGGGTGCGCGCCGAGCGCGCGACGCTCGCTTGCGTGGCGCGCAGGAAAGGGTTGATCCGGCTTTCGAGCCCGATAGAGCTGGGCAGGGTGGCAAAGTTCTGGGCTCGCAAGCCTTGGCAATGCGCCATGTACCGCACCAGCTCCGCGTTGTCCGGCTCCACGGCCAGCGCGAAGCGCAGATTGGACAAGGTGTATTCGTGCGTGCAGCAGACCCGGGTGGCCTCCGGCAGGCGCGCCAGCCGCTCCAGCGAGTCCAGCATCTGACCGGGGGTTCCCTCGAACAGGCGGCCGCACCCGCCGGAGAACAAGGTGTCCCCGCAAAAAACCAGGGGGCTGCCGTCGATGTCGGCGCAGTAATAGGCGATGTGCCCCGCCGTGTGCCCGGGGACTTCGAGCACGTCGAACGCCAACCCCAGCGCTTCGACGCGGTCCCCGGCGCCGACACGGCGCAAAGGCTCGGGCATGCGCTCGCGCAAGGGGCCGACGACGCGCGCGCCCGTCGCATCGCGCAGCGCATCCACGCCACCCGTGTGATCGGCGTGATGGTGGGTGATCAGGATGGTGTCGAGGGCGAGGGCTTGCCGGTCGAGCCAGTCCAGCACGCCGGCGGACTCGCCAGGGTCAACCACCAGGGCGCGCGCTCCATCGTGGAGCGCCCAGATGTAGTTGTCCGAGAAAGCAGGAAGCGGGGTGAGTTCCATTCGGCTGCGTGGCCGGGGTGAAGGGCGTGTAGAGTTCGTCACATCAAGCCCGTGCCCGAGCGTTTCGAAGTGAAGGCGCAGGGACCCATTCCGCCTTCGCATCACAAGCCATGCCTCCACAAATTATAGGCCTGCCCGACTGGTTGCGGACCCCTCCGGGCCGGTACTTGCTCTCCTGGGAGCAGGCCCGGTTCGACCTGGCTGTGGCCGACATGTTCGGGTACAACGCCCTGCAATTGGGGCTGCCGGAGTTGCGTGCGCTGGGCGCCAACCGCATGCCGCACCGATGGCTGGCCTTGCCGGAGGAGATGGGGCGGGAAGAGGAGGCATTGCCGCGCCTGCCCGGCGAGGGGCCGGCCGCCGGGGGGGGCGAGCCGGTGGCCCCGGCCAGGGTGGCCCTGGTGACGGATTCGGCCGCGCTGCCGTTTCCCGCCGGCAGCCTCGATCTCGTGGCGCTGCCCCACACGCTGGAGATGAGCGCCGATCCGCACCACGTGCTGCGCGAAGTGGAGCGGGTGCTGGTGCCCGAAGGCCGCGTCGTGATCTCCGGACTGAATCCGGCGAGCCTCTGGGGCCTGCGCCAGGGCCGGGGTCGCATGGCTGCGCGCATGGGGGTGTCGATGCTGGGCGCTTCCCGCCTTTATCTTCCCGAGGTGGGTGATTTCATCGGTCCCTGGCGTCTGCGGGACTGGCTTCGCCTGCTGAGCTTTGAAGTAGAGTCGGACGGCTATGGCTGCTACCGTCCGGCGGTTCGCTCCGACAAGTGGCTGCAAAGAACCGCCTGGCTCGACCGCCTGGGCGCGCGTTGGTGGCCCGTGTTCGGTGCCGTCTATTTCGTGGTCGCGGTCAAGCGGGTGCGCGGCGTGCGCCTGCTCGGACCGGCATGGAAACCGCGCCGGGCATCTTCGTCCGCGCGGGTGCCGGCCGTCAACAGGCATTGACATCCGCCCATCTCGGGGCCGCCCCCGCGCGGCTTCTTTCTTCTTCTTCCTCGCTTTCTGGAGTTCGCGTCTTGAACCACGTGGTGATCTACACCGATGGCGCCTGCAAGGGCAATCCCGGCCCTGGCGGGTGGGGCGTCTATCTCAAGTCCGGCGCTTTCGAGAAAGAGCTTTGGGGCGGCGAGCGCGTGACCACGAACAACCGCATGGAGCTGATGGCGGTGATCGAGGCCTTGTCCGCGCTCAAGCGCCCGTGCAAGGTGGCCTTGTTCCTGGACAGCGAGTACGTGCGCAAGGGCATCACGGAATGGATCCATGGCTGGAAGGCCAAGGGGTGGAAGACCGCGGCCAGGCAGCCGGTGAAGAACGCCGACCTCTGGCAGCGGCTGGACGCTCTGGTGCACGGCGGTGTGCACCAGATCGAGTGGCACTGGGTCAAGGGGCATGCCGGCGATCCCGGCAACGAACGCGCCGATGCATTGGCGAACCGGGGCGTTCCGCTGTAGCTTCCGGTCCTCGGCGAACCGCGGAGGGCGCGCGCCTTGGTCGGGCCCCCGGTGCGTGGCGTGCATATGTCACGCACGGAAGACACAACCCGCCGCGGTGGTCGGAAAGCCGGAACTTCGCCACTGGTTTCCCCTCATCACTGCTACATTTCGTAGCTTCATCCCGCCGGGCGCGTTGCGACGGATGGGTCGCATCGCTCCCTTTTCCCCGGATCTGTTGAACCCATGGCCCATAAACCCTTGTTCGTCCTGGTGGCGGTGACCGGCATCGGACTGGCCGCCGCTGGCGCGTGGTGGATTCAGAACAAGGCGTCTCCCGGCGCCGTGTCGGTCCAAGGTGGACAGGCTGTCCCGGCCGAGGCGAGCGCGCCGGCGGCGCAGGCCGGTGGCACGGCCGTACCAGGCGTGGAAATCTCCCGCGTGGCGACGGTTCGGTTGCAGGACGACGCCCAGGCGGTGGGCACGCTGCGCTCCCGCCAGAGCGTGGTGCTCAGGCCCGAGGTCAGTGGGCGCGTGGCGCGCATTGCGTTCGCCGACGGTGCGAAGGTGCGCCAGGGCCAGTTGCTGGTGCAGCTGGACGACACGCTGCAGCGCGCGGAGCTCAGCCAGGCGCAGGCCCAGTTGTCGATCGCCAGGGCCAACCTCAACCGCAACAAGGAACTGGTCGCGGAGAATTTCGTGGCCCAGCGCGTGGTCGAAGAGAGCGAAGCCAATCTGCAGGTGGCCGAGGCGCAGGTCGCGCTGGCCGACGCGCGTCTCAAGCGCATGCGGATTTCCGCGCCCTTCGACGGCATCGTGGGCCTGAGCAGCACGAACCTCGGGGCCTATGTGAAGGACGGGGATCCGCTGGTCAACCTGGAGGACACCTCGGCCCTGACGGTGGACTTCAATCTGCCCGAGCGCTATCAGAGCCGGCTTGCGCCGGGCCAGGCGGTGCAGGTGCAGCTCGACGCCTTGCCGGGCCAGACCTTCGAGGCGCGCGTGGTGGCCGTGGACCCGCTGCTCGATGCCAATGGCCGTTCGATCGCGGTCCGCGCAGAGATGCCCGCCGGCCGGGATGGCGGCGGGTTGCGCCCGGGCATGTTCGCGCGCGTGCTGACGGTGTTTTCCGTGAACGAGGCCGCTTTGGTGGTGCCCGAGGAAGCCATCGTGCCGCAGGGGGGCAAGCAGTTCGTGTACCGGGTCGAGGAAGAAGGCGAGGGCGATGCCAAAAGGCTGGTCTCGCGGCGGGCGGAGGTCGAGCTCGGCATTCGCCGGGGCACCGAAGTCCAGATCGTCGAAGGCCTCTCGGCCGCCGACACGGTGGTGGTCGCCGGGCAGCAGCGGCTGCAGCGCGATGGCACGGTGGTGCGCGTGGTGGACATGTCGCGTTCGGCGGCGGCGCCAGGAACGGGCAACTGACGCCCGACGCTCGCCACCCGCGGAGCCACCACCATGCAACTGCCCGAAGTTTCCATCCGCCGCCCGGTGTTTGCCACCGTGCTCTCGCTGCTGATCCTGCTGGTTGGCCTGGTCTCCTTCGACCGGCTCACCGTGCGGGAATATCCCAAGATCGACGAGCCGACCGTGACGGTGAGCACCCGCCTGGGCGGGGCTTCCAGCGAGGTGATCGAGTCGCAGGTCACCAAGGTGCTGGAGGATTCGCTCTCCGGCATCGAGGGCGTGGACATCATCACCTCGATCAGCCGGCAGGAGCAAAGCCAGATCACGGTGCAGTTCAAGCTGGAGCGCGATCCCGACTCCGCCGCGGCGGACGTGCGGGACAAGGTCAGCCGCGTGCGGCAGCGCCTGCCCCAGGAGGTGGACGAGCCGGTGATCGCCAAGGTGGAGGCCGACGCCCAGCCGGTCATCTGGCTCGCGCTCAATTCGGACGTGATCACGCCGCTCGAACTCAGCGATCTGGCCAATCGTTTCGTCAAGCCGCGGTTGCAGACGGCGCCGGGCGCGGCCGATGTCCGCATCTTCGGCGAGCGCAGGTACTCCATGCGGATCTGGCTCGATCCCGATCGCATGGCGGCCTACAGCCTGACGGTGCAGGACGTCGAGGACGCGCTGCGCCGCTCCAACCTCGAAGTGCCGGCCGGCCGCATCGAAAGCGCGCTGCGGGAATTCAACGTCACGGCTGCCACCGACCTGCAGTCCCCCCAGCAGTTCAACGACGTGGCGATCCGCAACGTCAATGGGCAGGCGATCCGGATCGGCGACGTGGCCCGGGTGCTTCAGGCGCCGCAGGACGAACGGACCTCGGTGCGGTACAACGGGCGCGAAGCCATTGCGATGGGCGTGATCCGCCAGGCCACCGCCAATCCGCTGGAACTCTCCGCCGGCGTGCGCGAGATGCTGCCGCGCATCGAGGCCGACCTGCCCGATGGCGTGCGCGCGGAAATCGCCAACGACAACGCGATCTTCATCGACCGCTCGATCAAGGCCGTCTACACCACCATCGCCGAGGCGGTGGTGCTGGTGGCCCTGGTGATCTTCGTCTTCCTGCGCACGCTGCGCGCCTCGGTGATTCCACTGGTGACGATTCCGGTGAGCCTGATCGGCTCCTTCGCCCTGATGGCTCTGTTCGGGTTCTCGATCAATACGCTCACCCTGCTGGCGCTGGTGCTGGCCATCGGTCTCGTGGTGGACGACTCGATCGTGGTGCTGGAGAACATCTACCGGCACATCGAAGAAGGCATGAAGCCTTTCGAGGCGGCCATCAAGGGGGTGCGCGAGATCGGCTTTGCCGTGGTCGCGATGACGCTCACCCTGGCCGCGGTCTACGCGCCGCTGGCCTTCACGCCAGGGCGCACGGGGCGGCTGTTCGCCGAATTCGCGCTGGCGCTCGCGGGCGCGGTGGTGGTGTCCGGGTTCGTGGCACTGACCTTGTCGCCCATGCTGTGCTCCAAGCTGCTGCGCCACAACCCCAGGCCCGGGCGTTTCGATACCTTCATGGAGCGCCAGCTCGTTCGCATCACCAACGGGTACAGCCGCGTTCTCGGGGTGTCCCTGAAGGTCCGCTGGGTCGTGGTCGGCGTGATGCTGGCGAGCGCGGCGGGGAGCTGGTGGCTGCTCCAGTCGATGCGCCAGGAGCTCGCGCCGATGGAGGATCGTGGCGTGGTGCTGGCCACCATCAACGGGCCGGACGGGGCCACGCTGGCCTACACCCGCAAGTACGCCGAGGCCATCGAGGGCATTAGCCGGCAGTACCCCGAGTTCGAGCGCATCTTCACCATCGTGGGCAATCCTTCGGTGGCGCAGGGCAGCGTGATCCTGCGCGGCAAGCCCTGGGAGGAGCGCGACCGCACGACGATGGAAGTCGCGCGCGACCTGGCGCCCAAGATCGCCGCGCTGCCCGGCGTGAGCGCGTTTCCCATCACGCCACCGTCGCTGGGCCAGCGTTTCCGCGAGCGGCCCATCAACTATGTGATCGTCACCAGCGACACCTACGAGAATCTCTCGCAGGTGGTGGGCCAGTTCCAGGACCGGCTGGCGCAGAACCCGGGATTCGTGCAGGTCGATACCGACCTGCGGCTGAACAAACCCGAGATCCGCATGGATGTGGATCGGGAAAGGGCGGCCGACATGGGCGTGGGCGTGGACGTGATCGCGCGCACGGTGGAAACCATGCTCGGGGGGCGCACCGTGACGCGCTACAAGCGCGATGGCGAGCAGTACGACGTGGTGGTGCAGACCGTCTCCGGCAACCGGAGCACGCCCGATGACATCGACCGGCTGTTCGTCCGGGGCCGCGGCGACGCGATGATCCCCCTTGCCGCCCTGGTGACCACGATGGAAGTGGTGGTGCCACGCGAACTCAATCACTTCGGGCAGCGCCGCAGCGCGTCCATCACCGCCAACATCGCGCCCGATTACTCGCTGGGCGAAGCGCTCGAGTTCATGGACCAGGCCGCGCTCGAAATCCTGCCTGCGGGATACGCCACCGAACTCAACGGGCAGAGCCGCGAGTTCCGGAAATCGGCCGGGTCGCTGGCCGTCGTGTTTGCGCTATCGCTGCTGTTCATCTACCTGGTGCTGGCGGCCCAGTTCGAGAGCTTCGTGGACCCGTTCATCATCATGCTGAGCGTTCCGCTGTCGATGCTGGGCGCCTTGCTGGCGCTGAAACTGACCGGAGGCACGATCAACGTGTTCAGCCAGATCGGCCTGATCACCCTGGTGGGCCTGATCACCAAGCACGGCATCCTGATTGTGGAATTCTCCAACCAGATGCGGGAGCAGGGCCTGGACAAGCTCGAGGCCGTCAAGCGCGCGGCGGCCCTGCGCCTTCGCCCCATTCTCATGACCACCGGCGCCATGGTGCTGGGCGCGATTCCGCTGGCCCTGGCCAGTGGCGCGGGCGCGGAAAGCCGGCGGCAGATTGGCTGGGTCATCGTGGGTGGCATGAGCCTGGGCACTTTGCTCACGGTCTTCGTCGTGCCGACGATGTACAGCCTGCTGGCGCGAAGAAGAGACCACCAGCCTGCCGCGGCTCCCGTGCCGCTGGACGAAGGCGCCGCGCTGGCATCGACCGCGGCCAAGTAGTCCGGCGAACCCCCACCATTGACCGTTTGCCCTGAAACCCGGCGCCAGCCGGGAATCTTTTGCTATCGTTTGTGTTTTTTCCGGAGCTCGCATCATGGTTTTTTCGCGTTCGATTCCCTGCTGGCGGTGGCTGGTCGCCGCTGGTGCCGCGATGGCGGTCGCCGCAGTGCATGCCCAGGAGATCGTGGTGGGCCAGGTTGGCCCTTTCACCGTGTTGCCGGCGCCCGATGCGCACGAGATCAACAAGGGCGCCAAGGCCTATTTCGCGCAGGTCAACGCGCGCGGCGGCGTCAATGGGCGCAAGATTTCGTTCTTCGAGATCGACGACAAATACAGCCCCGAGGAATTCGAGCGGCAGCTCGAACAGGCCATGCGGCGCAAGCCGGTGGCGCTGTTGTCTCCGATCGGGTCTGCCACCATACAGAAGGTGCTGCAGGACAAGCTGCTCGACAAGCACGACGTGCTGATCCTGAACGCGGTGCCCGGCGCCGAGGTGCTGCGCGAGCCGGGACATCCCCGGCTCTTCCACGTGCGCGCGGGGGATCGCCAGCAATTGCAGAAGATCGTTCAGCACGCCCGAACCATGGGGATTTCGCGGGTGCACGTGCTGCACCAGAACATTCCGATCGGAACCTCCGGGCTGGCCATGGTCAAGGAGGCCGCGTCGAGTGGCACGCCCATGGAAATCCGGGCTGCCGAATCCGCCGCGGACGAAGCCGCCATTGCCGCGGCGGCCAGGCAGGTGACCGCCAGCAATTCCCAGAGCGTGATCACCATCGGTTCGCCCAAGTTCATGGCCGATGCCATCACCCAGCTGCGCCGCTCCGGGGTGACGCAGCAGATCTTCGCGCTGTCGTACGTGCCCCCGGGCCTGATCGCGCGCCTGGCCGGCGATGACGCCGCGCGGGGCGTGGGCATCGCGCAGACCTACCCCAATGCCATGGGCGGCACCCTGCCGTTGCAGCGGGAATTCTCCGCAGCGATGAAGGCAATCGATCCGGCACTGGCGCAGTACAGCGCCTTCCATTTCGAGGGCTACATCGTCGCGCGCGTGCTGGTCGAGGGGCTGCGCCGCGCGGGCAACGACATCCGGCCCGAGACCCTGGCGCGCGGGCTGCGGGCCGCGGGCGAGATGGATTTCTCAGGCTTTCGGGTGGACTTCTCGAAAAGCAACGTGGGCAGCAGCTTCGTCGACATCGGCGTGGTCACATCGGGTGGCAGGTTGAGGTACTGAAGGCACGCTGCACGGGGCGCCGCTGCCCTCACCCCGGCCCTCTCCCGCCAGCGGGAGAGGGAGAAAAACCCGCAACGAGCGAAGCAGCGCAAGATCCAGGGGCATCAAGGGTCCGGCTCCGCCGGCCCGAGATGCCGTCCCCCCTCCAAGCGCCGCGCAGCGGCGCGCCAGAGAGGGGGGAAGCCGCGAAGCGGCGCAGGGGGGTGTTTCAAACCACCCCGTCGAACATCATGACGTTGACCAGGTCGCCCGCACCCACGTTGCCCTGGTCGTGCTGAAGCACGATCAGCCCGTTGGCCTGCACCATGGAGCTGAGCACGCCTGAGCCCTGGTTGCCGGTGGTCCGAACGGTCAGTTCGTCGTCGGCCGAGCGGCTCACGATGCCGCGCTGGTATTCGGTGCGGCCGGGTTTCTTCTTCAAGGTTTCGGTGCAGCGCGCCTTGAGCAGAATGGGTTCGCTCGGGGTGCTGCCCATCAGGCGCAGCAGGGCGGGGCGCACGAACGCGAGGAAAGTGACCATGACCGCCACCGGGTTGCCGGGAAGCCCGAACAGCACGGCGGACCTTCCGGCCTCCTGAATCCGGCCGACGGCCATGGGCCGGCCCGGGCGCATGGCGATGCGCCAGAACGCCACGTCGCCGAGCTTTTGCATCATGTCCCGGGTGTGGTCGGCTTCTCCCATGCTCACTCCGCCGCTGGTGACGATCGCGTCCGCCTGGCGCGCGGCATCCCGGAACGCGAACCCGAGCGAGGCGGGGTCGTCGCCGACCACGCCCATGTCGATCACTTCGACACCCAGCCGGGAGAGCAGGCCGAAGACGGTGTAGCGGTTGCTGTCGTACACGGCGCCTTCGCGCGGGCTTTCACCGAGACTCCGTATTTCGTCGCCGGTGGAGAAGTACGCCACCTTGACGCGCCGGAACACCGGCACCGAAGGCAGCCCCAGGCTGGCGATCAGGCCCAGGGCCGCGGGGCCGAGCCATTGCCCCTGGTTCAGCGCGGGCTGGCCTGCCATGAGGTCTTCTCCCGCCAGGCGCCGGTTGTCCCCTGGCCGCACCGCGCCGGCGGGGATGGCGATCGAGCCGTCCTCCCGCGTATGAACGCATTCCAGCGGCACCACGGTGTCCAGCCCGCAGGGCACGACGGCTCCGGTCATGATCTTCAGGCATTGGCCCTGGCCCACCGAACCCTGCCACGCCTTGCCCGCGAGGGCGGTTCCCACCACCTGCAGATGCAGCGGCTGGCCGGGCTGGAGCTGGTGGCCGTCGAAAGCAAAGCCATCCATGGCCGAGTTGTCGTGCGGCGGCACGCTGATCGGCGCGACGAGGTCCTTGGCCAGCACCCGCCCGAGCGCGTCGAAGATGTCCACGGTTTCGGTCTGCGGCACCGGCTCCACCAGGCGGGCCAGGAAACGATGGACGTGTTCGGCGCTGACGGCCTGCGGGTCGTGGCCCGGAAGCTCGGCCGCGATCTGATCGATGGATTTCATGGTGGAGGCATGGCCGATGCCGGCGGCTCAAGGCCGTTGAGCGCATGCAGTTCGGCCATTGTGTTGGCGTTGGCGAAAGCTCCCGGGTCGTCCTCGGGACGGTCGAACGGCACCAGAACGGTCCGATGCAGCTCGGTCCAGCGGTGCGCCTTGCGCTCGCCCGAGCGGGTGAACGCCGCGAGGCTTTGCAGCAGCCCGGCCTTCACCTTGAGCAGGCAGAAAACCGGTTGGGCACGCCATGGCCCGCCGGCTTCCCGGACCGTGGCCATGGCGATTTCCGTGTCCTCGCGTTCAAACGCCCGAGCCAGGCGCCGGGCCAGGTCGAGAGGGAACAGCGGCGCGTCGCAAGGCACCGTGAGCAGGTAGGGGGATTCGCATCGCTCCAGCCCGGTGATGAAACCGGCCAGGGGGCCGGCATGGCCGTGCAGGGTGTCATCGGGCCAGACCGGCACGCCAAAGGCTTCATAGGTGGCCAGGTTGCGGTTGGCGCTGATCATCCGGTCGCCGATCAGGTCGCCTTCCTGCATATGCAGCCGCCGCAGGGCGTGCAGCGCCAGGGGCTGGCCACGGAAGTCCTGCAGGCCCTTGTCGGCGCCGTCCATGCGCGAGCCGCGCCCACCAGCGAGGACCAGGCCGGTGATTTGCTTGGGCTGGATCATTTCCGCGCGGCCGGCCCGTTCAGACACGCCCTCTCAGCCACCGATGTAGCTCATCTCGACCCGCCGCGCCGCGCCGGCGGTCGAATCGGGCGGCAGGCTGGCGCGCAGCTCAGAGTACCGGTCCCGCCGCTGCTGCCAGATCGACGCGATGGCGCCTGCCAGTTGCTCGTCGGACGCGCCGCCTCGCAGCAGGGGCCGGAGGTCGTGGCCCTGGGTGCCGAACAGGCACAGGTAGAGCTTGCCTTCCGTGGACAGGCGCGCGCGGTTGCAGTCGCCGCAGAAAGCCTGGGTGACGCTGCTGATGACGCCGATCTCGCCGGCTTGTCTGTCGTGGCGGCCTTCGCCGTCGGCATGTCCCCAGCGTTCGGCGGTTTCGCCCGGCGCGGAAGGTTCGAGCGGCACCAGCGGCAGCTCCGAGCGGATGAGCCGGATCACCTCGGCACTGGGCATGACCTCATCCATGCGCCAGCCGTTGGTGGCGCCCACGTCCATGTATTCGATGAAGCGCAGCGCCACGCCCGAGTGCATGAAATGGCGCGCCATGGGAACGATCTGGTGGTCGTTGGTGCCGCGCTTGACCACCATGTTGACCTTGATCGGCCCCAGCCCGGCATCGCGCGCGGCATCGATGCCGCGCAGCACGTCGACCACCGGGAATTCGACGTCGTTCATGGCGCGAAACACGGCGTCGTCCAGGCCGTCGAGACTGACCGTGACGCGCCGCAACCCCGCGGCCTTCAAGGCGGCGGCCTTGCGCTCCAGCAGCGAGCCGTTCGTCGTCAAGGCGATGTCCAGCGGCTGTCCATCCACGGTTCGGAGCTTGCCCAATTGAGCGATCAAGGCCTCGATGTTTTTGCGCAGCAGAGGCTCGCCGCCGGTGAGCCGGACCTTTCGCACGCCATGCGCCACGAACTGCCTGGCCACGCGGGTGATTTCCTCGAAGCTCAACAGGGCGTTGTGGGGTAGATAGGGGTAATCCTTGTCGAAGACTTCCTTGGGCATGCAGTAGCTGCATCGGAAGTTGCAGCGGTCGGTGACGCTGATGCGCAGGTCTCTCAGCGGCCGTCCCAGCGCGTCGGCCAGATGCCCCGTGGCAGGGATGGGGTCGGCGGGCATGCTGACGGGCGTGGCGGCCAGTCGCTGGTCAACGAGAGGGATGACGCGTTCGGACATGCAAACATTATGGTGGACGCCCGCCCGCGCCACCGCGACGGACCCAATGGTTGCGGGGTCTATGCCCCCACTCTCGTATAGAGCCCCGCGTTCCGGGCCAGCCAGTCGCGCGACAGATCGCTGCCTTGCTGGTCGGGATGAAAGTCGGGTTTGAAGTACGCCCGCCAGGGTTTGAAGGTGCAGCGCAGCAGCCCCTGCCGGCCCAGGAGGTGCCGTCCCGCGCTGCGCCACGTCCGCCACTGCCACAAGCTGCCATCGCGCCGCAGGTTGTGGACCGTCTGGCGCAGCGTGTCGCCGAGGAAGATGAGCGTGACCCTGCGCATCCAGCGCGTCCGCCAGGCCTCGCTGCCGCCCAGGCGCCGGTAAAGGTCGAAAGCGGTGCACTTGTGTTCGGCTTCCTCGGCGCTGTGCCACAGCCAGAGGGCCTTGAGCCGGGGTTCGCAGCCATCGAGCAGGTCAGGGTGCGACAGCATCCATTCGGCGAACAGGGCGGTGAAGTGCTCGTTGGCCGCGGTGATGGCCAGTCCGTGCCTGGAGTCGGTGCCTTCCACCAGGCGCAGCCGCTCGCGGGCCCTCGGCTCCCATTCGTTGACCAGGCCGTGTTTCTCGATCTGTGCATTGAACAAGGCGTGAATGCGCCTGTGCGTCGCTTCCTGGCCGATGAAACCCTGCACTTCGGCCTTGTGGGCGGCTTGCTCGGGTTCGGGCAGTGCCTTGAAGCCGTTGCGCACCGAGTCGATGAAGAACTGCTCGCCCACCGGAAAGCTCATGGACAGGGCGTTGAACCACGCGGTCAGGAACGGATCGCCATTGCACCAATGGCGGTCCACGGGCGACTCCAGGTCGATCAGAAGGCGGCGGACGACAAGTTCGGTCATGGCGGCATGAGGGTGGATGAGTGTGCTTGTGGTATTTGGTACTGATTGGTACCAGTCATCAAGGCGCACTTTGGCGGATACCGGGACATCTGTCAACCGAATGAGCAAACGGAGGTAACGCTGCTTCGCAAGGCGAAAGCAGCCCCCTAAGATGCGCGCTGATGAGCCACACCGAACCGCTTTCCGAACACCGTGCCAGGCTGTTGCAGGCCATGGCCACCGTGGCCGCCGACAAGGGCTTTGCCGACACCACCATCGCCGACATCGTGCGCGAGGCGGGCGTGTCCAAGCGCACCTTCTACGAGAACTTCGAAAGCAAGGACGCCTGCTTCCTCGATCTGTACCGGGCAGCGAGCGCCTCCGCGCTGCGCGCCCTGCGTTCCGCGCTGGCCCTCGACAGGCCGTGGCAGGCCCAGGTGGAGCATGCCTTGGGCACCTACCTTGCCCACCTGGCTTCGGGGCCGGCCCTGGTGCGAACGCTGTTCGTGGAAATCCACCAATTGGGCCCGGCAGGCATGCGCGTGCGCCGGGAGGTCATGCAGCACATGGCGGATTTCATGCTCGCCACGGTCAATGCCGAGCCGATGGCGGTGCCACCGGCGCCGATGCTGAACCCCACCATGGCACTGGCGGCGGTGGGCGGCATCCATGAACTGGTGCTCCAGGCCATCGAAAGCGGCCAGGAGGCTCGGCTCGCCGAACTGACGCCAGACGCCTCGGCCATCGTGCGTGCCCTGGTGCGGGTGCAAATGCCACCTCCTTCAAGATCTTGAATTCGGCTTCTCCTCTCTGGGGAGCGCAGCAAAAAGCCCGCCGAAGCGGGCCTTGGGACTGGCAAGATGCCTGCTCGCCGGTCAGGCCAGCGGCAGCAGCGGCACGATCAGCAGGGCCACGATGTTGATGATCTTGATCAGCGGGTTGATGGCCGGGCCGGCGGTGTCCTTGTACGGGTCACCGACGGTATCGCCGGTCACCGCAGCCTTGTGCGCTTCGCTGCCCTTGCCACCGAAATGGCCATCCT
>CAZFOT010000027.1:0-23721 GCA_964520365.1 uncultured Hydrogenophaga sp.
CACTCGTCGTTGCGCTCCTAGGCCAGACGTCCAGTCTGGCCGTCGTCGCGCGCCTAGATTGGCGCTGTTTTCAATCCATTCGCACTTGGAAAAATAGTGTGAACAGGCCCTAGATGCCCATTCAAACCCTGCGTCAACCCGGCTGGAATGCGCGCACCCGCTTGCTGATGGCGCTGGTGCTCCTGTTCACCGCGCTGGCCGCGGGCGTGTTGCTGTGGCAGGCCGAGCGTTCGCGCGCTCAACTGCGCGAGCAGGTGATGCTGCAGGCCGAACAGCGCAGCCTGCACCTGGCCGACGCCATGGCTGGCCAGGTGGGGGCGCTGCTGAGCATGCTCGACCTGGAACTGCTGGACCTGCGCCGCGAGTGGCTGCGCGACCCGGTGCTGTTCGACCCCATCGCGCGCGCGGTCATCGGCGCCCTGCCCAGCGGCTTCGTCACCCACACCTCCGTCGTCGGCGCCGACGGCTACGTGCGCTACAACAGCCTGGGCGAGGAAAACGTCACCTACGTCGGCGACCGCGAGCACTTTCTGGCGGCCAAAGGCGCTGGCGACCGCATGCGCATCGGCAAGCCGGTGGCCTCGCGTCTTGTCGATGACTGGATTTTCGCTGTCAGCCGTCCGATCTTTCTCGATGGCGAGTTCGACGGCGTGATCCACATGATGGTGTCCACGCAGCGCCTGTCGGAGAAGCTGGCCGCGCTGCAGCTTTCCGAACAGGACGTGGTGGCCCTGACCCACCCCGACGGTACCTTCATGGCGCGCAGCCGGGGCAACCTGGAAGCCGTGCGCGGGCCGATGCCGGACGGACGGCCGCACGTGCTCGAACGGGGAAGCGACCGCGGCATTTACCGGGTCGTGGACGCCGTGGACCGCACCGCGCGCACCTACGGCTGGCGGCGCGTCGAGCCGTACGGGCTGGTGGTGGCCATCGGGCTGGCCGATGCGTCGGTGCTGGCGCCGCTGGCGCCGGCGTTTGACCGCGGGCGGCTGGTCACGGCCACGCTGACGGCTTTGCTCATCCTGTGCGGCGGCCTTGTCAGTGCGCTGCTGCTGCGCGTGGCGCGCAACCAGGCGGTGGTTGCCGCCAATGAAGCTTTTCGCGTGCGCCAGTTCGAGAGCTCGATGGTGCCCACCGTGGTCATGGATGCCAGGACCGCGACGGTCATCGATTGCAATCCGGCCGCCTGGCGCATCTACGGCTTCCCCGACCGTGCCAGCGTGCTCGGCGGCACGCCCGCGGTCTTCTCGGCGCCGCTGCAGTACGACGGAACCCCCTCGGCCGACAAAGGCCGGGTGTACATCAAGCAGGCGATTCGGGACGGTTCGGTGGTGTTCGAATGGCTGCACCAGCGTCCCGACGGCACGCGCTGGGACGGCGAGGTCCGTCTCATGTGCTTCGAGTCCGCCGGCCGGCTGCTGCTGCAGTTCACGCTGCAGGACATCACCGAGATGCGCGTGGCGCAGGCGGCGCTGCGGCGCCTCAACGAGGAGCTGGAGCAGCGCGTGACCGAGCGCACGCGCGAGATGGCCAAGCTCAACCGCGACCTGGAAGCCTTCGCCTACAGCGTCTCGCACGACCTGCGCACCCCGCTGCGCAGCATCGACGGCTACGCCAACCTGCTCGACGCGGAGTTCGGCGAGCAGATCGGCGAGGACGCCCGGTCCTATCTGGAGCGCATCCAGCGCGCGGCCGGGCGCATGGGGAGCCTGATCTCGGACATGCTGACCATGGCCAACATCAACCGCGCCGAACCGAGGCGCCAGACCGTCGATCTGAGCGAGCTGGCGCATTCCGTGATTGCGGAAATCACCGGGGGCGAGACCGGCCGCGCGGCCGAATGGCGCATCGAGGACGGCCTGTTTGCCCAGGCCGACCCCGGACTCCTGCGCGCCGTCCTCCAGAACCTGCTGGGCAATGCCTGGAAGTACACCGGCCAGGTGCCGCAGGCCCGCATCGGCTTCTCCCGCCACGTGCGTGCAGACGGCGCGGCCGAGTTCTGCGTGTCCGACAACGGCGCCGGCTTCGACATGGCCTACGCCGGCAAACTGTTCGAACCCTTCAAGCGCCTGCATGCCCACCACGAATTCGAAGGCACGGGCGTGGGCCTGGCCACGGTGCACCGCATCATCGAGCGCCACGGTGGCCAGGTGCGCGGCGAAGGCGCTGTGGGGCAGGGCGCGAGGTTCTTCTTCACCTTGCCGGATGCGCCCGGATGAAACCCGCGCCCGCGCCGCTGCCCGCCAGCCATGCGCCGCAGGCCGTGGCCAGCTTTCTCACGCGCTGCCTGCTCAGAGACCTGTGGCCTGCCGCGTGCCTCGCCGCTATGTCGCCAGCACCCCCGACAGGTCCAGGCTGCCGCGCACGCCCACGTCGCTGGCGTGTCGCGCCAGCCAGCCGTCGGCGGCCTGCACGCCCAGGTCGTGCAACCGCGAGAGGAATGCCCACTGGGTGGCGGTCTTGCTGCCCGCCCCCAGCGGGGCCAGCGACGCGCCGCCGTCGATCAGGTGCACGCGCAGCGCCTCGACGCGCTGGAACAGTGGGTTGCGGTAGCCGTGGCCGGGGCGGCCTTCGTCGGCAATGAGCTGCTTGAGCAGGACGATGGAGCGCATTTCCTTGATGAGGCTGGCGTTGAAGGTGACCTCGTTGATGCGGTCGAGGATGTCGCCCACGCTCGTGGGCACGGCTTCGCGCTGGATCGGGTTGATCTGCACCAGCAGCAGATCGTCGGCCGGGCTGTGGGTGATCAGCGGCATCAGCGAGGGGTTGCCGGCGTAGCCGCCGTCCCAGTAGGCCTCGCCGTCGATCTCCACCGCATGGAACAGCAGCGGCAGGCAGGCCGAGGCCAGCACCATGTCGGCGCTGAGCCGGCTCTGGTCGAACACGCGCAGCGCGCCGGTGCGCACCTGGGTCGCGGCGACAAAGAGCTGTGTCTTGTGGCAATGGCGCACGCGCTCGAAGTCCACCGTGTCCACCAGGATGTCGCGCAGCGGATTCAGGTTGAGCGGGTTGAGCTGGTAAGGCGAGAGCTGCTGCCCCCACTGGCTGGCGGCGCGCTTCCAGGGTTCGATCCAGGGCGCGAGCCAGTCGCTGGCCGGTCCCAGCCACGCGCTCAGCGGATGGTTCTGAACGTGGTGGAACGGAGACGCCCGGGCGACCTGCTGCCAGAAGTCGCGCAGCACGCGTCGCGCACCGTTGCGCCCGCCATCCATCAGGCCGGCCGCCAGCGCCACCGCGTTCATGGCCCCGGCGCTGGTGCCGCTGATCGCCGCGATCTCCAGCCATTCCTCTTCCAGCAACCGGTCCAGCACGCCCCAGGTGAACGCGCCGTGCGAGCCGCCGCCTTGCAGGGCGAGGTCGATCTGCCGGCGCCTGGTTGAACGGGCGGCTGCGCGGGGTGGGGTGCGAGTGGTCATGAGGTGTCCTTGTCAGCGCATATTGTGCGCTGCAACAAAATTCGCTTGAACCCCCAGGCCTCCGACTTGTCGCTGGCTGAATGAGTCTGAAAGAACTCATTGAAGTTCATATTTGTGCTCTAATTCGCGAAAAAATACCTTTCAATGTCATCTTTTGAATGACATTTGATTGCTGGAGTCTGCCGACGCTTGGAGGCAGGCAGAGACAAAGAAGAGACAGGGAGCGAAAGAAATGAATCGAGCCAATGAGGCCGGCCCGCGCGTTGCTGCGCCCGTGAAGCGGTGGAGCCAGCGCCTGGCCGTGGTGCTGAGCCTGCTGCTCGCGCTGTGCAGTGGTGGCACCTGGGCGCAAGGGCAGAGCTTTCCGCCGGGAGGTCAGAGCCCGGCGCCAGGTGGAGGCGTGAGCATCCTGCCCGGAGGCGGCTCGCCCCAGAGATGCCAGCCAGGCGGTCTGACCCCGGGCAATCCCGGTTGCGCCAGAGCGGGCAACCCGCTGAACGTGATGACGGGCAACAAATACCAGCGCGAGGCAGACGTGCCCGCGCTGCCCGGCGTGCTCGGGCTGGAACTGGTGCGGCACTACAACAGCGACTTCTCGGGCTCCAGCAACCCGGTGGGCCGGGGCTGGCGCCTGGGCTACGACGGCTGGCTGTACTTTGTCAGCGCCGCTGGCTCACCGCTGCAGCCACGGCAGGTGGGACCTGAGGACCGCATCCTGCACCGCGCGGGCGATGGCAGCCAGACGCTGCTGCATCACCTGCACAGCGAGGCGGACGGACGCAGCACATGGGCCAGCGCCGCTGGCACGGTGCAACTGGGCATCGACCCGGCCAATGGCCAGACCCCCTACGTGCTGCGCGATGGCAGCGGCCTGCAGCATCACTTCGACGCCCGGGGCCGGCAGGTGCACATCCAGGCCGCCACGGGCCATGCGGTGCAGATCGAGCGCGACACCCACGGTCGCATCACCCGGGTGAGCGACCCGCAGGGGCGCCAACTGGTGCTGCACTACCCCGAACCTGTCGCGACCGGCGGCCAAGGCCAGCCCCGCGTGATCCGCCAGGCCAGCCACATCGACACCCCGCTGGGGCGCTACAGCTACCACTTCGGCCAGGAAGAGCACGACCAGCAAGCCAAAGCCGGGGTACTCATCACCCTGGCGCAGCGCCAGGCCCAGGCCACCAGCCTGGTGCGGGTGCGCCGCCCCGACGGCAGCGAGCGCCACTACCACCACGAAGACGCGAGCCTGTTCAGTCTGCTCACCGGCATCTCGGTGCGCGCCAGCGCCGATGCGCCGCTGCAGCGCGAAGTCAGTTGGGCCTACGACCCCATGGGGCGCGCCATCCGCTCCGTCAAGGGCTCCATGCCCGCCGAAGGCCAGCGCGGCCCGCAAGACGTGAGCTTGAACTTCCTGGGCCCACAGGGCGGCCAGAGAAGAGACGGCTCGGGCGTGACCATTCTGAGCAACAGCCTGGGCGAGCACACCCGCTATGAATACGCCATGCCTGGCGGGCAGCGCCAGCTCACGCTGGTGCAGGGCGCGGGCTGCGGCAGTTGCGGGCCGGTCAACGTGCGCTACGGCCACGACAGCCTGGGCCGGCAGGTCAGTGTGACCGAACTCAGTCCGGTCAAAGTGGATGAAGACGGGCAGGTTCAAGGCACGGCCCAGGCGCTGAGCAGCCGGGTGCTCACACTCGATCCACAGGGGCGCGTGCTGCGCATCGAGCGCATCCGCTACCAGGGCGGCAGGGAAATCGGCAAAGACCTGATCGAAGAGCGCAGCTACGGCGACGCCCGCTGGCCGCACCACCCCACGCTGATCGAGCGCCCCAGCGTGCTGACAGGCAAGAAACACCGCATCGAGCTGGGCTACAACGCCGCTGGCCAGATCACCGAACTCAAGGAAACCGGGTTCAGCCCGCTCGACGGTGCAGGGCAGATGAACACCACGGCGATTACGCGCAGCAGCACGTACCGCTATCAGACCATCGGCGAGCACAGCGTGCTCACCGAGGCCGACGAAGCGCTGCCCAACGGCCCGCAGAACACCCCCGCCGACAGCGACATCACCCGCTACCAGTGGGACGAGGGCGGCAACCGCCTGCTGAGCATCACCCACCCCATGGGGCTGGTCGAGCGCTTCGGATACGACAACAGCCCGGCCGCACGGCTGATCGCCCGCACCGACGCACTGGGCGTGCGCACCGGATTGAACTGGGCGCCGCACGCCCAGCGCGTGAGCCAGGTCCGCCGCGCCGGCGTGCAGGTGGACATCGAACACGACAGCCAGGGCCGTGTGAGCCGCTACCGCCGCAACGACGGCGCGCAGATCAGCGTTGCCTACGACGACGCCAGCGGCACCATCCGCTATACCCTGCCCGACGGCGAAGTCAGGGAAACCCGCCACGATAGCGAAGGCCGGCCCACGGCCAGCCAATGGCAAGACGGGCAAGGCCAGGTGCTGGTGGGTGGAACAAAGGTCGAATACGAAGCGCTGGACGCCCAGGGCCTGCGCGAAGTGCGCATCCAGGAACCCACGGGCGTGCAGACTACCCTGCGCTGGGACCCGCTGGGTGCGCAGCGAGAGGCCCAGCGCGGCCAGGGTGAAGGCCGCCTGGACCAGAGCGAGCACTTCGACGCCGCGCAGCATCTGCTACAGCTCCAGCGCAACGAGGCCACCACCCGACTGCAGAGCGACCAGCGTGACGCCAGCGCCAGCCTTGAACTGCCCCATGGGGCCACGCACCGCCAGTGGCGCGATGACTTCGGGCGGGTGGTGCGCATCGAGCACCCCGACAGCGGTACCCACCGAGCCGCCTACGACGAAGCCGACCGCCAGACCGCGCGCTGGGACTCAAGCCGCCACAGCAGCGCACGCTACGACGCGCTGGGCCGGCTCATCCAGTTGCGACACGCAAACACCGACGGCGCCAGCGTGCAGACCGCCAGCGCCACCGTGCGGGCAGTGGTGGAAGCTGAAGAAGAGACCACCTGGCACTACCAGGGTGCGTTGCTGGTGCGCCAGACATCGAGCCAGCAGGACAAACACTTTGGCTACAACGCCAACGGCCAGCTGATCGAAGAGCGGCTGAGCCTGCGCAGGCAGAGCCAGGACACCCACACCACCGAGTGGCTGCCCGAGCTCGTCACGCGCTACCAGCGCGATGGGTCCGGGCGCATTGCGCGCATCCACCTGCCCGAAGGGGCGGTGCTGAGCCAGCGCTACAACGCCCAGGGTCGCATCGAGGCGGTGAGCCTGCAAGCGCCGGCCTCACATTGGTGGGAACGCGCCATCCGCTGGGTCTGGGCTGAACACGGCACCAAAGCTCTCATCACGGAGATCGAACACAGCACCAGCCGGGGATTGAGAGGCTACCAACACGCCAACGGCAGCCAGGCCAGCAGTCAGCACGACCAGGCAGGGCGGCTCAGCCGGTGGAGCGACGGGCCGTTCCGGACCGAGCTGGGCTTCAATCAACACGCGCAGCTGAGCACGCTCAAGCTGGAGGCGCCCGAAGCGCTGCAGCAAGGCCGGGAACAACGGGAAAAGCAGCTCCAGTACGACCCCTTCGGACGGCTCAAGGCCCTGAGCGAGAGCGGGCAAACCCAGCGCTTCGAACACGACCTCAACGGCAACCGCACCGCCCAAAGCTCAGAAACCCTGGGTCAGCTGACATTCGCATTGGCCCCGCAAAGCGATCGACTGCTGAGTGTTCAGAACAACCAGGGCCAGGCCCTAAGAAGCTACCGTTACAACAGCGCGGGCGAACCTGTCCGCATCGAAACCGATGCGCAAACTAGAACCCTGCACTACAACGCGCTGGGCCAGATCGGTGCGGTGGAAGAAGGGGGGCAACTGCTGGCCCACTACGCCTACAACGGTGCGCGCCAGCGCGTCGCCAAAATGGTAGCTAGTGTGGGTGAGGCAAACACTACCTACTTCACCTGGCACCGTGGGCTGCTGGACGCTGAGCTGGACGAACAGGGCCGGGTGCAGCGCCGCTACATTTACTTCAACCTGCGGCCGGTGGCGCTGCTGGAATACGGCTACGACAAGAACAAAACACAAACCACGCCCCAAGGCACCCAGCGCTTTGCGATCCACGGCGACCACCTGGGCACGCCGCAGGCCATCACGGACGGAACACAGCGCGTGGTCTGGCTGGCCCGCTACGACGCCTTCGGCAGAGCGACGGCACAAGGCTTGCCGCGCAGCGAACTCACCGCGCAGAATCGCACAAAGAAAGCAAGCGGCGGCAGCTGGATCGGCACGGCGCATGCGGCAGAAAACTCAGACAAACCGTTTGAGTTTTACTTGCGCTTTGCGGGGCAGTACGAAGACAGCGAGACTGGCTGGTACTACAACTGGCATCGGTACTACGAGCCTGAAACCGGGCGCTATCTCACGCCTGATCCGATCGGGCTGCGGGGCGGGGCCAATGCTTATGGCTATGCAGCCAATGATCCGCTGAGGGCGGTCGATCCCAAAGGGCTAAGGACCATCATCGTTGGCGACAGTATACAAATTCGTCCCGAAGACCCGTCGGTTCCTCCTGTGGATATTCCAAATACAGTGGGAGCCAGTGGATTTGACGCCAATCACTTCAATTTTCACTATTATGACGTGAGGACTGCTACCACATTGAACGCATGCCAAGTGGGGCAGAGTCTTAGGAACAACCCAACCCCAGGCAACGATACGCCCGCCTCAACCAACGGATCAAGAAATAATGCCGGACCAATTCCTTTTCATGGCGACAACAATTGGGTCAGGTCATTTTACATCCCATCGCCAAACCCAGAGATTTGGACCGATATCACCGTTAACTACACCATATCTGGGGAGCATGGTCTTCACGAGGGATATGTGATGCGATACGGGCAAATCAGTGGAGATGGCAGTATCGCTATGAGGTCCTATGGAGAGGGCGAGGATGCTGCGCAGAATATGTTACTTCAATCAATATGGGGGCCTCGTGTTGAAGACGTTTGGCAGGCCAACTATCAAGAAATAGAGCAGAATCCTTCATCATGCGGATGTCCATAATGTCAAAGAAAATGATGGTATTCTTATTCGTCATATCGTTTATTGCTGTTTGTTTTTTGCATTACGCATTGCTTGAATTAAGATATGTTTACTACAATAAACCAGATGACTATCAGTTTCTTCGTCAAGGGCATGCACTATTTTTGATGGTGATTTCTTTGATGGTGATATTCTTTCCATCTCGCATTCTTGCGGTCATAGTTGTTCCGATAAGTCTGCTATTTCCACCGGTGCTGCGCCAATCAGCATTCCCAGAGCACGATGCCGCCATTCTCATTGGGACAGGGATTGTAACATTCCTATTCTTGGCAATAATGATCTGGCGGCAAAGGCTCGGAACCCATAGCATGACTGATTGAAGTTGCACTTGATTGGCGAACTCGACGAGCACGGGCGGGTGCAGCGCCGCTACATCTATCTCAATCTGCGGGCGGTGGTGCTGCTGCTGGAATACGGCTACGGGGGCACGAAGAAGAAGGAAACAAGGCTACAGAGCACCCGGCACTACGCCATCCATGTGGTGCAAACAGAAGAAATGAATTGGCTGCTCAGCTATCCGCCAGAGGGCTAAGATGATCGGAAAGATTTTATTTAATTTAACGATTATCGCCAATGCTTCATTCTGGATATGGCTGATATATAGGCTAATCTCCGCGTCGCATGACGATGAGCGGTATTTCGGCGCTATGCTGGTGATGATTCTTTATGGTTTTGTTTGTCAAATTTTATTGTTTGATGTTCAGGCTGCTTTGGCGAGAAATTTGACAGAAAAGCGGATTTGCTATATTGGCCTATCGATGCCAATTATTTTGTTTTTATTTCTTGCCTTGACGGGGTGGCTGAGTCGGATCTGAAGGTGACGCTATTGTCAAGGAGGAAGATGGGGCAGTTTGACATGACGGAATACAACTTCACTTCGATGGGTATGTTTTGGCTTCCATTGGCGATGTTGAAAGATGAAAATTATTTCATTATTGCTGATGGCTGCGAACCAATGTCGCAGTTGGCGGTGCTCTTGATTACATGATTCAAGCTGATTTACATGACTAAAATTTCCCTATGAAGCTACGCCTTATCTTGTCCGCGGAAAAATATATGACCCCTCCATTCTTTGGTTATGCGTTTCTTTTGATGTTTCTGTTGGCTAAGATTTTCATGGCGAACTCAAGGCGAGATTATGAGTCTTCAGCTTTTGGTGTCTTGTTCTTACTTATTTCAGGCATCGCCATTCTTGGTTTTTTTGTATTTGATTGGGGTAAGTTCCGATGGCCTCCAAAGCCTGTTTCTGTTGTCTTCTCATTTTTCTCTGACGCCTTGATTTTCCTTGTCTTTTATTGGGTTCTAAATATGGCGTTCAAAAGAGGAATTGGATTTGAACCACTTCACTGGTTCTTGGTCAGTGTTTTTTATTGTGCCGTTTTGCAGATGTTTCATCGTCTGATCGGTGGGCGAATTCAAGTCTGAACGCCGAGCCGCCGCAGTCCAACATCACCGCACCGGGAGCACCATGACACATCCACTGATTCTTCCAATGGCGGCCCATGTCGCGCTGGCGGCACTCCTCTATGCGCTGCTTACCGCTGCACGCGCCCCCAAGGTGTGGGGCATCGGCCGGCGCCCGGACGGCTCCCACCCTTTTGCAGGCATCGAACCCCGGATCGGCGCGAATCTGTCCAACCAGTTCGAATGGCCGCTTTTCTTCCACGCCGCTTGCTTGCTGCTCATCATCCAAAGCCCGTCGGACAGTGGTGCCGCTGTCTGGCTTGCCTGGACATTCATCGCCGGACGCCTGGCACACAGTGGCGTCCAGATCCTGACCGCGAACGTTCGGCTTCGTGGTGCGGTCTTCACAATCAACTTCCTCGCCGCGCTCGGGTTCTGGACCCTGGTCCTGCTGGCCGGTTGACCAGGACCACGCACGGCAGCCATCCCGATCCTGATCTGTCGCCCATTGTGCAAGGCAGGCTGGATCGGTGCGGCGCATGCGGTGGCCAGAAAAAAACCAGGCCATTGAGCGGCAAGCCGATGCGGCCAATAATCGCCTTTTTCACCCAGCTTGTTCCACATGACTTCACCCACCACTCCACCCCTGTCCAAGGTCCGCGCCGGCGGCGGCCTCGTGTTCCTCGCCGGTGAACTGCCGTTCAACGCCGATGGCAGCGTTCCGGAGGGCATCGAGGCGCAGACGGCCCTCACCATCGACCGCATCGAGGCGACGCTGAAGACCCAGGGCCTGGGCCTGGACGACGTCATCTCGGTCACCGCCTACCTGACCGACGCCGGCGATTTCGCGGCATTCAACCGCGTCTACGCCGAACGCTTCACGCAGCCCTATCCCGCGCGGACCACCGTGCGCGCCGACCTCATGCGGCCCGGCCCGCGGCTGGAGCTCACGGTGGTGGCGCTGGCCCGGTCATGACGCGCCACGTCGTGGTGCTGGGCGCCGGCATGGTCGGCACCTGCACCGCGCTGCACCTGGCGCTGCGCGGCCACGCCGTCACCCTGGTGGACCGGCGCGAGCCCGGGCGCGAGACCTCCTACGGCAACGCCGGCCTGATCCAGCGCGAAGCGGTCGAGCCGTACCCCTTTCCCCGCAGCATCGCGACGCTGGCCCGCGTGGCCCTCAGGCGCGGTGCCGACGTGAACTACCACTTCGGGGTGCTGGCGGGCATTGCCCGGCCGCTCGCCCGTTACTGGGCCTACTCGCAGCCCAGGCGCCACGCGCTGATCTCGCAGGCCCATGCCCGGCTCATCGAGCACAGCACCCTGGAACACGAGCCGCTGATCGAACGCGCCGGCGCCACTGGCCTGGTGCAGCGGGACGGCTACCGCTTCGTGTTCCGCGAGGCGGCCTCGCTGCGCCTGGCCGCCGACAAGGCCCGCGCGCTGGAACGCTCGCACGGCCTGCGCCACGCGGTGCTCGACCCGGACGCCCTGGCCGAGGCCGAACCCGCCCTACGCACGCGGCTCGCGGGCGCCGTCCACTGGCTCGACACATGGTCGGTGGCCGACCCCGGTGAACTGGTGGCCCGCTATGCTGCCCTGTTCGCGCGAAGCGGCGGCACCCTGGTCCGCGGCGATGCCACCACCCTCAGCCCCACGTCCACCGGCTGGCGCGTGCGCACCGAGCAGGGCATCGTCGACGCCGAACACGCGGTGCTTGCGCTGGGGCCGTGGTCCGACGGCGTGCTGCGCTCGCTCGGCTACCGCTACCCGCTGTTCGTCAAGCGCGGCTACCACCGCCACTACCGCAGCGCGGACGGCCCTCGGCTGGCGATGTTCGACGTCGATCGCGGCCTGGTGCTCGCGCCCATGCGCCAGGGTGTGCGCCTGACCACCGGGGCCGAGTTCGCGCGCCTGGACGCGCCACCCACGCCGGTGCAACTGGCACGCGCCCAGGCCCTGGCCAGCGAACTGATCGACCTGTCCGAGCCGGTGGAACCCGAACCCTGGCTGGGCGCGCGGCCGTGCACGGCCGACATGCTGCCGGTGATCGGCGCCGCGCCGCGCCACCGCGGCCTGTGGTTCAACTTCGGCCATGCCCACCAGGGTTTCACCCTCGGCCCGGTGTGCGGCCGCCTGCTCACCGAACTGATCGAAGACGAAGCGCCGGTGGTGGACCCCCGGCCGTACGCGCCCACGCGGTTCGGCTGAGCGGGCCGGCGCGGTCTGGGAGAATGGCCGTTTGTCCCTTTCACCCAATGACCGAGCCTGACGCCGCCATCGACAGCGATGCGCCCGACTCTGGAGGCATCGCCTCCGGCCCCCTGGCCCGCGAAGCCCTGGCCCTGGCCGCGTTCGACCACATGGTGGCGCGCGCGCCGGGCTTTCGCGCGCGCCCGGGGCAGCGCCAGATGGCCGAGCTGATCGCCCACACGCTCAGCGGCGTGCGCCTGGGCGACGGGGCGGTGGCCAGCGACGCCGCCTTGCCCGATCGCGGCATTGCCGTGGTGCAGGCCGGCACCGGCGTGGGCAAGTCCGCGGCCTACGCGTCCACCGTGATCCCGCTGGCCCTCAGCGCACAGAAGCGCGTGATCATCTCCACCGCCACCGTGGCCCTGCAGGAACAGCTCATGGCCAAGGACCTGCCGGCGCTGGCCGCGGCGCTGCCCGAGCCGTTCAGCTACGCGCTGGCCAAGGGGCGCGGCCGCTACGTGTGCCGCCTCAAGCTCGACCAGCTCAGCGGGGGTGATGCCGCCAGCGCCGACCTGTTCGAAAGCGACGACGCCCTGCCTGCCCCGGACGCCGCGCCGGAACAGGCGGCGGCCGGTGCCATGGCCCGGGCCGCCGGCAGCGCGCGCGCCGCCGAGCGATGGAGCGAACGCGCCCGCGCCTACACCGAATGGGCGCAGGCGCTGGACGGCGGCACCTGGGACGGCGACCGCGACCGGCTCGACACGCCGCCCGAGGGCGAGCTCTGGAGCCCGGTGGCGGCCGAGCGCCACAGCTGCACCGCGCGCCATTGCCCCAGTTACAACAGCTGCAGCTACTACCAGGCGCGTGCGCGGCTGGCGCAGTCGCAGGTGATCGTGGTCAACCACGACCTGCTGCTTTCCACCCTGGGCCTGCACGCGCTGCCCGACCCGTCGGACTGCTACGTGGTGTTCGACGAGGCCCACCACCTGGGCCCGGTGGCGCAGGGCCAGTTCACCGAAAGCATGGACCTCATGCGCAGCCAGTGGCTGGACCGCCTGCCGCGCGCGGTGGAGGAAGTGGCCGGCGCCCTGCAGCACACGCCGGGCGCAGATGTGGCCCTGCTGGCGCGCGAGCTCAAGGCCGCGCAAGGCGAACTGGCGCGCCTGGCCATGGATCGCATCGGCGCCTTGCCCGAATGGCGGGCGCTCACCGGCCGCGCGCCCGGCAGAATGCCCGGGCGCGGCGGTTTCGACGCTGCCGGGGCGCCCGTGGCCGACCGCTTCGAAGGCGGCGCGCTGCCGCCCGAATGGCACGAAACGGTGGCCCAAATGCACAGCCGTGCCAGCGCGCTGCTGAAAGTGATGGAAACGCTGGCCGCCCAGCTCAGGGCCAACGCCCGCGACAACCCCGGCGACGCCGCGCGCTGTGCGCGCCTCTACAGCCGCCTGGGCGTGCTCGCGCCGCGCCTGCAGCACACCCAGGCCACGGCCGAACTCTGGCTGCAGGATGCCACCGCAGGGCAACCGCCGCTGGCCAAATGGCTCGAAGCCGGCATCCAGCACGGCCTGGTCACGCTCACCGCGCACGCCAGCCCACTGCAGCCCGGCAGCCTGCTGCGCAGCCAGCTCTGGAGCCGGGTGCGCGCGGCGGTCGTCACCTCGGCCTCGCTCGTCACCTGCGGCGGCTTCGACCACTTCCTGCACGAGTCCGGCCTGGCCTTCGACGACGCCGTGGTCGCGCGCGAAGTGCAAAGCCCGTTCGACCACGCCCGCCAGGGCCGGCTGGTGGTGGTGCAGACCCGCGCCGATCCGAAGGACGTCGAGGCCTATTCGCGCGAAATGCTCGATGCCCTCATGGCCGATCTGGCCGAGGTGCGGCGCGGCGCGCTGGTGCTGTTCACGTCCCGGGCGCTGATGAAGCGTGCCCAGGACCTGCTCGAGCGCGGCCTGCACAGCGACCTGCGCGACAAGGTGCTGGTGCAAGGCGCGGCGTCGCGCACCCAGCTGCTGCTGCGCCACGCGGACCGCGTGCGCTCGGGCCATGCGTCGATCCTGTTCGGCCTGCAGTCGTTCGGCGAAGGGCTGGACCTGCCCGGCGAGCTGTGCGAATGGGTGTTCATCACCAAGCTGCCGTTCGCCTCGCCCAGCGACCCGGTGGGCCAGGCGCGCGCCGACTGGCTCAAGGCCCAGGGCCGCGACCCGTTCAGCGAACTCGTGGTGCCCGCCACCGGCGCGCGCCTGCTGCAGTGGACGGGCAGGGCTTTGCGCAGCGAGACCGACGAAGCCGTGGTCGTTTGCTACGATGGCCGGCTGCTGCGCCAGTCCTACGGCCGGCGCATGCTCAAGGGGCTGCCGCCGTACCGCCTGCAGCGCCGCGTGGACGGCGTGCTGAGCGAAATCTAGATCCCCACCCGAGACCCTGCCGCCATGTTCTACGCCGTCCTCAAACTGATCCACGTCCTCGCCGTCGTCCTGTGGGTGGGCGGCATGGCGTTCGCCCACTTCTTCCTTCGCCCTTCGGCGCAGGCGCTGGAAGCGCCGGTGCGCCTGCGCCTGCTGCACGCGGTGATGCAGCGCTTCTTCTCGGCGGTGCTGGTGGCCGCGCTGCTGGTGCTGGTCTCTGGCCTGTGGATGATCGGGCGCATGGCCAGGGAAACGGTGCAGGCCGGCCTGTCCTTCAACATGCCGCTGGACTGGACCCTCATGGCCACGCTGGGCATCGCGATGATCGCGATCTTCGGCCACATCCGCTTCGCGCTGTTCAAGCGCCTGTCCCGCGCCGTGGCGGCCAGCGACTGGCCGGCGGGCGGCGCGGCCATGGCGTCCATCCGCGCCTGGGTGTTCGCCAACCTGTGCATCGGCATCGCGATCATCTGCGTGACCCTGTTGATGGCGTGACCATCCAGCGTCCGTCCATGTCGCGCCTCACGCATGGCCTCTGGATGATCGCGCTGGCGTCGGCCCTGCTGCAAGGCTGCGCCCTGCCGTCGCTGGAAGGGCGTTCCGGGTCCCGGGCCCTGTCGCCCGCCGAGACCGCCACCACCGCGCTCGGCCGCACCCTGGCGCCCAGGCGCAGGCCCATCCTGGCCTTTCCGGCATCCTGCCGCTGCCCGATGCCCTGGAGGCGTTCGCGGCCCGCGTGCTGCTGGTGCACGCCGCCGAGCGTACGCTGGACGTGCAGTACTACATCTGGCGCGACGACATCACGGGCACCTGGCTGCTGCACGCCCTGCGGCAGGCGGCGGACCGGGGCGTGCGGGTGCGCCTGCTGCTCGACGACAACGGCGTGGCGGGCATGGACGCCACGCTGCTCGCGCTGGATCGGCACCCCGGCATCGAAGTGCGGCTCTTCAACCCCTTCTCCATCCGCCGGCCCAAGGCCCTGGGCTACCTCACGCATTTCCAGCGGGCGAACCGGCGCATGCACAACAAGGCGCTGATCGCGGACAACCAGGCCGCCATCATGGGCGGGCGCAACGTGGGCGACGAGTACTTCGGTGCCACCGACGGCGTGCTGTTCGCCGATCTCGATGTGCTGGCCGCAGGCGCGGTGGTGCCCGACCTGTCGGCCGATTTCGACCGCTACTGGGCCAGCGCGTCGGCCCATCCGGTGGACCGCATCGTCTCGCCCGGGGCCGCGCAGGCCGATGATGCGCTGGGTCTCGAGGCGGGCCGTGCACAGAGCGACCCGCGCGCGCAACGGTATCTGGAGGCGCTGCGCGGGTCGCGCTTCATTCCCGACCTGCTGGCCGGCGCGCACCTGCCCCAGTGGGCGGTGGTGGAGATGGTGAGCGACGATCCGCGCAAGGGCCTGGGCCAGGCGCAGAAGGAAGACCTGCTGAGCCACCAGCTCCAGCAGGTCCTTGCCCGCTCGCCCGCGGCCTCGCTCGACCTGGTGTCGCCGTACTTCGTGCCCACCGCCGCCGGGGTGGACGTCTTCCGCCGGCTGGCGGCCAGCGGCGTGCGCGTGCGCATCCTGACCAACGGGCTCGAAGCCACCGACGTCTCCGCCGTGCACTCGGGCTACGCCCGGTACCGCAAGGCGCTGCTGCGCGCCGGCATCGAGCTCTACGAGATGCGCCGCGGCGCGGGGCCGCAGGGCCATGCCGGCCTGTTCGGCAGTTCGGGCTCCAGCCTGCATGCCAAGACCTTTGCGCTCGATGGCCAGCGCGTGTTCGTGGGTTCCATGAACTTCGACCCGCGTTCGGTCCATCTCAACACCGAGCTGGGCTTCATCATCGACAGCCCGGCCCTGGCCGAAGCGGTCGGCCAGGCCTTCGACCAGCGCGTTCCGGCGGTGGCCTATGCGGTGCGGCTGGACGGCGACGGTCGCCTGGTCTGGATCGAGCGGCGCGATGGCCAGGAGGTTCACCACACCCGGGAGCCCGGCAGCACGCTGGGCAAGCGCATGTGGATCGGCCTGTTGTCGGTGTTGCCGATCGAGTGGCTGCTTTAGAACCTGTTCACGGACCCGGTTGCGCGCTCGCCAAGGATGCGCCGCCACAGCCAGGGCAGACCCGTCGCGAAGTCGGGCCGCAGGCTTTCGAGCGTGGGCCGGTGGCCGCCATTGGCGCGGGCTTGCTCGGTGCCCAGGTCGAAGCGGAAGGTGTAGCGGGGTTCCTGGCCCATGCGCAGGTCGGTCACGTACAGATGGCCATCGGCCTGCGACACGCTGTAGAACCCGTGGGTGAAGGCCGCCATGTGCGCGATGTTCGGGTCGTCCCGGTGCCGCGCGATCAGGTCGGCGCCGCGCTCGTGCACGGTCCATTCGACACGCCTGGAATCGTCCAGCAGCGAGTAGTGGCCTTCGAGATACTGCGTGGGCGTGGTGGCGACCAGGCGCCAGAGCACGGTGTTGAACGGCGCGGGCGTGACCAGCAGGCCCTCGGCGGCTACGCCTTCGGCCTGCAGCGCGGCGCGTGCCACCTCGGTGGCGTGCTGCTGCGCGCCCACGCTCCAGGCCAGGTAGAGCGTGCTGAGCACCAGCCCCGCGCCGTTCCAGCGCAGGCCGCGCGTGTTCTTCAGGCGCAGCGCGGCCACCACGCCCACGATCAGCGGCACGGTGTAGAGCGGGTCGATGATGAAGATGCTGCCCACGCCGTACGGGTGGTCGCTGAAAGGCTGCAGCAGTTGCGTGCCGTAGACCGTCATGGCGTCGAGCAGCGGGTGCGTGACCAGCGCCAGCCACAGCGCGAGCCACCAGCGTTTGAACAACGCCGCTTCGCCGTGGATGCGCGAGACCATCCACGCGAGCACTGGCGAGACCAACGTGAGCAGGAGCGGTGCGTGGCTCTCGGCGCGGTGGCGCGTCATGTTGAGGATGGCGTCGCCGTGGTCGATGAAGGCGTCGAGGTCGGGCAGGGTGCCCGCCACCGCGCCCCAGAGCGCAGCCTTCCACACCGCGGTGCGGCGGCCCATCACGGCCACGCCCACGGCCGAGCCGAGCGCGATCTGGGTCAGTGAATCCATGCTTGCCCGCAACGCATGAGGCAACCCACGCCAGGACATCGCGGAACTGGCTTTGCCAGGCCGCAGATGTCGCCCCCTGGGGGGAGGCGTCGAAGGCGCTTCGGGGGGGTCATGCCTGCACGACGATGGGGAACGTGGCGCGCAAGCCGTCACTGGTTGATGCGAACGGCACGGTGAGCGCAGCGCGGCCGTCTTCGTTCAGGCGCCGCCACAGGAAATCGCGCTCGTTGCCCGGGTCGCCCGCCACGTAGAGCTGGGTGGTGAGCAGGGTCTGTTGGTCGAGCTTGACCTTCACATGGATGTGCGGTGTGCGGCCCGAATACGGCACCGGCTTGAGCGTGCGGAAGCGGTAGCGGCCATCGCGCCCCACCGCCACCTGGCCAAAGCCCTGGAACGCCGGATCGGCCCGGTTGCCGTCGCCGGGATGGTGGTAGTGCCCGGCGTGGTCGCACTGCCAGATCTCGACCACCGCGCCCGATACCGGCGTGCCCCGGGTGTCGGTCACCACGCCCTCGACCCAGGCCGGCTGGCCCTGGCGGTAGTCCACCCGGCCGTTGCGCAGCAGGTCGAAGTCGCTGTCGGCCGGCAGCGCCACGGGGTAGAACGGGCCTTCGGTCTGGCTGGGTGTGGGGTGCCGGAGTGTCTGGGCGAAGGCCGGTGTGACCCAGGCCGGCGCGGCCAGGGTGGCGGCGCTGGCAAGGATCAGGCGGCGGCGGCGGATGGGGGAGGGGGTGTTCATCGGTGGGGCTCCAGTGTGAGCAGGCCCTGGACCGGCGCCCCGGCCGGTTCAGGGCGCGGGGGCTTGGGGCTGCGGTGTTTGCAGATCCAGCGAGACGAATCGCGTCTCATGGTCGTCCGGGTCGCCGGGGTGGCTCGACTCTTGGAAGCCCAGCGCCCGGGCAAGTTCCAGCATGCCGCGATTGATGCGTAGCACCGTGCCCACGAGCCGCCGCGTGCCGCGCGCGCGCAGGTGCCCGATCATCTTGCTCATGAGGCGGTGGCCCAGGCCGCTGCCCTTGAGATCCGAGCGCACGATCACGCCGAATTCGGCCGTGTGGTTGTCCGGGTCGACGCTGGCGCGCACGGCGCCCAGGGTTTCCTCGCCGCCGCCCGGCAGGGCGCGCGTGGCGATGAAGGCCATCTCGCGCGCGTAGTCGATCTGTGTGAGCCGCGCCAGTTCGCTGCGCTCGATGCTGCGCCGGCTGTAGAACACGCGCAGGCGGATGTCTTCCGGGTCCAGCCGCTCCAGGAAAGCGAGGTGCTGGGTTTCGTCCTCGGGGCGGATCGGGCGCAGCACCACCGGCTGCCCGTTCCAGGTCCAGTGCTCGATCAGCTCGCCGGGGTAGGGCAGGATGGCGAAGTTCGATGCGCCGGCCGGCCGCCGGGCCGACACGCGCACCCGCGCGTCCAGCGCCACCGCCCCTTCGTGGTTGACCAGCAGCGGGTTGATGTCGAGCTCGGCCAGCTCGGGCACGTCCACCAGCAGTTGGGACACGGCCACCAGCGCTTCGGCGACGGCGGCGATGTCGGCGGCCGGCTCGTCGCGGTAGCCGTGCAGCAGGCGGGTCACGCGGGTGCGTTCGATCTGGGCCAGTGCCAGCGGCGTGTTCAGCGGCGGCAATGCGAGTGCGCGGTCGGCCAGCACCTCGACGGCGGTGCCGCCCTGGCCGAACAGCACCACCGGGCCGAACACCGGGTCCACGCTGACGCCGACGATGAGTTCGTGCGCGTGTTTCATGCGCACCATGGGCTGCACGGTGAAGCCTTGCACGTTCGCGTCGGGACGCGCGGCGCGCACGCGCGCCAGCATGGCGTTGCAGGCTTCGGCCAGTTCGGCGGCGTTGCCGATGTTCAGGCGCACACCGCCCACGTCCGACTTGTGCGTGATGTCGTGCGACAGGATCTTCAGCACGACGGGATAGCCCATGGCGTCGGCCGCGGCGCACGCTGCCTGCGCGTCGGCGCCCACGGTGCGCGTGGGCACCACCGGCAGGCCGGCGGCGGCCAGGAAGTCCTTGGCTTCGGGTTCGGTCAGCAGGTCGCGCCCGCTGGCGAGCACGGCCTCCACGATGGCGCGCAGCCGCGCCAGGTCCACCGGCCGGGCGGCGCTGTGCGCGGGCGGCGCCTGCAGCAGTTCGTCCTGGTGCTGCCGGTAGGCGCGCAGGAACGAAAACGCCCGGATCGCTTCCTCGGGGGTGTCGTAGTCGGGCACGCCGGCATCGCGGAAGGCCTGGCGCGCCTGCGCCACCGCCCGATCGCCCAGCCAGCAGCCCAGCACGCGGCGCGGCGTTGCCCGGACCAGCGGCAGCAGCGCCTGGGCGATGTCGGCGCTGGGCACGATCGCCGTGGGCGCATGGATGAACAGCACCGCGCTGCCGGCGTCGCCCGAGAGCGCGTCCAGCGCCGCCACGTAGCGCGCCGCGGGGGCGTCGCCGATGATGTCGACCGGGTTGGCGTGCGACCAGTTGGCCGGCAGCACCGCGTCCAGCCGCGCCTTGAGCGCCGCGTCCAGCGCGGCCAGCGGCACGTCCGCGGCCGCCGCGGCATCGGCCGCCATCACGCCGGCGCCGCCGCCGTTGGTCAGCACGACGAGCTGTCCGGTGGGGCCGTCGCGGAACCGCGTGAGGGTTTCCGCGGCCAGGAAGAGGTCGTGCAGGCTGTCCACGCGCAGCATGCCGGCGCGCGCGATCGCCGCGTCGAACACGGCGTCGGACCCCGCGAGCGCGCCGGTGTGCGAAGCCGCGGCCTGCTGGCCGGCGGCCGAGCGCCCGGCCTTGACCACGATCACCGGCTTGTTGCGCGCCGCCGCGCGCGCGGCCGACATGAACTTGCGCGGCGCCTCGATGCTTTCGATGTAGAGCAGGATGGAGCGGGTTTTCGGGTCGCTGCCCAGGAAGTCCAGCATGTCGCCGAAGTCCACGTCGGCGCGCTCGCCGAGCGACACGAAATGCGAGAAACCGATGCCGCGCGAGCCCGCCCAGTCCAGCATGGCGGTGACGAGCGCGCCCGACTGCGATACGAAGGCCAGCTCGCCCGGCGCCGCGCCGATGTGGGCGAAGCTGGCGTTCAGGCCCAGGTGCGGCACCAGCATGCCGATGCAGTTGGGCCCGAGGATGCGCAGCGTGTGCACGCGCGCGGCGTCCAGCATGGCCTGCTTCTGGGTGGCGTCCAGCCCGGCCGTGACGACGATGGCCGCTCGCGTGCCACGAGCGCCCAGGGCCTCGATCAGCGGCGCCACGGTGGCCGCGGGGGTGCAGATCACCGCCAGGTCGGGCGCTTGCGGCAGCGCGTCCACATCGCGGTAGGCGGGCGCGTCATCGAGCGTGGCGTGCTTGGGGTTCACCGCGTACAGCTGGCCCGCGAAGCCGCCCGCGCGCAGGTTGCGCCAGACCGTGGCGCCCACGCTGCCGGGCCGCAGCGAGGCACCGAACACGGCCACCGAGGCCGGGTTGAAGAGGGCGTCGAGGTGGCGGATGCTCATGGATCGGCTCGAATGGGGGTGAGGTTCAGAACGGCCGCTGCTGCGGTGGCGGCGGCGGGGCTTGCGGTACCGGCGGTGCGTCGGCATCGAAGAAGTTCGACGCGCTGTTCGACCTGCTCGATGCCATCCAGGCGATCAGCGCCGAGCGCATGGCTTCCTCGACCGACATGTCCACCGGCTCCACCCAGGCGCGCGGCACGAAAACGGTGTAGCCGCCGATCATGTAGCCCATGGGCAGATAGACCGCGATCTGGTCGTCGTTGGCCAGCCCCTTGGGCAGGTCGCTCATGCTCTGCCGGGTGACCAGGCCCACGATGGACAGTTCGCTGCCGGGCGCGCTCAGCCGCACCACCTGCTGGCTGTCCTGTTTGTTGTGCGGCGCGAAATAGTCGGCGAAGTTCTTCAGCGACGAATAAATGCTCTTGATCACCGGCAGGTTGGTGAAGGGCAGTTCGACCCACGACACCAGGCGCGAGGTGAAGTCCTGCGAAATCAGGAAGCCCAGCGCCAGGATGGCCAGCACCGCCAGGGCGATGCCCAGCCCGGGCAGGTAGAAATCGCCCACGATGGGGCGGATCACCGACATCGCCATCGATTCCAGGAAGGTCACGAACAGAAAGAGCAGGTACACCGTCAGACCCAGCGGCAGCACGGTGATCAGTCCGCGGAAGAAATACTGGGAGAGGCGTTTCGTGATCATGGGAGGCGTTTCATTGGCGCACCACGGCGCGTGCAGCGGGCAGCATAGCAGCCGCGGTCCAGGAAAGAATGGCGCGATCCCTTGCATCGGGAGACAATGCCCCCAACTGGAAGCCTTCGTGCCCGCACCATTCTTCAGGAACTCCTCGTGCCCTCCGGGCTCTTGAACCCATGAACCCTGTTTTCGACTTTCTGGGCCGCGTGCTGCGTGGCGTGCTCCAACTGGCCGTGGGCCTGGCGGCGCTGGTGTTCGTGCTCAGCCTGCTCCTGGCCAGCCTGGTGGTGGTGCTGGGCGTTTCGCTCTGGGCCCTGCTGACGGGCCGCAAGCCGGCGCCGGTGATGATGTTCCAGCGCTTTCGCCAGACCTCGCAGCGTTACGCCCAAGGTGCCTGGACGGGTCGCCGCCCGGGCGCGCCCATGAACGGTGCCGTGCGGGGCGACGTGGTCGATGTGCAGGCGCACGTGGTGCCCGACGAACCCGAGCAGCGCAGCGGTACGCCAGGCGCCGGCCCGCGCTCGGGCTCCGACCCCATGGCGCGCGTGCAGCACTAACTCCTTTCTTCTCCCGCGTCTTTTCTCAGCGCCAGCGCCGCTTCGTACAGCGCGTTGCGGGGCTCGCCGGTGATCTCGGCGCACAGGCGCACCGCGGTTTTCAGCGGCAGTTCGCCCATCAGCAGCGCCAGCGTGCGCATCGCCGGCGCGCTCACCTCGCCCTCGGCCGCCGCGTCGGCCGCCTGGGGATGCACCAGCAGCACGAACTCGCCCCGGGTGCGGTGGCTCCCCCCTTCCAGCCAGGCCGGAAACGCCGCCGCCTCGATCCGGGCCACTTCCTCGAACTGCTTGGTCAGCTCGCGCCCGATCGTCAGGCGGCGCCCGCCCAGGCTGGCCAGTTCCCTGGCCAGCGCTTCGATCCGGTGCGGCGCTTCGAGCAGCACCCACCCTCTGGCGTCGCTGCCGATCTGCTGCACTTCGCGCTGGCGCTCGGCCGCCTTGGGCGAGAGAAAGCCCGCGAACACGAAGCGCCCGTCCCAGCCGGCCTCGCCGGCCACGCTGAGCAAGGCCGTGATGCTGCTCGCGCCGGGCACGGGCACGCAGCGCAGGCCGGCCGATGCCACCTCCGCGGCCAGGCGGGCACCCGGATCGCTCACGCCGGGCGTGCCCGCGTCGCTCACATAGGCCACGCGCTGGCCTTCGCGCAGCTTTGCCACCACGGCCTGGGCCGCCTCGGCCTCGTTGTGCTCGTGCAGCGCGAGCAAGGGCTTGTGCAGGCCATAGGCCTGCAGCAGCGACGCGGTGTGGCGGGTGTCCTCGCAGGCCACGGTGTCCACCAGCGACAGCACCTGCACGGCGCGCAGACCGATGTCGGCCAGGTTGCCGATGGGCGTGGCCACCATGTAGAGCGCGCCCTGCGGATAATGCTGGTGCGCTGCGGCAGCGTGCGCGGCGGCCAACAGGGATGGGGAGCTTGCAGACAATGTGGACGTTCCGGAAAAAGGATGCGCAGCCATCAACGGACGCGCTCGCCGCGGCCACCACCAAGGCCCGTGGCGATCTGGCCGAGCAGACCGCGCTGGAGCACCTGCAGAAGCAGGGTCTGCGCCTGGTCCGGCGCAATTTCAAGACTCCGGGCCGGGGCGGCGGCGAAGTCGATCTGATTATGCGCGAGCCCGACGGCACGCTGGTGTTCGTCGAGGTGCGCCAGCGCACCCAGGCCCGCCAGGGCGGCGCCGGCGGGAGCATCACCCCGGTCAAGCAAAGGCGCATCGTGCTGGCGGCGCGGCACTTTCTGCACCAGATCGGATCAGAGCCGCCATGCCGGTTCGACGTCGTGCTGATCCATGGTGCCGCCTCGCAGCGGGAAGTCGAATGGCTGCGCGCGGCTTTTGATACCTCCGCAAGCTCTTGATACTTTCCTCAACGCTATGATCGCGCCATGCTGCTCCAACGCATCCAGCAACAGTTCATCGACAGCGC
>CAZFOT010000028.1:0-23571 GCA_964520365.1 uncultured Hydrogenophaga sp.
GGCCGGCGGAGCCGGACCCTCGATGCCCCTGGGTGGGGGTGCTTCTCTCGCTCCCTCACACGTACTTCCGGCGCTTGGCCGTGATCTCCGCATGATTCTTGAACCCTTGCTCATCGTCGAGCTGATTGCGCTGGGCCTGGGCACCGGCTTCCTGGCCGGCCTGCTGGGCATCGGCGGCGGCATGCTGATGGTGCCCTTCATCACCCTCATCCTCACCGGCCGCGGCGTCGCGCCCGACCTGTCCGTCAAGATGGCCATCGCCACCTCGATGGCCACCATCATCTTCACCTCCGTCTCCAGCGTGCGCGCGCACCACAAGCGCGGCGCGGTGCGCTGGGACATCGTCAGGCGCCTGGCCCCGGGCATCGTGCTCGGCGCCGCGCTGGCCAGCCTGGGCGTGTTCGCGCTGCTCAAGGGTTCCTGGCTGGCGCTGTTCTTCGCCGCGTTCGTGAGCTTCTCGGCCACGCAGATGCTGCTGGACAAGAAACCCAAGCCCAGCCGCACCCTGCCCGGCACGCCGGGCCTGCTGGGTGCCGGCGGCGTGATCGGCTTTCTCTCGGGCCTGGTGGGCGCCGGCGGCGGCTTCGTGAGCGTGCCCTTCATGACCTGGTGCAACGTCACCATCCACCACGCGGTGGCCACCAGCGCGGCGCTGGGTTTTCCCATCGCCCTGGCCAATGCGGCGGGCTACGTGGTGGCCGGGCAAGGCGTCCAGGGCCTGCCGGCCGGCTCCATGGGCTACATCTACCTGCCCGCGCTGGCGGTCATTGCCGCCGTGAGCGTGCTCATGGCGCCAGTGGGCGTGAAGGCCGCGCACGCGCTGCCGGTGAAATCGCTCAAGCGGGCCTTCGCCGCCATCCTTTACCTGCTCGCGGCCTACATGCTCTACAAGGGCCTGACGGCCTGAACCATCAGGCCGGCGCCGGCCCGTCCAGCAGAACCACGCCGTCCTCGTCGGCATAGAGCCAGTCGCCCGGGCGCACCCACACGCCCTGGATCTGCACGGCCACGTCGCGCAGTCCCTCGGTGCGCCGCTCCGTCGGCAGCGGCATCAGGGCCAGCGCCTTGATGCCGACATCGCAGTCCGCCAGTTCCGCCGCGTCGCGCACGCACCCATCGACCACCACCCCGGCCCAGCCATTGCGCGCCGCCGCGGCCGCCAGGTTGCCGCCCACCAGCGCCCTGCGCAGCGAGCCGCCACCGTCCACCACCAGCACCCTGCCGTTGCCTGCGCTCTCCACCGCCTGCTTCACCGGCGTGTTGTCCTCGAAGCACTTGACCGTCGCCACCGGTCCGGCGAAGCGCAACCGGCCGCCGAAGTCGCGCAACCCCGGTGGCAGCACCCGGAAGCGGCCGGATGCATCGCCCTTGTGAACATCGCACAGGTCGCAGGTGGCAGGGAATGAGGGCGCGGACAGCGCATCGGAAGGCTTCAGCGGCATGGTCGATCCTGTGTTCTGGAGGATGAAGAATGTGGCCCCCACGCTTGCCGCTGCGCAGCGGCGCTGCCCCCCGAGGGGGCGTTTTCATCTTGGGGCGGCCCGGCGATGAAAACGGCCACCATTTTCGGCGCAGCCCGCGCGCCGCCACGGCGGCGCGCACGGCCTGCGCGCGGAAGTGTTGTTTTCCGTGCCACAAACCCGCGTTCGCCCTCTGCAAATCGCTGAAAAATCGCGTTGTCCATCTTGGATTGCCTGTGCAAGTCCATTAGCATGCGAGACACCAGTGAGAAAGCGCGTTTTCCGCTGGTGAACAACACACTTCTAGAAGGACATTCAACCATGGCAACTGCGAAAAAAGCACCCGCAAAGAAAGCGGCTCCGGCAAAGAAGGCCGCCGCACCTGCGAAGAAGGCTGCGCCGGCGAAGAAGGCCGCCGCGCCTGCGAAGAAGGCGGCTCCGGCCAAGAAGGCTGCGCCCGCCAAGAAAGCCGCTCCGGCGAAAAAGGCTGCGCCCGCCAAGAAGCGCACCCCCAACGCCGCGTTCATGAAGGCATTGACCCCCAGCGCCGCCCTGGCCGCGATCGTGGGCAGCAACCCCCTGCCGCGCACCGAAGTCACCAAGAAGATCTGGGAATACATCAAGAAGAACAAGCTGCAGGACGCCGTCAACCGCCGCATGATCAATGCCGACGCCAAGCTGAAGGAAATCTTCAAGAAGGCCCAGGCCTCCATGTTCGAGATGACCAAGCTGGTCAACGATCACCTCAAGTGATCGATCGTCGGGCCGCTCCCTCGAAGAGCGGCCTGCAAGCAAAAAGCCGGCGCAAGCCGGCTTTTTGCTTGCAGGCAAACCTCCCCACGCCATCCCCCATTTGTGGGCGACAGCGGCACGGCCATTTGCTAAGCAAAAGCCAAGCAAGGCCATCCAACAATAGGGCAAAGCGCGCACCCCCGGCGCAACGAAGCGGCGCACGGCGGCCCAAAGGCGCAAACGTTGGTATGACGCTGCACCAAACTGTGAGAAACTTTATTCAATGTTTCCCCCAGTTGAGGGATGACGGCTCCACAAATACCCAGCAACATGCAGTTACAAGGTTCCTGCGTCGATGCGCCACTGGATGGTGCGTTGCCTCTGCAACAACACAAGGTGGTGCTGGTGATCGATCTGGTGGAGTCGGTGCGGTTGATGGCGGCCAACGAAGCCGCCGTGGTGGATCGATGGCAGGGCTTCATGCGGTTCGCCACACAGTGTGTTCCCGAGCACCGCGGCCGCATGGTCAAGAGCCTGGGCGACGGCCTGCTGGCCGAATTCGACGAAGCGGCCGACGCCGTGCACACCGCCACAGCACTGCACGGCCACTTCATACACGTCAACCAGTCCTTGCCGGCACAGGAGCAGATGCACCTGCGCGCCGGCATCAACGCCAGCCAGCTCTATGTGGGTGAGCACGACGTGTACGGCCACGGCGTCAACCTCGCCGCGCGCGTGGCCAGCCTGGCCGAACCGGGCGACACCGTGGTCACCGCCAGCGTGTGCGACAACATCGTCGATGGCATCGACGGCGAGATCGAGGACATGGGCGAGAGCTACCTCAAGCACTGGCCCGAACCGGTGCGCACCTGGCGCGTGCACCCGGTGCGCGCCGGGCAGCCGGTCTGGCGCCCGGCACCGCGCGAGGCCGAGCAGGCCGACTTCCGCCAGTCCATCGCCGTTATTCCGTTCGAGTCGCGCAACGCCTCGCCCGAACACTTCGTCGTCGGCGAACTCATCGCCGATGGTGTGATCTCGCAGCTCTCGCGCAGCCAGGACATCCGCGTCATCTCCCGCCTGTCCACCACCGCCTTCCGCGGCCGCAAGGCCGCCGCCGGCGAGATCGATGCGCGGCTGGACGCCACCTTCGTGCTCAGCGGCAGCTACGCCACGCTCGGCCCCAAGGTGGTCATCATGGCCGAGCTCACCGACACCCGGCACAACGAGGTGGTGTGGGCCGAGCGCCTCAATGGCGACACCATGGACCTGATGGAAGTGCACAGCGAACTGCTCGGCTCGCTCAGCACGGCTTGCGCCCATGCCATGCTCAACGCCGAGGTGCAGCGCAGCATGGTGCTGCCCGTGCCCAAGCTTGACAGCAACGCCCTCATGCTGGGCGGCATCACGCTCATGCACCGCTCCACGCCGCGCGACCTGCAGCGCAGCCTGCAACTGCTCGAAGCCGTGGTGGAGCGCCACAAGCGCGTGGCCACGCCCTGGGCCTGGCTGGCCAAGTGGCACATCATGCAGGTGGTGCAAGGCCTCTCGGGCGAACCCGCGCGCGACTTCCAGCGCGCCATCGACACCGCCGACCGTGCGCTCGACCTCGAACCTACCAGCTCGCTCGCCATGGCCATCAAGGGCCATGCGCTGTGCCACCTGGGCAACGACGTGGAAGCCTCGCGCCGCCTGCTGCAGGAAGCCACGCAGAACAACCCGAACGACCCGATGGCCTGGCTCTACAACAGTGTGTGGTCGCAAATGTGGGGCACGAACGAGAACGCGGTAGGAGAGGCCGAACAGGCATTGCATCTCTCTCCTCTAGATCCGCAGAAGTACTACTTCGAGATGATGTTGGCAGCAAGCCACGCCGCCATGTGCCACTGGGAAGAGTCTGTCCGGTTCTGCCACGCATCGCTGCAAAAGAACCGCTATCACCTGCCTACTGTCCGATGCCTGCTAGTGGCTCAGTACGAGTTAGGCGCGATCGACGATGCACGCGAGACACTGAATCTGCTGCTGAGTCTGCAGCCTAACCTGACTCTCACCCACTATCTTTCGGCAGGCAGTCAAAGTCCATTGCGCCAGCGGGTAGCAAACGCATTGTCCAATCTGGGTTTGCCCAGCAACTGAACTTCAAGGAGGCATTATGAGCGGAGGTACCAGCGGAGGAACGGGTGGAGGCACCGCCAGTGGGACGAGCAATGCGGTGGTAGGCGCCGATGCCCTCATCCTCAGCCGGGCCGCCATCGTCGGCCCGTTCAACGGCGCGGTGCTGCACGCCACCGAACCCGGCTTCGACCAGCCGGCCAACCTCGCGCTGTGGGCCGAGGGTCCGCGCCACGAGGCCTGCTTCAGCCAACTGGTCGAGGGGCTTTTGTTCCGCACGCGCAGCGGCCCCAAGGAAGCGCTGCTGGAGTTCGCCAACCTGCAGGCCAGCAGCATCCAGCGCCGGCCGCTGGTGCGCCTGCGCGCGCCCACCAAGGCCCAGTTCAGGAAACAGCTCGACCTCGTGGCCGCCTATGCCGACCTGCGCGCCGACCGCGCGGTGGAAATCGTGGAGCAGAAACTGCCGCCGATTGCGTTCTGGTCGTCCGTGGTCGGCCTCACCGCGCACCGCCACAAGAAGACGCTGCAGTTGATCGACCTCGTGTTCTCGCTCAGCGTGCTGGTCGAGATGCGCTTCAAGCAGATCTTCGCGAGCCTGCGCCCGGTGGCGTTCTCGCCGCAGATCCAGCCCATGATCGAGACACCCGGGCACGGCAGCTGGCCCAGCGGCCACGCCACCGAAGCCTTCGCCGTGGCGGTGCTGCTCGAAGCGCTGCTCGACGCCGCCCACACCGGGCCGGGCACGCCCAACGGCGCCCTGAGCCGCGAGCAGCTGCAGCGCCTGGCCGCGCGCATCGCCACCAACCGCGTGGTGGCGGGCGTGCACTACCCCGTGGACAGCGCCTGCGGGCGCCTGCTCGGCACGGCGCTGGCCGAATTCCTCGTGGCGCGCGCCACCGGCACCAAGCTGCACGAGCGCGGCTTCGACGGCCGCCTGTTCGAAGGCCCCGGCGGCGAACCGCTGGACTTCAGCCTGCACCAGTCCATGGACCACACCCACGGCAACGCCTACACGCGCTCGGCCGCCACCGTCGGCGTGGGCAACGCGCCCCTGTTGAACTGGCTCTGGGAGGAAGCGCTCAAGGAGTGGAAATGATGAGCGCAGCGCCGGACCGTTCCCAAGCAGGCTCGCACCCGCAGTGCGAAGCACGGAGGGTTGTCCAATGAGCTGGTCGCCCCTGCCGACCGGCGCGTTCACCGGCATCGACTGGAGCGCGCCCGGCGCCATCGACGGCGAAGACCCCTACCTCGTCTGGGCCGAGGCCAACGGCTTCGCCGGCTACCACTTCAAGCCCGGCAGGAGCCAGCCGAAGTGGCTGCCGATCGTGATCGAGCTCAGCGCCGGGGCCGACGTGCCGGCCCTGGTGGCCGCGTCGTCCACCCGCTGGCTACAGATTCCGCGCGCGTACCTCGGCGTGCCCGGCTTGCGCTTCTGCAGCGCGCGCGTGAAACGCCGCTTCTTCGACCGGCTGCGCAGCGATGCGCACCTGCGTGGCCTGATCCAGCGCTTCGAGATGGGCCTGCCGGTGGACCACCATGCGCTCGCTCTCCCCGACCCCTGCACGCCCGGCTGCAAGCCGCCGGCGCCGCCACCCCGGCGGCTCAAGGGCAAGGTGCTGGGCCTGATCGACGGCGGCCTGGCCTTCGCCAACAGCCAGTTCCTCGACCCGCGGGGCCGCGCGCGGGTGAAGTACTTCTGGCGCCAGGACAACTGCTCGAACGGCCAGTGGCCCGGCAGCGAGCCGCTCCACCACCACGTGCCGCTGGACCCGGCGCGTGCCGGCCCCACGCCGCGCGACATGGGCTACGGCCACGAACTCACGGGCGCTGCCATCGACGCCGCCATCGACACCTACACCCACCACGGCCAGTTGGACGAGGAAGCGCTGTACCAGCACTTCCAGCTCTGGGACCTGAGCCGGCCGGTGAACCACGGCACGCACACCATGAGCCTGGCCTGTGGCACGGGCAACCCGCTGCACCCCATGGACGACGCCGCCAGCCGCTGCGACCTGGTGGCCGTGCAACTGGACTGGTCCAACGTGCTCGACACCTCGGGCGGCGCCATGAACGTGAGCGTGCTCGACGGGCTCATGTACATCCTGGCGCGCTGCGCGCCGAGCGCCCAGTTGGTGGTGAACATCAGCTGGGGCACGCTGGCCGGCCCGCACGACGGCACCTCGGTGCTCGAAGCGGCCATGGACCAGTTGATCGAGCTGCACGGCGGTCGGCTGCAGATCGCCGTGCCCGCCGGCAACGCCTACCAGAGCCAGACCCATGCCAACGCGGCGCTACCGCCCGAGAAGGCGCGGACCCTGCACTGGCGCGTGCAGCCCGAGGACCGCACCGAAAGCTACCTGGAAATCTGGCTGCCCGACGGCGCGCAAGACGTGAAGATCAGTGTGACCCCACCCCATGCGCCGCCGCTGCCCCCGCTGGCCATGGGCCAGGGCGGCGTGTGGACCGATGCGCACGGCACCCCCCTGTGCGGGCTGATCTACCCCACCCGCAGCGCGCTGGGGCACCATGGCACCTGCGCGCTGCTGGCGATCGCGCCCACGTTCAGCCGCGAGGCCTCGGCGGCCACCTCGCCCAGCGGCGCCTGGAAGGTCACGCTGCTCAACGCCGGCGCCACGTCCGTGCCCGCGTTCGACGCCTACATCGAGCGCGACGACGTGGCCATCGGCCAGAACACCGGCGCGCGCCAGTCCTACCTGGAAGATGCGCTGTACGACACCAGCGGCAACATCGGCGGCTTCGTGGACCACCCGGACAACCCCACGCCGATCCGGCGCAGCGGCACCTTCAACAGCCTCTCGACCGGCCAGCGCACGGTGAGCGTGGGCGGCACGCGCCGCCACGCCTCGCCCAGCGGGCACTTCGCGCTGTATTCACCGCGCAAGCCCGACCCGGACGCCGGCCGGCCGCAACGCCCGGGCGTGAAGAAGATGCCCGACACCCTGCAGCCCAGCGACGACAACCCCGCGCTCTGGGGCGTGCTCGGCGCGGGCAGCCGCAGCGGCAGCGCGGTGCGCCTCATGGGCACCAGTTCGTCCGCGCCGCAACAGGCGCGCGCCATGATCAACGAAGCGTGAAAGGCGCTTCGGAAGAAGCAATTACCAGCGTGCCGGCAGGTTCCTGAGCAGCCAGATCCAGCGCTCGCGCACCGCGATGTAGCCGCCGGTTTCCAGGTCGCGCAGCAGGCGGCTGACCATTTCACGCGAACAGGCCAGGTGCTGGGCCATCGCCTGGTGCGTCAGGCGCTCCCGGAGCATGCGCTCCCCATCGGCGTTGGGGGGCAGGGCCATCTGGTTGAGCAGGCGCACCAGCCGGCCATACACGTCGATGAGGGCCACGCTGCGCGCGCTCTCGGTGGCCAGGCGGGCACGCCGGATCAGCTTGGCCATGAGTTCCAGCGCGAACTCGGGCTGGGACGCGATGTAGGCCAGCAGCACGTCCCGGGACACGACGGAGCAGGTGCAGTTCTCGGACGCTTCGACGTTGGCGGAACGGGGCCCGCCATCGAGCGACATCTCGCCCACGTACTCCATGGGTCCGTAGATGCCCAGGGTGAGTTCCTTGCCATTGCCGTCCGCGACGAAGGCCCTCAGCCGCCCTTGCTGCACGATGTACAGCGTGTCGCCGGTCTCGCCTTCCTGGATCAGGAGCGCGCCCCGCCGGTAGCGGCGCTGGACACCACGCTGCGCGAGTGCCAGCAGGTGCGGGCTGGACTGGGAAGGCTGGAGAGCATAAGGCGGCGCTGCGGACATCCCTCCATTATGGATGGGCGAAGTCCGAGACGCCGTGAGACATGGGGGTGATGATGCGCAGGGCGGGCACCACCGGGGGCAGGCTGGTGATGCGCTGCATGAGCCGCCGGATGCTGGAGCAGCCGGTTTTCTCGCGCAGGGATTTCACCTGGCTGCGCACGGTGGACTCGGCCACGCCGTGCTCCTTCGCGATCTCGGGCACGCCGAGCCCGCGGCACAGGCCGATCATGACCGACTCCTCGCTCGGGCTCAGGCCCTTGTTGCGGGCGAACATGCGCACCGCGAGGTTGTCGCAGGTGCTCTGCCGCTGCATCAGCACCAGCACGGTCGGCGACTCGGCCTCCAGCGGGTGGCTCAGGGGAATGAAGGCCAGCGACAGTTCCCGCTCGTCGTGTTCGAGCAGCACGAGCTTGCGCTGCCCGCGGCTGGCGTGGTCCAGGCCCTGCTGGATCAGGGCGCTGTGTTCGGTGCTGCTGCCCAGCAAGGCGTTGCCGCGCACCATGACCAGGCGCGCGCTGGCGAGTTCGTGCCGTGCCAGGTGGTTGGTGTGCTGGATCTGGCCCTGCCCGTCGAGCACCAGCACGCCGTAGTCGATCTCGTCCAGCATGCGCATCAGCATGGCCGCGCCAGGCCCTTTGGGGGCGGGCGGCTGGCGCCCGGCCTGGACGGCGGTGCCGTAGTCCATTTCGTTGAGTTGCCACATGATCGGTACCTCCTGAAGATGGCTTCAGTGTAGGTAGAACGGTTGTCAACTGAACGTATCAAGGTACCCGGCAGTTTGTGACTTATTACCACTCTCACCCCAGCCCTTCCGCAAGCGAGAGAGGGAGCAGAGACGGGTTCAGGGCTTGCGCTGGATCGCGCTGAGCGTGGCGCGGGTGGTGATGACCTCGGGGTCGAGCATCACCTCGATCAGCGCACCGCCCTGCCCTTGCAGCGCGCGCAGCAAGGCGGGTTCGAACTCGCGGGTGTGGGTGATGCGCTCGGCGCGGTAGCCGTACGCGCTGGCCAGTGCGCAGAAGTCGGGGTTGCGCAGGTCGGAGCCGCTCACGCGGGCCGGGTACTCGCGCTCCTGGTGCATGCGGATGGTGCCGTAGGTGCCGTTGTTGAGCAGCAGCACGACGCTGCGGGCGCCGTGCATCACGGCGGTGGCGAGCTCCTGCCCGTTCATGAGGAAGTCACCGTCGCCGGCGATGGTGAAGGCGGTGCGGCCGGTGAGAATGGCCGCCGCGATACCCGCGGGCACGCCGTAGCCCATGGCGCCGTTGGTGGGCGCGAGCTGGGTCTTGTGGCCCTTGGCCAGGCCGTGGTAGCGGAAGAACCGGTGCAGCCAGCTGGCGAAATTGCCCGCGCCGTTGGTGAGCACCGCGTCAGCCGGCAGGTGCTGCTGCAAGGTGTGCACGATGGCCGGCATGTCGATGCTGCCGGGCATCGTGATGCCGCCGTTGGCCGGGTCGATGTTGGCCAGGTAGTCGGCATGGCAGGCCTGCGCCCACGCGCCCCAGGGCACGCCGGGCGGCGCCGCCAGCACTTCGAGGCTGCGCGCGGCGGCGTTCATGGTGGCGCAGATGGCCAGGCTGGCCTGGTAGACGCGGTGGAGCTCTTCGGCGCTGGCATGGACGTGCACCAGCTTCTGCCGGGGCACCGGCGCCTCGATCAGGGTGTAACCACCGGTGGTGGACTCGCCCAGGCGCGGACCCAGCGCGATCAGCAGGTCGCTCTCGCGCACGCGCGCGGCCAGGGCCGGGTTGATGCCCAGGCCGACGTCGCCGGCGTACAGCGGGTGGTGGTTGTCGAAGGTGTCCTGGAACCGGAACGCGTTGGCCACGGGCAGTTGCCAGTTCTCGGCGAAGCGCTGCAGCGCGGCGGCGGCCTGCGGCGTCCAGCCGCCGCCGCCGGCGATCACCAGCGGGCGCCGCGCCTGCATCAGAAGTTCGCGCAACTCGCGCAGCGACCCGGGGTCGCTCCAGGCCTGCACCGGCTCGACGCGGGGCAGGGGCTGCGCTTCGACGGTCTGCGTGAGCATGTCTTCCGGCAGCACCAGCACCACCGGCCCGGGCCGGCCGTTCATGGCCGTGGCGAAGGCGCGGGCCACGTATTCGGGGATGCGCCGGGCGTCGTCGATGCGCTCGACCCGCTTGGCCATGCCCTTGGTGCTGGGGCCGAAGAACACGCTGTAGTCCACTTCCTGGAACGCTTCCCGGTCGCGCGCGTCGCTGGCCACGTCGCCCACGAAAAGCACCATCGGCGTGGAGTCCTGGAACGCGGTATGCACGCCGATGGAAGCGTTGGTGGCGCCGGGCCCGCGCGTCACGAAACACACGCCCGGGCGCCCGGTGAGCTTGCCCTGCGCCTCGGCCATGAAGGCGGCGCCGCCTTCCTGCCGGTTGGTGATGAAGCGGATGCGCTCGGCATGGGCATGGAAGCCGTCGAGCACGGCGAGGTAGCTTTCGCCGGGCACGCCGAAGGCGTGGGTCACGCCCTGGGCGATCAGGCATTCAACGAGGAGGTGGCCGGCAAGTCGGGTTGTCATGCCCCGCATTGTGCCCGCTCGCGCGCGCCGGGCAGGCCGCGCGTCAGCCGCCCTCGGGCGTGCCGGCAGGCCCGGTCTTGCCGCCGGCGCCCGCAATGGCCTGGATGGCCATCTGCACGACGGCGTGGGTATCGACCGGGCGCAGCCAGCGGCGGCGGATCAGCTTGACGCAGCTTCGCTTGCTCATGGAATGCGCGCGGCCGCCATCGCTGGTGAACATGAAAAGGGTGCCGCGCGCGCTGGCCCAGATCAACTGGGCGCGCAGCCATTCGCCGTGCGAGCAGAGGTCGATCCAGTCGCCCACGCGAAGCTGATCCAGGACCTGCTCGGCCGCCGGTTCGGACAGGGCTGCCTGCGCCGCGCCCGCTTCCTCCTCGTCGGCCTGGAAATCCACCAGTTCGCCATAGTCGGACGGTTCTTCCTCGAAACCGGCGGCATGCAGTTCGCGCCGGTCCAGCCAGGGTTCCTCGGCCTCGCGCGGCTGCAGCCGGGCGGCGCCGGCGGACAAGGTCTCGTCGAGCTCCAGCGGCATCGAGGAGGATGCCGCCTCCAGCGGCGTCGGCGAGGAGGTGGTGCCGTCGTGGCGCACCCGCGCGCGGCGGGCACCGAGCACCGGCTCGTGCAGGCGCATCAAGGCGTCGAAGAACGGCTTGGTGTCGGCGCGCGACATGCCCAGCATATCCAGTCCGTTGTGAAGGGTCTGGATCAGTTCCGGCAGGGTCTCGAACAGCTGCGCCGGGCGGCGCATGACCACTTCCTTGCGGCCGCACCAGAGCAAGGGTTCCACGGCCGCCCGGTAGCCCCCGGGATCGTCACCGCCATCGGGGTGGGTCAGCCGGGCCGAGGCGATCACCAGCGACCACACCCGGCCGAGGAACTCCACGATGAAGCCCGGAACGCCGTCCAGGTCGGCCTGCTGGCTGAGCTCGCGCGTGATGTGGTCGGCCAGCGCCTGGCGTTCGTCGGCGAAGCGCATGGCGCGAAGCCGCTCTTGCCTGAGCGCCTTCTCCCGCTCGTCCTGGCCGTCCCAGAGTTCGCGCAGCGCGGTGAGCACGTCGGCGAACACCTTGGGGTCCTCGGTGGCCGAATCGTTGAGCAAGCGGAACGCCTGGCGCACCGGCTGCATGAATTCGCCGAACTCGGTGGAGAACTCGTCGTTGTACTTGAACGAGCGCTGCGCCACGCTCTCGACCAGGCGACGGGCCGGATGGTCGGCTTCGCTGAAGAAGCGCGGCTGCACCACGGCCAGCCGGAGCAGCGCCGGCTCGATGGCGACCATGGCCTCGCGCACCGGCGCCAGCAGCAACGGGTCGCACGCGACCTGGCTCACCAGCCGGCGCACGACATCGATGCCCATGGCCTGGGAAATGCGCCCGGCTTTCTGCTTGAGTTGCAGCAGCACGCGGGCACGTTCGCGCGGATCGGCGAAAGCGCCCCAGTCGCCCTGGTCGAGCCGCGACCCGATGTCCACCTCGCGCACCGAGCGGTCCACGGCCGCCAAGGCCTGGTCGCGCCGCTGGTGTTCCACCACCTCGCTGAGCACAGGCAAGTCGCACGGCTCGCCAAGCCGGGCCAGTTCCTGCTCCACCTGCTCGAAATAAGCGCTGGAGAGCGGCCTCTCGAACGGCGCGCCGCCGCGCTGGAGAAAGGCCAGCAAGGCCGCCTGGCTGATGTCGGACTGCGCGCTGGCCAGCGCCTTCATGCCCGGCATGGCCAGGCGGGGGGACTTGGCCGGGGCCGCGGCGCCATCGCCCGCGCCGGTCAGGCCCGATTCGTCGCCGAGCAGGTCGCGCCGCGGCGGCGGCGCCGGCTCGGGCGCCTCGACCAGGCGCACCCGGTAGCTCACCGGCTCCTCGGTGGCGCGCTGGAGCATGAGCGCCAGGTGCTGGTAGAGCCTGCGCAGTTCGCGGCCGAGCGTGGGAAAGATGTGGCGCAGCCAGACCGTGCGCACCTCGGGACTGGATTCGACCGAGGCCATGAGGTCGCGCAGCACGCCCATGAAGACCGAGGGACGCAGCGGGGTGTCCTCGACGTGCGCGGCGTGGTCGCCGCCGAGCGAGCTGAGCCGGGCATCGAGGGCCGCGAGGTCCTGTTCGACCAGGGACTGGAGTTCCTGCAGCAGGCGGGCCGCGTCCAGCCATTCGTTGACGGCCTGCTCGTCCTCCAGCGCGAGTTCGTGCCGCGACGCATGGAGATGCAGCGCCTTGTCGGGCCCCGGGACGCCTTGCTCGCCGGACGAGAAGGCCTCGCCCAGCAGGTGGGTGTAGGCGTGGACCCAGGCCCCCTTGTTCTGCAGCAGATCCCACCAGACCTTGGAGGAGGCATCGTGCACCACGACCTCGCGCCCCTCTCCGGCCAGGGCCTTGAGCGACGTGACCGCGTCGTCGAGGCAGCGCCCGACCAGATCGGGCGTCTGCTGCAGCGCTTCCCTCAGGCACTGCATCAACAAGGGGGAGGTGACCAACATGGCGGACGATGGGATCAAGGCGGAGGTGTCGGGACCGAATTTATACCTGGGAATCACAGCGTATTCCTGTACTTGTCGGTCATGTGGCGCCGGCCTGCGCACCCGGGGTTCCAGACGGTGCCCCTGAGCCTACCGGCGGTCATCCGGGGACGCCCCCCGGCGGGCCGGCGCCTCAGGCGGTTTCGGACTCGGCCGGCCGAACCGCCTCCCGCGCGATGGCGGCGAGGGCCTTGTCCACCACGCCCCGCGACTCGATCGGACGCAGCAGGCGGCTGGCGATGAGCCGCTCGCAACTGCGCTTGGTCATGGAGTGGGGACGCCCTCCCCGGCTCACGAACATGAACAGCGTGCCCTTGGTGCTGGCCCAGATCAACTGGGCGCGCAGCCACTCCCGGTGGGAGTACAGATCGACCCAGTCGCCTTCGCGCAGCCCCGCCAGCACGGCGGCGGGGTCCGGCTGCTCGTCGGCCGCATCGCCCGATGCCGGCTGGGCCTGTGCCTGATCGCCCGCCTGATCGGCCTGGGCGGCGGCCTGGCTCTCGGCGAGGTCGGCGTAGTCGGTCGGCAGGGTGTCCTGGAAGCCGGCGGCATCGAGTTCGCGCCGCCCCAGCCAGGGCTGGCCCGACTGGCGAGGCCTGCGCTGCTCGGGTGTGGCGGGCAGGGTTTCGTCCAGCTCCATCGACATCGGCGCATCGTCCAGCGGAACCGGATCGGAGGCGCTGGCGTCGTTGCGGATGCGGGCGCGGCGCAGTCCCAGGACCGGCTCGTGCAGGCGCATCAGCGCATCGAAGAACGGCTTGGTTTCCTCGCGCGTCTGGCCCAGCATGTCCAGGCCCGAGTGCAGGACGCCGAGCATCTGGGGAATGATCTCGAACAGCTTGGCCGGCCGCTTGAGCGTCACTTCCTTCTTGACGCTCCACAGGAGGTTGGACACCGCCTTCCGGTAGCCGCCCGGATCGTGGTGGCCGGTCTGGTCGTTGAGCTGGGCCGACGCGATCACCAGCGACCACGGGCCATAGAGAAAGTCGAGGATCACGCCCGGCGCGTTGTCGATGTCGGGGCGCTGGCTGAGGTCCCATGCGATCTGGTCGGCCAGCGCCTGGCGCTCCTCCGCATAGCGCATCGACCGCAGGCCTTCGTCCTGCTGCTGCTGCTCGGCCTCGTCCTGCGCCTGCCAGCCCTGCTCCAGGGTCTGCAGCACGTCGGCGAACACGGTCGGGTCGGCGGCCGCGGAGGCGTTGAGTTCGCGGAATGCCTGCTGAACCGGCTGGAAGAAGCTGTCGAAATCGCTGGCGAATTCGTCGTTGTACTTGAAGCTGCGCTGCGCGACGCTCTCAACGAGGCGGCGGGCCGGGTGCTCGTCCTCGCCGAAGAAGCGGGGATTGGCCATCGCCTGGCGCAGCAGCGCGGGCTCCAGGGCCACCACCGCCTCGCGCACCGGCGCCAGCAGCAAGGGGTCCTGGGCCACCTGGTTGACCAGGGTGCGCACCACGTCCAGGCCCACCGCCTGGCTGACCTTCTGGGCCTTCTGCTTGAGTTGCAGCAGCAGGCGCGAGCGCTCGTGCGCGGCGGCGAAGTCGCCCCAATCCCTGGGACTGAGCACGCTGCCGACGCCGACCTCGCGGGCGGGCCGATCGACCGCCGTGACGTCGCGGTAGCGCATGCGCTGCTGCTGCACCGCCTGCTCGTCGATGGCCTCCTGCGGCGCGGACCGGTCCACCGCCTGAAGCTCGCGTTCGACCTGCCGGTAGTAGCCGTGCTCCAGCGGCTGCTCAAAATGGCTGTGTCCATGATCGAGAAAATCGTGGAACACGCGGTGCTGCACGTCCGACTGCAGGCGCCCGAGCTGCGACATGGGCGGGAGCTCGTAGCCGGGCGATTCGAGCGGCGCGCCGCCGGAGTGGCCCGAGCCCTGCCCCCCGTCCTGCTCGGCCAGTTGCCCCCACTGGGACCCCCCTTCCAGGCCTGCCGAGCGGGAAGCCTTGCCCTCGGGCGCGAGCCGGACGCGGTAGCCCGCCTCCCGCACGTTCGCGCGCTGCAGCATCACGGCGAGGTTTTCATAGAGCTTCTTGAGTTCACGGCCCAGCGGCTGTCCGCAATGGCGCAGCCACAGCCCCCGCATTTCCGGATCGGGTTCGTCGGCCGACATCGTCTCGCGCAGGGCGCGCACGAAAACGGAAGGCCGCAGCGGATTCAGCTCGGCGCGCACCGTGCCCAGGCCGATGACCGAGCTCATCAGCGCGTCGAGCACGGCGAGCTCCTGATCGACGGCCGGCTGGATGCTCTGCAGCAACCGCGCGGACTCCAGCGATTCGTTCACGGCATCTTCGTCCACCAGGGACAGCAACACCGATTCGGACAAGGTGGCCGGGCGCGAAGCCTGGGAGTCGCCCGACGCGTCGTCGAAGGCCTCGCGCAGGCGCTGCGGGTAGACCTGCGCCCAATGCGCCTTGTGCTGCAGCAGATTCCACCAGGCCCTGGCCAGGCGATCCCGAAGAACCATCTCCTCGCCCTGGTTCTCCGCCGCCTGCAACCCGGCAATGGCCACCTCCATGCAGCGGCGCAGCATCTCAGGGCTTTCGGCAAGTGCCTCTTGAAAACACTTTTGCAGCAATCGGGGCGGAGCCGTCATCGTCAATCAGCGGAATGTGCCGGGGGATATCAGTCGGTGGGCAAGCCGCTGTTATACCTTCTGGATCGACGGGCCGCGGACCCGGGACGAAATTTTCGGCCCGCTTCGGGCCGGCCGCGCCGCAAATGCAATCGAAAGAATTCAGGCTGCCGCCAGCGCGGTGCGCCGCACGCGCCGCACATTGAACGCGCTCACGATCAGCACGCCCTGCACCACCGCCAGACCGATCAGCACACCCCGGAACTGTCCCTGGTCCATCAGCAGGCCGAAGATCAACGGCGAAATCGCCTGCCCGATGTCCAGGCCCGAATACACCACGCCGTAGACCCGGCCGGTGGCGTTGTCGGGCGTGGATCGCTTGACCAGCAGGTCGCGCGACGGCCCGGCGATGCCGGCGGCGAAACCCATGGCGCCGAACAGCACGGGCACCGCCAACGCCGGCAGATCGCCCAGGCCCAGCAACAAGGCAATGCAGGCAGCAATGCCGAAACCCACGCCCACCACGCGCTCGCAGCGGGACGGGTCGGACGCCAGGAAACCGCCCAACACCATGCCGCCCGCGGCGCAAAGCATGTAGGTGGTCAGGCAGACCGCGACCAGGGCCAGCGGCACCGCATGCAACTGGCGCGCGGCCTCGGGCGCGAACGCCTGCACCACGCTCAAGGACATGGCGTAGAAAAAGAAGAAAGCGAAACACATCCAGACCGCCGGGATGCGAAGAAAGGCCATGGCGCCTTCGGCCGGCGCATGCTCCGCGCCGCGCGCCGGCGGCGGGGCCGCGGGCAGGCTCAGGCGCTCGCGGTGCAGCCAGAGCAGGGCCAGCACCCCGAACGCCAGCAGCCCGGCGCAAACCAGCGCCGCGCGCCAGGAATACGCCAGCGCGATCGGCACCAGCATGGCCGGCGCCAGCGCCCAGCCCAGGCTGCCGGTGATGCCGTGCACGCTGTAGGCATGGCCCAGCCGGGCGGCGCTGACCTTGCGGTTGAGCAAGGTGTAGTCCACCGGATGGAACACGCCGTTGCCGACCCCGGCCACCACGGCGAACACGGCCAGCATGGCGTAGCTGGTGCTCGCGGCAAACCCGAAGGCGGCCACGCCCAGCAGCGACAGGCCGGCGAACAGGACCGGGCGCGGCCCGAACCGGTCCACCACGAAACCCGAGGCGGTCTGCACCGCGCAGGAGGTGACGAAAAAGACCGTCATCAGGAAGCCCAGTTCGGCGTAGCTGGCGTCGAAGGCGTCCTTGAGCCAGGGGAACAGCGGCGCCAGCAGCAACTGGCTGAAGTGGCTGATCAGGTGCGCCAGCCCCACCAGGCCGATGAGGCTTGCGTCCTGCCGGAGGGGCACGCCGCCGCCCGCGGGCAGCGCGTGGGAAGTGCTTGAGGAAGACATGGCTCGATCGTAGACTTGGCGGGATTCGCCGAATAACGATGTTCTGACAGTTTTCATCGATTTTCAGCCAAACCGCCGCATGACCTCCTCGCCCCGCTCCGCCGCAGCCGTTCGAAGGCCGCCCCCCACCCCGGTGGGCGACACCGACGCGTTCACCCCCGACGCGGCCCGGCCGGTGCGCGTGCGCGCCCGCGCGCTCACCGCCGACACCCACTTCGAGCCGCACCGCCATCCCTGGGGGCAACTGGCCTACTGCGCCACCGGCATCGTGCAGGTGATGGTGGCGCCGGACGAAGAAAGCCTCCAGGCCGTGACCTTCATCGTGCCCCCGTCGCGCGCGGTGTGGATTCCGTCCGGCATCCGGCACGCCGTCACGGTGCGCGAGGCGGCCGAGCTGCGCACCCTGTACATCCATGCCGAGGCACGGCCCTGCGCCGGGCCGAGCTGCCGCATGATCCGGGTTTCGCCGCTGCTGCGCGAACTCGTGCAGGCCATGGACGCGGCCACGCGCCGCGCCGCCGAACCCGATCGAGACCGGCTGCTGGCCGCCCTCGTGCTGGACGAACTGGCGCACGCCGACACCCAGCCGCTGGGGGTGCCGCTGCCGCGCGACAAGCGGCTCAGAAGCCTGTGCGAGGCGGTCCTGCGCTCACCGGGCAAGCGCGCCACCCTGGCCGAGTGGGCCGCCGGCGCCGGGGCCAGCGAGCGCACGGCGGCGCGCCTGTTCCGGGAAGAACTCGGCACCACCTACCAGGAATGGCGCCAGCAGGCGGTGCTGGCGCACGCCCTGCCCCTGCTGGCGCGGGGGCTGCCCGTGAGCCAGGTGGCGGCCGCCACCGGCTACGCGAGCGACAGCGCCTTCAGCGCGATGTTCAAGGCCGCCGTGGGGCATCCGCCCACGCGCTGGATGTAGCGCTGCCTTGCGGCTCCGGTGCCGGCCGGGTTTCGTCCATCCAGACCGCTTCGAGCTCGCGCCAGGCCTGCAGCACGTTGAAGCCGTGGCGCTCGGCGTAGCCTGTCCAGTCCGCGTAGGCCGGCAGCGGCACCGCGCCGCTTTCCTGCGGCAAGCGCCCCGCATCCATGGCCTGCAGCACACCGGCGCGCAGATCGGCGAGGTAGCGCCGGGTCTGCGCCAGTGCCGGGGGCGCACCGCCGTCGGCGCCGGCGCGGGACCAGGCCGCGCCGATCAGGTCGCGCACCGGCAACGCTTCCAGCCGGCGCAGCGCGGCGAGCCAGTCGTCCACATGCCCTTGCGCCAGCTCGGGCACACGGTCGCCATAGACCAGGCCGCCCGCCCACAGCACACGGTGCTCGGCGTCCCACAGCACGAGGTCGCCTTCGGTGTGACCTTTCTCCACCGCCAGCACGCGCAGCTCTCGCCGGCCCACGCGCAGCGGCATGCCCGGCGAAAGAACCCGGTCGGGCAACACGATGCGGGTGGCGGCCATGGCGGCCTCGCCCACCCGTGCCGTGAGGCTGGCCAGGCAGGCCGCGCAGCGCTGCCGCATGCCGTCGCGCGTCGCTTCGCTGGCGCCGATGCGAACCCGGCCCCGCGCCTGCGCGTCGGCGAACGCCGAGTTGGCCAGCACGTTTTCCGAATGGGCATGGGTGTTGACGATCCACACCACGCGCGCGCCGAAGCGGCAGCGCAGCGACTGCCTCGCGCGTTCGCCGTGGCGGTGGCTCGGACCGGGGTCGATCAGCAGCGCCTCGCCCGCATCGACGACGGCCGTGACGGGCGCCACGTGCCCGCCGTTGCCGGCGCCGATCTCGCCGGGCTCGGCGGGCATCCAGACCCAGACCGAGGGCGCCACGGCTTGCCAGGGCACGGCCGCCACGGGCGCATCGCACGCGTCCCCGACACCGACCGCGGGCACGGCCGCGCAGCCGGCGAGCGACAGCAAGGCGATGGCACCGATCTTGCCTGCCAGGCGCTTCCCAGCCCCCCGACAACAGGAGACAAACCCATGGCCCGCCCGAACTACGACCGCTTCTCGGTGCTGCTGCACTGGCTGATGGCCGCCCTGCTGCTGGCCCAGTTGGGCCTGGGCCTCTGGATGGTCGATCTGCCCAAGAACGACACCGGCATCCGCGCCTACTGGTTCAACGTGCACAAGTCGATGGGCATGCTGCTGGGGCTGCTGATCGCGGTCAGGCTGTGCTGGGCGGCGCTGCGGCCACGGGTCGCGCCACTGGCGCAGGAACACAACAAAAGAGCGCTCGCCGACTGGAGCCACCGGCTGCTGTACCTGCTCATGCTGCTGGCGCCCTTGTCCGGCTTTCTCGGGTCCGTGTTTTCCCGCTACCCGATCCGCTTCTTCGGCTGGCGCCTGCCCCGGCTGGCCGAACCCTGGGACCTGGCCAAGGAGGTGTTGAGCGTCGTGCATTGGTGGTCGGTGTACAGCCTGCTCTTGCTGGTGGTCCTGCACCTGCTGGCCTTCGTCCATCACCAGTTCGTCCTGAAAGACGGCCTGATCCGGCGCATGAAGTAGGCCCACCCCCGCACCACCTTCGGCTCCATGAAAAACTGAGACGAAAACACCCACAACGCTTCGCACCACGTCATCAAGGGGCACCGCGGAACCGGCTTCGCTGGGCCGCTGGTGCCGCCCCCCTTCCAGGGGGGTGACGCCGAAGGCGGCGCGGGGGGTATTTCTCTTCACACGGCTTGAAGGTCCACCAGGCCGTGGCGAACCGCCAGGCGCAGCAGCTTGATGTCGCTGTCGGTCTCCAGCTTCTGGCGCACCATCGACAGGTGGTTGAGGACGGTCTTGGGACTCAGGTGCATGTGGGTGGCGATCTGCCGCGTTTCCTCGCCCGAGGCCAGCATGCGCAGCACCTCGAACTCCCGGGGCGTCAGGCGGCTGAGCACCTGCTCGCCATCGAGGCTGGCTTCGGCCAGCAACTGGGCCACGTCGCTCGACAGCACGCGCCGCCCGCGCGCCACGGCGCGAATGCCGTCGAGCAGCTCGGCCGGCTCGCTGCTCTTGGTCAGGTAGCCCAGCGCGCCGGCCCTCATGGCCTGGGTGACGATGCTCGGGTTGTCGTGCATGGACAGCACCAGCACGCGGACCTGCGCCTCCCGGGACAGGATGCGGCGGATCGCGTCGATGCCGCTGGTGCCGCGCAGGCTGATGTCCACGACCGCCAGATCGATCCGGCCTTCCTGCAGCCGGGCATAGGCTTCGGCGGCGGTCGAGGCTTCGGCCACGACACTGAGGTCGGGTTCCGCATCGATCAGGCGCCGATACCCCGTTCGCACAACCGAGTGATCATCCAGCAGCAGCACGTTCACCATGGTCTTCGTCTCCTTGTTCGTCTTCAACGCTTCCGCTCGCGGGCAGCCACAGGGTCACCCGCAGGCCACCGAGGCCCGAAGGCGCCAGGTCGAGGCGGCCCCGGGCCATTTCGGCACGCTCGCGCATGCCCCTGACCCCTGAACGGCTGGACCGCAGGACCGCCTGCGCATCCCCGTGGCCGTCGTCCTCGATGCACACCCGCAACCCCTCGCGGTCCGCCTCCATCGCCAGCACCACCGTGCTCGCGCGGGCATGCCTGACGACATTGGTCAGTGCCTCCTGCACCGTGCGGTAGAGCGCCAGCCTGGCCTCGGGCGAGAGCGCCGGCAGCGCGTGCGGCCAATGCGCCTCGACACGCAGGCCGGCGGCAGCCAGCCAGTGGCCATCGACCAGTTCCTTCAGCGCCGCGCGCATCTCGAAGCCTTGCAGTTCCTGCGGCCGCAGCCGGCGCAGATGACCGCGCACCTGCCGGGCCATCTGCGAGGCCGCCATGCGGATGTCGCGTGCGCATTCGCCGAGCACCTGCGCCGATGCCGCCCCGGCATGCCGCTCCACGTAGCCGGCAGCGCTCACCATGACGGCCAGGCTCTGGCCGAATTCGTCATGCAGTTCGCGTGCCAGTTCGCGGCGCTCGACCTCCCGCAATACCAGGGCATCGCGCCGCATGCGCCGCTCTTGCGACCGGGACTGCGCCAACGCGGTTTTCAGGCGTTCAAACCGGGCCGCCAGCGCGCGCACGATCAGCCACCATGCGGCGAGCGCGGACAACACCGCCGAAAGCGCCAGGAATGCCGGCGTGCGCCCGCCCGCCTGTGGCTGCGCAGCCTGTGTTGCTAAATGGGACAGTTGTTGCCCCTCTGAACGATCCACCTGAGCCAACACGCAGCGCATCTGTTCCTGCTGCCTTCGCGCCTGCTGCCGTTCATCGACGATCACCAGCACGGCAGCGGCCAGCGCAAGGGCCAGGCCCCCCGACAGGAGCCCGAGCAGCAGCCGAAACCTCAGATCCATCGTCTCTCCAGGTGGTGTTCGGACCCCACACCGCAAGGCACATGCCAGCCTGGGCGAAAAACCCGGTATCGCCGGGAAAGTTTCCCGGGATCGCACCGCCGCACTCCCGTGGCGAAAACGGCCCCGCGTTCGATACTGCCCCGGCGTTGCGGCATCCGTCGCATCGACGAGACCACCCCAGACCTGAGGAGCAAGACATGAAGAACGACACCGTCAACCGCAAGCGGCGCCTGAGCCGGCTCGCCCTGGCCGCCGCCGCGCTGCTGGCTGGCGCCACCCACGCGGCCAAGCCGGTCACGTGGGAAGACATCGCCAACGACCACAAATCCACCACCGACGTGCTCAGCTACGGTCTGGGCCTCTCGGCGCAGCGCTACAGCCCGCTCACGCTGGTGAACAAGGACAACGTGGCCGGGCTGGTGCCGGCCTGGAGCTACTCCTTCGGCGGCGAGAAGCAGCGCGGGCAGGAAGGCCAGGTGCTGGTGCACGACGGCGTCATCTATGCCACGGGCTCGTACTCGCGCTTCTTCGCGATCGATGCGCGCACCGGCAAGCGCCTGTGGACCTACGAACACCGCCTGCCGGAGGACATCCGCCCCTGCTGCGACGTGGTCAACCGCGGCCCCGCGATCTATGGCGACAAGGTGTTCTTCGGCACCCTGGACGCGGCCATCGTCGCGCTCGACCGCGCCACCGGCAAGGTGGTCTGGCGCGAGAAGTTCGGCGACCACAAGGTGGGCTACACCATGACGGGCGCGCCCTTCGTCGTGAAGGACAAGAAGACGGGCCGGGTGATGCTGGTGCACGGCTCTTCGGGCGACGAGTTCGGCGTGGTCGGCTACCTCTACGCACGCGACGTGGACACCGGCGAAGAGATCTGGGCGCGTCCCCTGGTCGAAGGCCACGTGGGCCGCCTCAACGGCAAGCCCAGCACGCCCACCGGCGACGCCAAGGCGCCCTCCTGGCCCAACGACCCGAACTCCCCCACCGGCAAGGTCGAGGCCTGGAGCCATGGCGGCGGCGCGCCCTGGCAGACCGCCACCTTCGACGTGGAGACCAACACCATCGTGATCGGCACCGGCAACCCGGCGCCGTGGAACACCTGGAAGCGCACGGCCGAAGGCGACAAGCCGCTGAACTGGCCGAGCCTGTACACCTCCGGCCAGGCCTACGTGGACCCCACCACCGGCGAACTCAAAGGCTTCTTCTCCCACACCCCGAACGACGCCTGGGACTTCTCGGGCAACAACTCGGTGCTGCTGTTCGACTACAAGGACCCCAAGTCCGGCAAGACGGTCAAGGCCTCGGCGCACGCCGACCGCAACGGCTTCTTCTTCGTGACCGACCGCGAGAAGCTGGCCAAGGGCGGCGGCCATCCGTGGAAGCAGAATTCCGTCATCGGCGTCTGGCCGTTCGTGGACGGCATCACCTGGGCCAGCGGCTTCGATCTGAAGACCGGCATGCCCAAGGTCGACGAAAAGCAGTACCCGCCCAAGCCCAAGGCCGGCCAGGACAAGGGCGACAGCATCTTCGTCTCGCCGCCGTTCCTGGGCGGCACCAACTGGATGCCCATGAGCTACAGCCCCGACACCGGCCTGTTCTACATCCCGGGCAACCACTGGGCGATGGACTACTGGGCCGAGAACATCTCCTACAAGGCCGGCGCCGCCTACCTGGGCCAGGGCTTCCGGATCAAGAAGCTCTACGACGACCACGTGGGCATCCTGCGCGCCATCAACCCCGTGACCGGCAAGATCGAATGGGAACACAAGGAGCAGTTCCCGCTGTGGGCCGGCACACTGACCACGGCCGGCGGCCTGCTGTTCACCGGCACGTCCGACGGCTACATCAAGGCGTTCGACAAGGCCAACGGCAAGGAACTCTGGAAGTTCCAGACCGGCTCGGGCGTGGTCTCGGTGCCCGTGACCTGGGAAATGGACGGCGAACAGTACATCGGCATCCAGTCCGGCTACGGCGGTGCCGTGCCGCTGTGGGGCGGCGACATGGCCGAGCTGACCAAGCAGGTCACGCAAGGCGGCTCGATGTGGGTCTTCAAGCTACCGAAGAGGTGACACCCCCCTGCGCCGCTGTATGGCTCGGAGCCAATGCCGGAGGCAAAGGCTCTTCGGGCACGTCCAAGCCTGCGCAGGCAGGCTTGGAGCCGCG
>CAZFOT010000029.1:0-3611 GCA_964520365.1 uncultured Hydrogenophaga sp.
GCAGCAGTTCGACCCGGCCCTGAACTGGGGCGACGTGGAGTGGATCAAGAACCGCTGGGGCGGCAAGCTCATCCTCAAGGGCATCCAGGACGTGGAAGACGCCAGGCTGGCCGTGCAGTCGGGTGCCGACGCGCTGATCGTGAGCAACCACGGCGGGCGCCAGCTCGACGGGGCGCAGAGCAGCATCGAAGCCCTGCCGGCCGTGGTGGATGCGGTGGGCGGCCAGATCGAGGTCCACATGGACGGCGGCATCCGCAGCGGCCAGGACGTGCTCAAGGCCCGCGCCCTGGGCGCGCGCGGCGTCTACATCGGCCGGCCGTTCCTGTACGGCCTGGGCGCCATGGGCGAAGCCGGCGTGAGCAAGTGCCTGGAAATCCTGCACAGGGAACTCGACCTCACCATGGCCTTCTGCGGCCACACGCAGGTGGAAACGGTGGACAAATCCATCCTGCTGCCCGGCACCTTTCCGGTGGCTTGACCCATCCCCGCCGCGCTTCGCGCGACCCCCTCGAGGGGGCGATGCCTGTGGACCGGCAGAGCCGGATCCACGGCATCCCTGGTGGGGGAACATTTCGCTCGGGAAGGTTCGCGCACAATCCGTGCTGGCCCATATTCATCGCTCCTCCTTCCCTTCATGAACGCACCCCTCCCCCGCCAAGGCGTCAGCCCCTGGTGGCGCATCACCTCCATCGTGCTGCTGATCGCACTGCTGCTGGCCTGGGCCGCCAGCGCCAGCATGTTCGAGCAGCTCAAGGCGCAGATCGACCACCTGCAGGGCCGGCTGGACCAGACCCCTCAGGTGCGCTTCGTGGCCGTGCTGCACGACAGCCAGGACCAGCCCGCCATGCTGGTCACGCACGACCCGCGGCAGGGCGTGCTGCTGGTGCAGCGCCTCAACGATGTGCGCGAAGGCCGCGAGGACAGCATGCAGCTCTGGGCCATGGCCGGCGAGGCCACGCCGCGTTCGCTCGGCGTGATCGAGAGCAAGTACCAGACGCTGGAAGTGCCGGTGGACGCCGGTGCGCTGGAAGGCGCCACCAGGATCGGCGTGAGCGCCGAGAACAAGGGTGGCGCGGCGGCGGGCGCGGGACCGAGCCTGCCCTGGCTGTTCAAGGGGTGGTGGATCCGGAAATCCGTGTGAGGGAGCGTCACCTCAACTCATACTCGAACGTGCTCACCACCCGCAATCGCTTGGTCCGTGAACCGCCATCGTCGTAGTCGTTGCCGTCGTCGCCGGTGATGCGGATCACGCCCTGGTTGGCGTTCTTCAGCGGGCCCAGGCGGGCGCCGGCTTCGGCGGCGAACTTGTCGGCCTGTTCGCGGGCGTTGCGCGTGGCCTCGGCCAGCAGGGGCGCCTTGATGTCGTTGAAGCCGCGCAACTGGTAGCGCGGGCCGCCGCGGCCGCCTTCGCTGTCGCCGCCCAGTTGCACGCCGGCCTGGATCAGCGGGTCGATCGCCAGCGCGGCCTTCTCCACCTCGGCCACGCGGGCCGATTTCACCAGCACCTGCCCGGTGCCGTTGAAGCGGAAGGGCTGGTTGGCCTGGGCGTATTCGCGGGCATAAAGGTCCTGCACCTGCAGCGGCCGGGCCTCGATCTCGTCGTCGGTGAAGTCGCGCGCCTTCAGGAACGCCACCACCTGGTCGCGGTCGCCCGAGAGCGCCTGCTGCACGAGACCGAACTCGCCGCCGGCGCGGCGAAAGCCCAGCGTCCAGATGGCGAAGTCGCTCTCCACCGCCTGTTCGGCCAGGCCCTTGACGGTGACCGAACGGTCGGACATGCGAAAGCGTTCCAGCCCCTGGCCGACGGCAAAGCCGGCCAGGGCGATGCCCGCGCCCACCAGCAGGGCGGTGAGCAGGCGCGACAAGGTGTTCATGATGAGGGTTCCTTCCTGGGTTGTGCGGGCACGAAGGGCGCGCATGGGCGCCCCGCGACCACGATGGTAATCCCGCTATGCTTGGCCGCGTGACCCCACCCGCTTCTCCGGACCGCACGCCCACACGGCGGATCGCCCACCTCGACATGGACGCGTTTTTCGCGTCGGTGGAGTTGCTGCGCTACCCGCAGCTCAAGGGCTTGCCGGTGGTGATCGGCGGCGGGCGGCGGCGCGAGGACGACATGTTCGCGCGGCTGCGCGCGGCCCACCCGGAACACGAATGGGGGCCCGGCACGCTGGATCGCATCCCGGTCGATTTCTTCCCGCGCCTGGGCGACTACGTGGGCCGGGGCGTGGCCACCACCGCCACCTACCCGGCGCGCCAGTTCGGCGTGGGCTCGGCCATGGGGCTGATGAAGGCGGCCAAACTGTGCCCGCAAGCCATCCTGCTGCCGGTGGATTTCGACGAAGTGCGCCGCATCTCGCGCCTGTTCAAGAGCACCATCCGCGAGATCGCGCCGGTGATGGAAGACCGCGGCGTGGACGAGGTCTACATCGACTTCACCGACGTGCCCGGCGGCCAGCGCGAGGGCGGGCGCGTGCTGGCGCGGCTGATCCAGAAGAGCATCTTCCAGGCCACGGGCCTGACGTGTTCCATCGGCGTGGCGCCCAACAAGCTGATCGCCAAGCTGGCCAGCGAATTCAAGAAGCCCAACGGCATCAGCATCGTGCGGCCCGGCGACCTGCAGAGCCTGATCTGGCCCCTGCCCTGCCGCAAGCTCAATGGCGTGGGCCCCAAGGCCGACGCGAAGCTGCAGGCCCACGGCATCCACACCATCGCCGAGCTGGCCGCGCGCGAACGCGGCTGGCTGGTCGAGCATTTCGGCAAGAGCTACGGCGCCTGGCTGCACGAGGTGTCCTGGGGCCGCGACGAGCGCCCGGTGGTGACCGAGAGCGAGCCGGTGAGCATGAGCCGCGAAACCACCTTCGACCGCGACCTGCACGCGGTGCGCGACCGCGCCGAACTCGGCGCCATCTTCACGCGCCTGTGCGAACAGGTGGCTGGCGACCTGCAGCGCAAGGGCTACGTGGGCAAGACCATCGGCGTGAAGCTGCGCTACGACAACTTCCAGATCGTCACGCGTGACAGCACCATAGCCCACTTCACCAGCGACGCCGCGAGCATCCGCCGCCAGGCCGGCCTGTGCCTCAAGCGCGTGGACCTGAGCCGGCGCATCCGGCTGCTGGGGGTGCGCGTGGGCAGGCTCGTCAAGCTCGGGACAGAGGAAGCGATGGCCCCCGGCTACAGTGATTCCACCATCCCCAACACGCCCCGAGACAAGGCCGCCGATGAACACACCGACCTGCTTTTCCCTGAACTCGACGACTGACCACGTCGCCCACCTGGTGCTCAACCGGCCCGCCGAGCTGAACACCATGCACCCCACCTTCTGGCGCGAGCTCGACGAGCTGCTCACGCAGATCCACAACGAGGGCACGGCGCGCGCGCTCGTCATCAGCAGCACCGGCAAGCATTTCAGCGCCGGCATGGCGCTGGAGACCTTCGCGGGCGCGATCCAGATGGACGACCAGAGCCCGGAAGGCCGGGCCGCCATCTTCGACCTGCTCACCGACATGCAGGCCACCTTCACAAAAATCGAGAACCTGCGCATCCCGGTGATCTGCGCCATCCAGGGCGGCTGCATCGGCGGCCGTGACCCTGTCCACCGCGCCGCC
>CAZFOT010000029.1:3621-23416 GCA_964520365.1 uncultured Hydrogenophaga sp.
GCTGGAAAACCTGCGCATCCCCACCATCGCCGCGCTGCACGGCGACGGCGTGGGCGGCGCGGTGGACATGGTCAGCGCCTGCTGCCTGCGCTTCGCGGCGGCCGACAGCTTCTTCTGCATCCAGGAGATCAACATCGGCATGGTGGCCGACGTGGGCACGCTGCAGCGTCTGCCCAAGCTGCTCCCGTTCGCGGTGGTGAAGGAACTGGCCTACACCGGCCGCCGCCTGCCGGCCAGCAAGGCATTGGCTTACGGACTGGTCAACGAGGTGTTCGACACCCACGAGGCCGCGGTGGCCGCCGCGCTGCAGTGCGCGAAGGAAATCGCCGCCAAGCCCCCGATCGCCATCTGGGGCACCAAGCAGGCCGTGACCTACGCGCGCGACCACTCGGTGGAAGACAGCCTGCGCCAGATGGGCTGGCTGCAGGGCGCGATCTGGAGCAACGCGCACGTGCGCGAATCCATCGCCGCCATGAAGGACAAGCGCGCGGGCGACTTCACACCGCTGGCGGACCTGCGGTCGTTCAAGTCGCTGGGCTGAGAGCCCGGCGCGTCAGAGGTCCGCGCTGGCCACCGCGCGCACGCGCGGACCGAAGCTGGAGATGTTGGTCAGCGTGGCGTTGTGGTGCGCGATCACCTGCGGCGCCGTCAGCACGGCGTTGCCCGCCGAGGTGTGGGCGTCGGCCACCAGCGTGACGGGATAGCCCAGCGCGAGCGCGCGGCGGGTGGTGGTGTCCACGCAGAACTCGGTGTGCATGCCGCAGACGATCAGCTCCTTGACGCCCCGGCCCTTGAGCAGGGCGTCGAGGTCGGTCTTCAGAAAGGCGTCGGGCGTCGTCTTGCGCACCCGCAGATCACCCGGTTGCACCTGCAGGCCGTCGGCCAGCTGCCATTCGCGCGTGCCATGTTCCAGGTAGCCGGACGTGGACTCGTGCTGGATGAACACCACCGGCGCGCCGGCTTCGCGCATCTTCGCCGCCACGCGGTTGATGCGCGCGATCACCTCGCCCGACGCATGGGCCCGGCCCTCGCCTTCACACAGGCCTTGTTGCACGTCGATGATGAGCAGGGCGGTTGTCATAGGCGCTCCGGTTGAGGGTCAGGACAGACGGTAGGTGGCGAGGTGCAGGCTGGTCTCGGTGCTGCTGATGCCGCGGATCAGGCGGATGCGTTCGAGCACCTGGGACAGCTCGGTGAGGCTGGTCGCGCGCAGCTCGGCCAGCAGGTCCCAGCGGCCGTTGGTGTCGTGCAGCTCGGCCACGCCCGGCTCGCCCAGCAGGCTGGCGATGACGGCGCGGGTCTCGTTGCCCTCCACCGCCACGCTCATCCAGGCGCTGATCTGCTGGGGTTCGGCGTCCGGGCGCAGGCGCACCGTGTAGCCCACGATCACGCCGGCATCTTCCAGCCGCATGATGCGGTTGGTCACGGTCCCGCGCGACACGCCGAGCTTCTTGGCCAGCGTGGCCACGTTGGTGCGGGCGTCCTTGCGCAGCAGGGCGATGAGCCGGTGGTCGGTGGCATCCATATTGGCATTATGCGATCTGAATCTGACGATTTGCCATATTCATGCCAGATTGAAAGCAGTATTGGCGATTTACATTGACATCGCGCCTTGGGAGACTGGTGGCTCTTGCAAGGAACCCGCCATGAACGCCCGCACCGCCCCCGCCCACCTGCTGTCCGCAGCCGCCCTGCCCACCCTGTTTCTGAGCGCCCAGGACGTGGCCGCCATCGTCCACCGCCTGGGCCTTCCCGCCACCTTCGACCGCCTGGCCGGCTGCCTGCACGCCGACTTCCTGCGTTGGCCCGATTTCGACAAATGCGCCCGCGTGGCCAGCCATTCGGCCGACGGCGTGATCGAACTCATGCCCATCGCCGACGACCGGACCTACGCCTTCAAGTACGTCAACGGCCATCCCAGAAACACCCGCGCCGGCCTGCCCACGGTCATGGCCTTCGGCGTGCTGGCCGACGTGGCCACCGGCGTGCCGCTGCTGCTGAGCGAGCTCACGCTCACCACCGCGCTGCGCACCGCCGCCATGTCGGCCGTGGCCGCGCGCGCACTGGCCCGCCCGGACAGCCGGCGCATGGCCCTCATCGGCAACGGCGCGCAGAGCGAGTTCCAGGCGCTGGCCTTCCACCACCTCATGGGCATCGAGGAAGTGCGCCTGTTCGACACCGACCCGGCCGCCACGGAAAAGCTGCTCGCCAACCTGCGCCGCACCGCGCTGCGCCTGGTGCGCTGCGCGAGCGTGGCCGAAGCCGTGCGCGGTGCCGACATCGTCACCACCGCCACGGCCGACAAGACCAACGCCACCATCCTCACACCCGACCTGCTGGAGCCCGGCATGCACATCAACGGCGTGGGCGGCGACTGCCCCGGCAAGACCGAACTGCACCCGGACGTGCTGCGCGCGGCCTCGGTGTTCGTCGAATACGAGCCGCAGACCCGCATCGAAGGCGACCTGCAGCACCTGCCAGCCGATTTCCCGGTGACCGAACTCTGGCGCGTGCTGGCCGGCCAGGCACCCGGGCGCACGGCACGCGAGGCGATCACGGTGTTCGACTCGGTCGGCTTCGCGCTGGAGGACTACTCGGCGCTGCGCTTCCTGCGCGAGGCGGCGAGCGAGCAGGGCCTGGGCCAGGCGCTGCCGCTGATCCCCGGCCTGAGCGATCCCAAGGACTTGTTCGGCCTGCTGGGCCCCATGCCGGAACGGGTGGCCGCCACAGCAGCCTGACACGCCTTCGGTCCAGGCCCTAACATGCCGGTCGGCGCAGTACCTTCCCGACCCCACCCATGAAGACCTTCCACAACCCCCACCACACCGGCCACGTCGGCCGGTTCGAGATGTTCCGCGGACGCCTGGTGCCCTGCCACGAAGTGCCGGCCCGGCTGGACCACGTGCTCGACGAACTGCGGCGGCGCCCACTGGGCGCGCTCGAAACACCCACGGTGGGCGACGCGGCGCTCGACGTGGCCGTGGCCCGCGTGCACAGCACGCGCTACCTGGACTTCCTGGCCAGCGCCTGGACCGAGTGGGTCGCCATGGACCCGGCCAACGCACAACGCGACGCCCTGCCCTCGATCTGGCCGCTGCCCAACCGGCACGGCTTTCGCACCGACGTGCTGCCACACAACTTCGCGGCCCGCCTGGGCCTGTTCTCATTCGATTCGGGCTCGCCGCTGACCGCCGGCACCTGGGCCGCGGCACGCGGCGGCGCTGCTTGCGCGCTGGCGGCGGCGCAGGAACTGCTGGCGGGCCGGCGCAGCGCCTTCGCGCTCTCCCGGCCACCGGGCCACCACGCCGGCCCCGACTTCTTCGGCGGCTACTGCTTCCTGAACAACGCGGCCATCGCCGCGCAGGCCCTGCGCGATGGCGGGTTGGAACGCATCGCCGTGCTCGACGTCGACTACCACCACGGCAACGGCACGCAGACCATCTTCTACGAGCGGGCCGACGTGCTCACTATCTCCATCCACGGCGACCCGGCCACCGAATACCCGTTCTTCCTCGGGCACGCCAACGAACGCGGCGCCGAAGTCGGCGAAGGCTTCAACTTCAACCTGCCCCTGCCGCGCGGCGCGGGTTTCGGCGATTGGCGCCAGACCCTCGACCACGCCCTGCAGGCGGTGGCCGACTTCGGCGCGCAGGCGCTGGTGGTGCCCATGGGCCTGGACACCTTCGAAGGCGACCCGATCTCGGGCTTCACGCTGCGCAGCGCCGACTACTTCGCCGTCGGCGAAGCGCTCGCCGGCGCCGGCCTGCCCACGGTCTTCACGTTCGAGGGCGGCTACGCCGTTGCCGAGGTGGGCGTGAACGCGGTCAACCTGCTGGAAGGCTTCCAGCGGGCTGCCATGTAGAAACTGTGGTCGGCCCGGGCGTTCAAACCACCGCGCCCGGCGCCCCATGGCGGGGATGCGCCACGCGGCGATCGATCCCGGCCTTGAGATCCAGGCGCCAGCCCAGGGCGAAGGCCAGCTTCACCACGAGGAACAGCGGGCCGATCAGCAGGCCCACGATGTCGTCGGCGAACGCCGGCTTGCGCCCTTCGAAGTAGTGGCCCAGGAACTGGATCACCCAGCCCACCACGAACAGGCCGATGCCCGAGGTCAGCCAGAGCAGCGTCGACTGTGCCGCCAGCCCGTGCCCGATGGACACGAATGCGGCCAGCCAGGCCGCCATGGCCAGGCCGAAGCGCAGGTCGAGCCGCAGATAGAAGACCACGCTGGCCAGGCTCACCAGCACCGCGGGCGACAGCAGCAAACCGCCCACCGGCCAGGCCGGGCGGGCCAGCAGCGTGGCCACGGCCAGAACGATCATCGGCACGCCCACCACATGGGTCGCCACATTGCGCGCATCGAGGTGGTAGGCGGCATACTGCGCCAGGTGTTCGGTGAGGGTTTTCATGGGAAGCCGCAGGATGTTGACGTGGTGCGCATGTTCATTCACGCTCACCCCCGTCGTCTGTCGGGAAGCCGACACAAGGACACCCACTGGTGTTTACCCCTATCAGCGCCATGAAAACGGGTCCCCACGCTCCACCGCTGCGCGGGTCGCTGCCCCCGAGGGGGCTGCTTTTTCATCTTGGGACGGCCCGGCGATGAAAACGGATACCGATCACCATCTGCCCATCCTGCAATCGGGTCGCTGGTTCCGCCAGTTGCCAACGGCCTTCGCCGATGCGCTGGTCGCCATGGGGCAATTGCGCCAGTTGCACGCGGGTGAAGCCCTGTTCCTGCGCCACAGCCCGCCCTGCGGCCTGTACGGCGTGATCGCCGGCTCGGTGCGCATCTCCGGTCACGACGGCACGCCCGAGGCCGCGCGCGAAACGGTGCTGGTGCTGCTCGGTCCACCCGCCTGGTTCGGCGAGATCTCGGTGTTCGACGACTCGGCGCGCACCCACGACGCCCACGCCCACGAGCCCACCACCCTGCTGCACGTGCCGCACGGCGAACTGCAGGCCTGGCTGGCGCAGCACCCCCGGCACTGGCGAGACCTGGGGCTGCTCATCGCCGACAAGATGCGGCTGGCCTTCATGAGCCTGGAGGAACAGGCCACGCTGACCGGCGCGCAACGGCTGGCACGGCGCCTCTTGCTGATGGCCCAGGGCTACGGGCTGGGTGCGAACGACAGGGTGCTGCGCCGTGTGATCGCGGTGACGCAGGAAGACCTGGCCCAGATGCTGGGCCTGACCCGCCAGACCACCAACCAGTTGCTGCACGAACTCAAGGAACGCCACATCGTCCGGGTGTCGCGCGGCGAGATTGAAGTCCTCGACATGGCCGCGCTGCGGGCCGTCGGCCATTGAACGGGTTCCAGCCAAAAAAAAGCCGGCGCATGGCGCCGGCCTTCTTGGCAGGATGACCCTGTCGGATCAGTAGCGGCCAGCGCCCGAGCGGTAGCCACCGCCGGTGCTGCCGGCTTCTTTCGGCCGGGACACGTTGACCACGATCGCGCGGCCGTCGACCGATTGGCCATTGAGGCCCTCGATGGCGGACTGGGCTTCTGCTTCGGAACCCATCTCGACGAAGCCGAAGCCCTTGGAGCGACCGGTTTCGCGGTCGGTCATGACCTTGGCGGAAGCCACTGCGCCGAATTCGGAGAAGTTGCTGCGCAGGCTGTCGTCGGTGACGGAATAGGGCAGATTGCCCACGTAAAGTTTGCTGCTCATGGGAGAGCCTTTCGATAGAAGCGTGTTCGGCCAGGCAATGGCTTCACGACGCGGGGAGATGGCGGTCTCTTGCGATACCCGCCTGAAAAGGGGCGTTGCACCCGGAGGTGCATCCGGTCGCGAACGCACACGCGAGGTGGACGTACGGCCGGGGTTGTGCCAGACGGCTGGCGGGTGGGGGAATCGGCGGCCTGCAGCGCAAGCGGGCCACTGCCGTGGTGTGTGTGGAGCCGGAGAAGAAGCCCAGCGGTTCGCGGCTTGGCGAAGGGGGCTGGTTCGGCGATGGCGCCGAGAGCGGAGCCAGCGCGCAGGATCTGCGGTGTCTGGCAAACGAATCCACAACGCGGGTTGCAGAAAAGAATCTACTGATGATATAGGCGAATCATCAAATCACCTAATGTTCTTTTGCCGCAGGCCCTGCATGCAGCCGATGGCTTCACTGGCGCGCCGTGCGCACGTTCGCCGGCGGCAGTTGCGGGTGGCTGCTGCGCCAGGGGTTGATGTCGAGCCCGCCGCGGCGGGTGTAGCGCGCGTACACCATCAGCCTGGCCGGCTTGCAGCGCGCCATGATGTCGGTGTAGATGCGCTCGACGCACTGCTCGTGGAATTCGTTGTGGTTGCGAAAGCTCACGATGTACTGCAGCAGGCCAGCCTGGTCGATCTGCGGACCGCTGTAGCGAATCTGCACGCTGCCCCAGTCGGGCTGTCCGGTGACCAGGCAGTTGCTCTTGAGCAGGTCGCTGACCAGGATCTCCTCGACCGGCTTCTCGTCGAATGCCGCCATGAGCAGTTCGGGCGCGGGCTCGTAGCGCGTGCATTCCACGTCCAGCCGGTCGATCGACAGGCCTTCGAGCGCCTGCACCGGTTCACACTCGAACAGCTCCGGCAGCAGCAGGCGCACGCCGGGCGAGGACTGCCCCACGCCACCGTGCCAGATGGCCGCACTCACGTCGCCGCGAATGCGCTCGCGCACCGCGTCGGCGCTGTCGAAGCGGGTGTTGTTGAAGCTGTTGAGGTAGAGCTTGAACGACTTGCTCTCGACGATGTGCGTGCTCTCGCACGGAATGGTGATGTGCGCCAGCGCGACCTGCGGCTTGCCGCGCGGGTTCAGCCAGCTCAGCTCGAACGCGGTCCAGAGGTCGGCGCCCAGGAACGGCAGGCTGCCCTGGATGCCGATCTCGCGCCGCTTGGGTTCGCGCGGCAGGGGAAACAGCAGGGTGGGGTCGTACTGGTCGGCGTAGGCGGAGGCCTTGCCGAGCTGGGAGTGTTCGGGGGTGTTGGCGTTCATGGGCAACCAGAAGAGCAGGCGGTCAGGCCGCAGCGGCCAGGAGATGGGGAACGGTATGCCGGGCCAGTTGCACCGCCACGCCGGGCGGCCAGTCGTGCCCCATGCCGTCGATGGATTCAAAGCGCGCGCCGGCGATGCGCGCGGCCGTGTCCTGGCCGCAGGCCATGGGCACCAGCGGGTCGGCCGTTCCGTGCAGGACCAGCGTGGGACACACGATGCGGCCCAGCATCGCATGGCGCTGGCGGTCGGCCGCGACGGCCACGAGTTGGCGTGCCACGCCCTCGGGGTGGTAGCTGCGCCGCGCCCCTTCCAGCAGGTGCTGCTCGAAGGCCGGCGCGTCCTGCGGATAGGCGGGGCTGCCGATCAGGCGGAAGATGCCCAGCGTGTGGGCCACCACGTCCTCGGGCGAACGGCTGCGCGGGCGCCTGAGCAAGGCGCGCGCCACGTCGCCGCGCGGCCCGGGCAAGCCGGGTGCGCCGCTGGAGCTCATGATGCTGGTCAGGCTGAGCGCGCGCCCGGGCGCCGTGGCGGCGATGCGCTGGGAGATCATGCCCCCCATCGACACGCCCACCAGGTGCGCGCGCGCCACGCCCAGCGCATCCAGCAGGCCCAGCGCGTCGAGTGCCATGTCCTGCAGCGCGTAGGGCGAATGCACGGCCAGGCCCAGGCGCTGCCTGACGGCCTGCCAGGCGATGTTCGGCACCCCCAGATGGTCCAGGTGCGTGGACAGCCCGATGTCGCGGTTGTCGTAGCGGATCACCCGGTAGCCCGCATCCCGCAGCGCCTGCAAGAGAGCGTCGGGCCAGGCCGTGAGCTGCATGCCAAGACCCATGGTCAGCAGCACAGCCGGCGCCTGCTCGTCGCCCGAGACGTCCACTTCCAGTTGCAGTCCGTTGCTGTCGATCTTCATTTCAGTGTTCCATGGCGCCGCCGCCCTCACCCCAGCCCTCTCCCGCAAGCGGGAGAGGGAGCCGCAACGCGTGAAGTGTCTTTATCAAGGGGCACCAAGGGTCCGGCTCCGCCGGCCCAAGATGCCGTCCCCCCTCCAAGCGCCCGAAGGGCGCGCCAGAGAGGGGGCTGAGGGCCGCGGCTCCAAGCCTGCCTGCGCAGGCTTGGACGTGCCCGAAGAGCCTTTGCCTCTGGCATTGGCTCGGAGCCGCGCAGCGGCGCAGGGGGGTGTCTCAAGTGAACTCCCGCTCGCGCAACCACTTGGTGGCCACCCACTTCTCGCCCTCGATCACCGGCGCGCCGCCGTGCAGGGTGCGGGTGCTGGGCAGGGGCCGGTCGTAGCTGAAGAACACCGCGTTGCCGCGCTGGGGCGCCACTTCCAGCCCGACGTCGGGGAACGTGGTGCCGCCGCCGCATGCGGGGTCGTTGAGGTACATCACCAGCGTGGCCAGGCGCTGCCCGCCGCGCTTGAGGATGGTCGGCGTGCCGGGTTCGGCGGGGTCGAAGTAATCGTAGTGCGGCTTGTATTCCGCGCCCGGGCGGTAGTGCAGCACCTGGATGCCCTCGCCGTGGTCCACCGGCCAGTTCAGCAGCCGGGCGATGCGCGCTTCGATGCGGATGATCAGCTCGCTCTCGCCGCGGTTGAAGAACATGCCATTGCTGGTGCGGTCGGGGTTGAGTTCCTCGCCACCGGTCTGGGTCTGCACGGTAAGCGAGCGCGCCATGCGCGGACGGGCCGCGGCGATCAGGCCGTCGCACTCCTCGCCGCTGAGCAGGCCACCGAGCACCACCACCCTGGGGCTGCCCATGGCGGCAAGCACTTCGACCGTGCGGTCGCCCGCATCGACCTGACGCGGCGAACGGCTCAGGTCCAGATCGGGCACGTTCGCGCCCTGCGTCGTGGCACCGCCCGCCGACACGGCCGGCTGCTCGGCGCGCGCCGCTTCCACCGCGGGCACGGGCTGCAGCGCCGGCAGCGTGTTCTCCAGCGCATGGACGGCCACGTCGCGCGCCCAGCCGGCGGACACCATCGCCGCCAGGATGGACTCGTGCGAATGGCCCGCCGCCGCCTGCTCGGCGATCCATCGGCGCAGTTCGATGGTGATGATCTGGCTCATGGGAAACCTCAGCCCTTGTGGTCCCTGCGGAACACCAGCCGGTCGGTATCGGAGGCCGCCGGCACGAATCGGTAGCCCTCGGCGTCGAAAGCCTTGAGCTGTTCGGGTGTGGTGACGCGGTGCAGGACCGCGTGCCGCACCATCAGCCCGCGCGCGCGCTTGGCCATGAAGCTGATCACCTTGTAGCCGTCGGCCTTGCGTTCCTCGAACACGCAGGTGAGCACGCGCGGCACCAGCGCCTTGCGGTCCACCGCCTTGAAATACTCTTCGCTGGCCAGGTTGACCACCACCGGGCTCAACTCGGCGCGCGCGCGCTCGTTGAGGTACTGCGCGATCTGGCTGCCCCAGAACTGGTACAGGTTCCTGCCCCTGGGCGTGGCCAGCCGCGTGCCCATCTCCAGCCGGTACGGCTGCATCAGGTCCAGCGGACGCAGCACGCCGTAGAGCCCGCTGAGGATGCACAGGTGCTGCTGCAGCCAGTCCAGGCTGGGTGCGTCCAGATGGGCCGCGTCCAGCCCGCCGTACACGTCGCCGTTGAAGGCCAGCGCCGCCTGCTTGGCGTTGCGCGGCGTGAACTTCGGCCGCCAGGCCTGGTAGCGCGCCACGTTCAGGCCCGACAGCGCGTCCGACAGACCCATGAGTTCGGCGACCTGCTGCGGCGACTTGTCGCGCAGCACCTGGATCAGCTCGGTGGCCTGCTTCACGAACAGGGGCTGGGTGTGCGTCGGGATGTGAGGCGGGGTCTCGTAGTCGAGCGCCTTGGCGGGGGACAGGAGAAACAGCATGGCGGCGGATCGGCGGAGCGCGCGGCGGGATGAAAGAAGGACTTCCGCGAGAACCTCGATTATGACCAGTGGCACGCTTTCCCGTGGAACACCCATTTCAGTTGTCCATGGTGCCGGGCTATACACCCGCAAGCGGGAGAGGGAGCAAAACCGCAGCGAGCGAGACAGCGCCCAAGCCAAAGGCAGCAAGGGTCCGACTCCGCCGGCCCGAGATGCCGTTCCCCCTCCAAGCGCCGCAAAGCGGCGCAGGGGGGTGTTTCACCTCCACACCATCGACATCGCGCGGGGAAACCCTCAAACTGGTGCGGAATTCAAGCGTCAATCGTTTCTTTTTGAGAAATGCATTGCACAATGGTGAATTGCATGCACGACATCAGGAGACCGCCATGTCCACATCCCTGCCCCCGCCCGCGCCCATCCAGCAACTGCACCACTACGCCTACCGCGCCAGGGACGCAGAGGAGACGCGCCGCTTCTACGAGGACATCCTGGGCCTGCCGCTCTACCACATCATCCAGAGCGACCACGTGCCCAGCACCGGCGAGTACTGCCCCTACACGCACTTCTTCTTCCGCCTGCAGGACGGTTCCTTCATCGCCTTCTTCGACCTCGGCGACGACGAGGCCGCGCTGCCCAGCCCGAACACGCCCAAGTGGGTGAACCACATCAGCTTCCGCGTGGACACCGAAGAGGAGCTGGAGAACACCAAGGCACGGCTGGAGGCCAGCGGCATCGAAGTGCTGGGCGTGACCGACCACCACATCTTCAAGAGCATCTATTTCTTCGACCCCAACGGCATCCGCCTGGAACTCACGGCGCAACTGGCCGACGAGTTCGAGATGCTCGAAGAGAGCAAGACCGCGCACGCGCGCCTGACCGAATGGACCGCGCGCAAGGAGCAGTGGCGCCGCGAGCGCGCCGAGGGCAAGACCGCCGCGCCCCTGAAGCCGCAGCAGAACGACCGGCCCGAAGTGGCGGCGCGCGCACCGTCCTGAACGGGGTTGAGCGCATGGACCCGACGGCTTACCGCGAAACCGCCCTCACCAACAGCTACGAATTCACCAGCGGCGCCGGCTACGAACTGCCCGAATACCCCTTCGTGCCACCGCCCGAACTCCAGGGCGCCGCCGCCGTGCGCCACCCCATCGTGATCGTGGGCGGCGGCATCACCGGCCTCACGCTGGCCTGCTCGCTCTCGCGCCTGGGCGTGCGCGCGGTGCTGATCGACGAGGACAACACCGTGGGCGTGAAGGGCGCGTCCTCGCGCGGCATCTGCTACACGCAGAAATCGCTGGAAATCTTCGAGCGGCTGGGCATCTACGAGCGCATCGCCGCCAAGGGCACGCAGTGGAGCGTGGGCCGCACCTTCGCCGGCGACGACGAGGTCTACAGCTTCGACCTGCGCCAGCAGGGCAACTTCCACCTCTCCAGCCAGCCGCCCTTCATCAACATCCAGCAGTTCTACATCGAGGCCTTCCTGGTCGAGCGCATCCAGCAGCTCGGCATGGTCGAGCTGCGCTGGCTGAACCGCCTGACCGCCTTCGAGCAGAACGCCGACTTCGCCACGCTCACGGTGGAAACGCCGGCCGGCAATTACCGCATCGAGGCCGAACACGTGATCGACGCCACCGGCTCGCACAGCCCGCTGCGCCAATGGCTCAAGGTGCCGTTCGACTCGCGCCGCGGCGACGACCGCTGGTGCATCGCCGACGTGCGCTTCAGCACCCGCCCGCCGGTGGAGCGCCACACCTGGATCGAGGCGCCGTTCAACGAGAACCGCGCGGTCTGGCAGCACCTGATGGCCGACGACGTCTGGCGCATCGACTACCAGATGGCGCCCAATGCCGACCCCGAAGCCGTCAGCCGCTTGACGCAAGTGCGCGAGCGCCTGGCGCGCCAGTTCGGCCCCGACGTGCAGGTCGAGATCGTCTGGGTCGGCCCCTACGCCTACCGCAGCGAGTGCGTGCACGACCTGCGCCACGGCCGCGTCTTCCTCATGGGCGATTCGGCCAAGGTGGTGAGCCCCTTCGGCGCGCGCGGCGGCAACACCGGCATCGCCGACGCCGACAACCTGGCCTGGAAACTCGCCGCCGTGCAACGCGGCAAGGCCGATGCCGCGCTGCTCGATAGCTACGGCGACGAACGCCTGGAAGCTGCGCAGCAGAACGTGTGCGTGACCAACCGCACCGCGCGCTTCCTGCGCCCGGCCGACGGCGCCGAGCGCCTGTTCCGCCAGGCCGCCATCGGCCTGGCTCGGCAGTACCCGTTCGCGCGCAGCCTGATCAACACCGGCCGCATGGCGGTGGCCAATCCCTACAGCCGCTCTCGCGCCTGTACCTACGCGCCCGGCAGCGCCGCCGGCCAGTCGGTGCAGAACGTGCGCTTCGCCTGGGCCGATGGCACGGCGGGCTGCATCAATCACCTGCTCGACTGGGCCGCCGGCGACCTGCTGCTGCTGGTATTCGGTGAACTGTCCCCGACCGCCCGGCAGCGCCTGCGCCGCTTGAGCGCCGCGGCCCCGGTGCGCTGCGTGCAGGTGCCCGGCCCCGGCGCACGGCCACAGGCCGCGGAACACGTGCTCGACCCCGAGGGCCACCTGCGGGGCGCCTGCCACGTCCACGGCCATGCCTGGGCCCTGGTGCGGCCCGACGGCTACCTGGCCGCCAGCGGCGAGGCCGTCAACGCCTCGCTGATCGCGGCCGTCGAGCGCTCGCTCGGACTGCGCGGAGACACACCATGAAGCTCGACCCCCGCTTCCAGGACGCCGATGCGTTCTACGAACAACTGCTCGACGCCCACGCCGGCCTGAGCCGCGAAGCGTCGGAACTGCTCAACGCCCGCCTGATCCTGCTGCTGGCGAACCAGGTGGGCGATGCGCGGGTGCTGGCCGAGTGCATCGAAGCGGCGCGCTCACCCGGCGGGTGAACGCCGCCGGCCCCGCAGGGATGACGGATGCCGCCCCGGCGCGCCGGGTGGATGCACCTCAATCGAAACGCCAGTCCGCGCGCACCACCTGTCCCGGGCGCAGCACGAAGCCGTCGCCTTCGAGCACGATGGCATTCATGCCGAAGGTGATGGCGCCGTCCAGCCGCGGATCCTGGCGGTAGGTCTGCAGCGTGTCGCCCACCGCCGGGCTGGACTCGGCGGTGGCCGGGTCGATGTTGGGAATGGGACAGCGCGCGCAGGGCTTGACGGTCTCGATGCGCGCCACGCCTTCGGTGGTTTCGATGTGCATGGGCCCCAGGCGGTCCTCGTCGTGCGCCTCCACGCCGCCGAGCACGATGTTGGGACGGAACCGGACCATCGCCACCGACGCGTGGCCAGCCGGCTCCAGGCGGGCATTGAGATCGGCCAGCGAAGCGCTGCTGGCCACCAGCAGGCCGAAGCCGTCGGCGAACTGGACGGTGGCTTCGCGCCCGCCGGTCCACTTCAGGCTGCTCAGGCGGCGCACCTCGGGGTCGAAGCGCACCAGGCGCAGGCGCTTGAGGTCGCCGGGCGCGTCCGGCCCCAGGAAATCGCTGAACCACTGGGCCGCCACGTCGCCCATGTCATAGGCCTGGAGCGCGTCGCCCCACACCCGCACCTGGACCGGCCACTCGGCCGCGTCCAGCGCCAAGTGCAGGGACAGCATGCCGGGCGCGCGCAGCACCAGTTGCCCCAGCTTGAACGACGGTGTGATCAAGGCCATGCGCGGCAGCTCGCGCTGGGTCACGAACCGCCCTTCGGCGTCCACCACCATCCACGCCCGGTCCCAGGCCAGGCCGGTCTCGGTCAGCTCGGCTTCGGGCAAGGCGATGCCGGCGCACGATTTCACGGGGTAGATCCAGATCTGCTCGATGGTCGCCTGGACCTCGGACGGCGAAATGGTGGGGACTTCGGACATGGCAATGATCGGGTAAAGGGCCAATGGAAAGAGCGAAACGGTCCATTGTGCCCTGCTCCTAAAATGCCCCCATGGCTTCCACCGCATCCCGTCCCGCATCCCAACGGCGTTTCGACGTGACCATCCGGGGCGGCGGCGTGGTGGGCCACACGCTGGCTCTGCTGCTGGCGCGCGACCGGCTGAAGGTGGCCCTGGTCGAGCCGGCGGCGCCCACCGGCCCGGCGCCGCACACCGACGTGCGCGCCTACGCCCTGAACGCGGCTTCGCGCGAGCTGCTGCGCTCGGTACGGGCCTGGCCCGAGACCCAGGGCGCGGAAACGCAAACGCCACCGTGCGTCACGCCGGTGCACGGCATGCACGTGTGGGGCGACGACGGCGGCGCCGTGCGCTTCGATGCCGAGAAACAAGGCCTGGACGCCCTGACCTGGATCGTCGACGTGCCGGCGCTCGAACGCCGCCTGGCCGACGCCGTGGGTTTTCAGGCCGGCATCGAGCGCTTCACCGAAGCCCCTCCCGCCGCGCTGACCGTGATCTGCGAAGGCAAACGCAGCCAGACCCGGGAGGAACTCGGCCTGGAATTCACGGTGCGGCCCTACCCGCACAAGGCGGTGGCGGCCCGGCTGCGCTGCGAGCGCCCCCACGAAGGCGTGGCGCGCCAATGGTTCCAGAACGGGGAAATCATGGCCCTGCTGCCGCTGGAAGGCACGCAGGGGAACTCCGTCGCTCTGGTGTGGTCACTTCCCTTTCAGCAGGCCGACACCTGGGTGGCCAGCGACGGCGACGGACTGGCCGCGGCGGTGCAGGCGCGCTGCGGCGAGGCACTGGGGGCCATGGCGCTGCAGAGCCCGCCCCAGGCCTGGCCGCTGGAGCTGTCGCGCGCGCAGCGCTGGATTGCGCGCACGCCCCAGGGCGGCGTGGCGCTGGCCGGCGATGCGGCCCATGCGATGCACCCGCTGGCCGGGCAGGGCCTCAACGTGGGCCTGGCCGACGTGGCCGAACTGGCGCGCGTGCTGCATGGCCGCGAGTACTGGCGCGAGCTGGGCGACCTCAAGCTGCTGCGCCGCTACGAACGGGCGCGGGCGGCCGACGTGGGCGCCATGAGCCGGGTGACCGACGGCCTGTTCGGCCTGTTCGCCCACGGCGATGCCCGCGTGCAGGCCCTGCGCAACTGGGGCATGAAGGGCTTCGAGCGCAGCGGCGCGCTCAAACACTGGATGGTCCGGCAGGCGGCCGGGCTGTGACCACCTGCTTTCGCTTTCGAATTGTTTCTGGAATCCGGCAACGGACACGCACATGACCTACTTCAAGACCCTCCTGGTGAGCCTGCTGGCGGCCGCATCCTTCGGCGCCCTGGCGCAGGAGGCCACCATCCGCAAGAACCTGGCCGAACGACTGCCCAACCTGCCGAAGATCGACGAGATCAGCAAGACGCCCATGAACGGCCTGTACGAGGTCCGGGTCAACCAGAGCGAGATCTTCTACACCGACGCGCAAGGCAACTTCCTGATCCAGGGTTCGCTGATCGACACCCAGGCACGGGTCGATCTGACCGCCCAGCGAATGGACCGGCTCACGGCCGTCGACTACAAGCACCTGCCGCTCAAGGACGCCTTCACCATCGTCCGGGGCAACGGCAAGCGCCAGATGGCCGTGTTCGAGGATCCCAACTGCGGGTTCTGCAAGCGCTTCGAGCGCGAACTGCTCGGCATCGACAACGTCACCGTGCACGTGTTCCTCTACCCCATCCTCGGTCCCGACTCGGTCGAGAAGTCGCGCAACATCTGGTGCGCCAAGGACAAGGGCAAGACATTTCTCGACTGGATGGTCCGCAACGTGACACCGCCCGCGGCCAGTTGCGACGTCACCGCGCTGGAGCGCAACGTCGAGTTCGGCCGCAAGCACCGCATCGACGGCACGCCGGCGAGCTTCTTCGTGGACGGCACGCGCGTGCCCGGCGCGGTGGACATGGAACGCATCGAACAGGCGCTCTCGAAGTGATCCGCGCCCGCTCCCGCCAGCCGCAGGCGCCCGCCGTGCGCTACCGCGTGTCGGTGCTCGACGCCCGCGCGCACCTGTTCGCCATCGCGCTGACCATCGACCAGCCCGCGGCCCGGCAGCGCGTGAGTCTGCCGGTGTGGATTCCGGGCAGCTACCTGGTGCGCGAATTCGCCCAGCACCTGCAGCACCTGCGCGCCGTGCAGGACGGCGAACCCGTGGCCTTGAAGCAGCTCGACAAGCACCAATGGGAAGTGGGCGCGGTGCCGGGCCGGCCCCTGGAACTGCACTACGAGGTCTACGCCTTCGACGCCTCCGTGCGCACCGCCTGCCTCGACGCCCACCGGGGCTTCTTCAACGGCACCAGCCTGTGCCTGCGGGTGGCCGGCCAGGAAGACCAGCCGCTTGCGCTGGTCGTGGAGCCCGGCCCCTTCACCCAGGGCTGGCAGGTGGCCACGGGCCTGGCCGCCATCGACGTGGACACCGCCGGCTTCGGCCGGTACGAGGCGAAGGATTACGACGAACTCGCCGACTGCCCGTTCGAGATGGGCCATTTCTGGAGCGGCGAATTCGTCGCGCATGGCGTGCCGCACCGCTTCGTGGTCAGCGGCGCCGGCGCCTGGGTGGACTTCGACCGGCTGCTGGCCGACACGAAGCGCATCTGCGAAACCCAGATCGGCTTCTGGCACGCTGATCAAGCGCCACCGTTCCAGAGCTACCTGTTCATGCTGTACGCCAGCGCCGACGGCTATGGCGGCCTGGAGCACCGCAACTCCACCGCGCTGATCTGTCAACGCAACGACTTGCCGACCCTGACGGGCACCCAGCCGCCCGCGGCCCTCAAGGCCACCGACGGCTACACCACCCTGCTCGGCCTGATCAGCCACGAGTACTTCCACACCTGGAACGTCAAGCGGCTGCGCCCGGCCGAATTCAAGCGCTACGACTACGCCCGCGAGAACCACACCGAGCTGCTGTGGTTCTTCGAGGGCTTCACCAGCTACTACGACGATCTGATGCTGCGCCGCGCCGGCCTGATCGACGATGCCGCCTACCTGCAGTTGGTCGCCAAGACCATCAACCAGGTGCACCAGACGCCGGGGCGCCATGTACAAAGCGTGGCCCAGGCCAGCTTCGATGCCTGGGTGAAGTACTACCGCATGGGCGAGAACACGCCCAACGCCACCGTGAGCTACTACACCAAGGGTTCGCTGGTGGCCCTGTGCCTGGACCTGACCCTGCGCGGCGAGGGCCATGGCAACCTCGACGCGGTGATGCGCGAACTCTGGCAGCACAGCGCAGGCGGGCCCATTCGCGAGGCCGACATCGCCCGCGCGCTCAAGCGCCTGGGCCGGCGCGGCTTCGAGCAGGAGCTGCGCGACTGGGTGCACGGCACGGCCGATCTGCCGGTGGTGGCCCTGCTCGAAGCCCATGGCGCCAGAAAGCGGCAGGACAAGGCGCCACTGGCCCAGTTGCTGGGCCTGCGGGTCACCGAAAAGGACGGCATCGTGCTCAAGACCGTGCTGCGCGGCGGCGCGGCCGAGGCCGCCGGCATGGCGGCCGGCGACGAGTGGCTGGGGGTGGAGTTCGCACCCGCGAAACGCGGCCAGGCACCCGAAGCCTGGCGGGTGCACAAACTCGATGAGGTGGCGATGCTGCGGGGCCGGCGCGAACAGCTCACCGCGCTGGTCTCGCGCGACAAACGCCTGCTGCGCTGCCCGCTGACCTGGCCTGCCGATTCGCACACCGTGCGGCTGCAGGTGGGCGATGCCGCGCAGCTCGCGGCCTGGCTCGGCACCTGATACGGTTTTGCGTTCAAGCGTAGAACAAGGCGGGTTGCCGCAGACAGTGCCGTAGCACGGCAAGGCGACCCAACGCCGTTATACGTTTGAAGGCGAAACCGTATGAAACACCGAAACAACGGGAGAGGGTCGGTCAGATCTTGGGCAGGCGCCCGACCATTTCCTGGTCGAAGCGCTGCACCGTGGCCAGGCTCTTGAAGTTGTGCAGGCCGTCGCGGATGCGCGGCAGCGCGGCCTGCAGATCGGCCGGCGTCTTGCAGTTCTCGACACGCATGGCCAGTTGCTCGCCCATCGGACCCAACTGGTCATTGATGAACCGCACCACCAGGCGGCGCGCTTCACTGAAAGGCAGGGCCTGCTCGGCTGCCGGGGCATCATTGGCAGCCGGGGCGGGTTCAGGCTCCACCGCCGCGCCGCCCGCGGCCTGCAACGCCGGGTTGCCTGCGGTATCGACCCGGGCGATCCAGCCCTCCGCCTCCAGTTGTTCGAGCAACGGAGCGGCGCTGCCTTCGCCGCCCGAAAGCTTGTCCATGTCGGCCACGGGGCGCTTGCCATCGACCATGATCAGCAGCGAACGCAGCCGCGGCCTCAGGCTGGGCGGCCGGCTGCTCAGGGCCTCGCGGCCCTGATCGGTCTTGGCAAACAATGTGTTTTTGTCCATGGCGTCTCAACTTTGCCGAAATGTATGCCGAGCACGGGCGCATGCCAAGCGGGTTAGACCTCGGACCGCCGTCTTTTTGGCAAGCCACCGCAACATCACGGCGCAAGCTGTCAACTATTTCGCGGATTGACCGCCTGCCTGGCCGCGCACATGGCGGGGCCAGGCCAGCGAGACGATCAGAACTTCAGGCCGACGCTGAGCGTGTAGCCGTCGATCTTCACGCCGTCCTTGTTGAAGTAGTTCATGTAGTCGGCGCTGATGGTGAGCCGATCGGTCGGCAGCAGGCGCAGGCCGCCGCCGTAGGAGAAATCGCTGCCGCTGGCCGAGCCCAGGCCCTCGAAGCGCAGCTTGGTTTCGGCCACGCCGGCCCGGCCGAACAGTTCCACCGGGCCGAGCCGCAGGCGCGAAGCCAGATAAACGCCCAGGAACTCGTTGACCTTGACGCGCGAGTTGATCGCGCCTTCGAACTCGCTGCGGCCACGCAGGCGGTCGTCGTTCACGCCGGTGCCGATCATGCCTTCCACGCCGAGACCGGCGAACGGCGAGACGCCGATCATGGCGCGCGCCATGGCGGGCTCGGACTTCACCGAGAGACCCAGCACCGGCACCTTCAGGCTGGCGGACAGGGCGGAATAACCGATTTCGCCGTAGACCGACTGGGCCTGCGCGGCGGGCGCTGCCAGCGCGCCGGCGATGCCGGCGACAAGGGCGATGTGACGCAATGTTTTCATGGGACAACCTTCCTGTGTTGATGGGAGTGAAGCATGCATTCTAGAGATGCCCTGCACCCCCCCGCGATGCGCGTTCGCCCGTCATCGGGCGCCCGGGCATTCGCCACCCGTCACCTGGGCCGCAGGTCCACCACCCGCTTGGCCTTGCCCTGGCTGCGTTCCACGCCGCCCTCGGGCTTGAGCTGCACCTCCACGCTGCTGCCCACGTACACCTTCACTTCGTGCTGCAGCAGGGTGGCCGCCGCGCGCGCCTCGATGCTCTCGGGCGACAGGCCGGGCCGCGTCTCGACCACCACGGCCAGGCTGTCCATCCGGCCGTCGCGGCTGAGCACGCACTGGTAGTGCGCGCTGAGTTCGGGGCGCTTGAGGATGAGCTCCTCGATCTGCGTGGGGAACACGTTGACGCCGCGCACGATCATCATGTCGTCGCTGCGGCCGGTGATCTTCTCCATGCGGCGCATGGTGCGCGCCGTGCCCGGCAACAGGCGCGTAAGGTCGCGCGTGCGGTAGCGAACGATGGGCAGCGCTTCCTTGGTCAGGCTGGTGAACACCAGCTCGCCCATCTCGCCGTCGGGCACCGGCTCGCCGGTCTCGGGGTGGATGATCTCGGGGTAGAAGTGGTCTTCCCAGATGGTCGGGCCGTCCTTGGTCTCCACGCACTCGTTGGCCACGCCCGGCCCCATCACCTCGGACAGGCCGTAGATGTCGACCGCGTCGATCCCCATGCGCGCCTCGATCGCCACGCGCATGTCGTTGGTCCAGGGCTCGGCGCCGAAGATGCCGATGCGCAGGCTGCTCGCGCGCGGGTCGATCCCCTGGACCAATGACATGCGAAAGGCCATCGAGGCGCGCATGGGGATCGACGCGGTCGACATCTACGGCCTCTCCGAGGTGATGGGCCCGGGCGTGGC
>CAZFOT010000030.1:0-23284 GCA_964520365.1 uncultured Hydrogenophaga sp.
GGCACGTCTTGCCTGCGCTCCCTCTCCCGCTGGCGGGAGAGGGCTGGGGTGAGGGTCTCGGCGCGTGGCAGCGTCAGGACGGAACGCGCCCGGCGCCGCGTGCCACGCCCGGCGCCGGCGGTGTGAGCGCCGCGCCGCCGCGCGCGAACGTGACCACGTGGTCCACCTCGGCGCGGATGCCGATCCATTCGCCCACCGCATGGTCGTGGTGCGAGGGCACGTGCGCCATGAGCACCTCGCCGCTGCCCAGGCGCAGCGTGTAGAGGAACTCCGAGCCGCGGAACGCCTTGCGCAGGATCTGCGCCTTCACCGGCGCGCCGTCGTCGTGCACGATGTCGTCGGCGCGCAGCAGCACGTCGCACAGGCCGGCCTCGTAGGCTGTGGGCAGCGGGCATTCGTCCACGTCGCGCAGGGCGCCCAGCGGCGTCTGCACCGACACCCCGTTGCCGTCCTGGCGGATCTGCGCCGGCGCGAACACGCCGTGGCCGATGAACTCCGCCACGAAGCGCGTGGCCGGGCGGTGGTAGAGCGCGTAGGCGTCGTCCCATTGGTGCAGGTGGCCTTCGTGCATCACGCCGATGCGGTCGCCGATCGCAAAGGCCTCCAACTGGTCGTGCGTGACGAACAGCGCGGTGGCGTTCGCCGCCTTCAGGATGGCGCGCACCTCGTGCGCCAGCCGCTCGCGCAGGTCCACGTCGAGGTTGGAGAACGGTTCGTCCAGCAACAGCAGGCGCGGGTTGGGCGCCAGCGCGCGCGCCAAGGCCACCCGCTGCTGCTGTCCGCCCGAGAGTTCGTGCGGGAAGCGCGCCTGCATGCCGTCCAGCCCCACCAGCTTGAGCACCTCGGCCACGCGGGCCTCGCGCGCGGCGCGCGGCAGGCGATCGATGCCGAAGGCGATGTTCCGGCCCACGTTCAGGTGCGGGAACAGCGCGTAGTCCTGGAACACCATGCCGATGCGGCGCTGCTCGGCCGGCATGTGCGTGCCGCCGTCGCTCACGGTCTCGCCTTCGAGTGTGATGCGCCCGCTGCTGGCGCGCTCCAGGCCGGCCACGGCGCGCAGCAGCGTGGTCTTGCCGCAGCCCGATGGGCCGATCAACACGCCGATGTCGCCCGCGCGCAGCCCGAGCGACACGCCATCCACCGCGGCCTGGGGCAGGCCGGCGTAGCGCACGCTGAGCTGGGAGATGTCGAGGAACATGTGGGTACCGTGTTGGGCCAGATTGTAGATAGCTACAGTTTCCCCGAGCGCTCGTTCCAGTGCGCCCCGTGCTTGTATTGCTCTCGGGTCTTGATCGTCTGCAAATCCATCGACCAGGCCCCCTACCGCTTCTGCTGCTGCCCTTCCTCGTACTTCATCGCTCTGCCCGCATTGGCGGCAGCGGGTCGCTTGGCGGCGGCGCAAAGTCCGCCTGTATATCGTCAATGTCTGGAATCCTCGGGTATCGCAGCACTCGGTACCCCGCTTCCTGCAGCAGCTTGTCCCGGGCTGCGTCCTTGTTCTCTTTCCCCCGGTGGCTGGTGTCGTCGAGTTCGACGATGGCGAGCACCTGGAATGCTTTGTCACAGACCACGAAGTCGGCGATCTTCCTGTCAAAACGGTTCCTGGCTCCTTTGCCTCTGGCCGTCAATAACGCTCCGAATGCCACCTGCGCAAGGACCACTTTGTCTGGTAGCGAGTGGGTCAAGCGCTGGTACATCGCGGCTTCGTGCCTGGTGAGTGGTGGCCGGCGCCGTGGCTTCTCGGTCGGTCCAGCTCCTCTCTGTTTTCCTACAAACACAGCTACGGCGGCGATGAGGATCAGCAGGATGACGGTGGTTGCGGTTGTCACGGTTTCTCCGGGGTCGTGATGGGGGTGCCGCGATGATGCCACTGCGCCGCCCTCGCTCCCTTTCGCCCGGTCTCCTAGCAGGGCGCGCCGTGTTGCGTGTTGTGGACCCTGCGGCGTACTACAAGCCGCGCCGATGAGAGTGTCGATAAGTACAATTCTCATTTGTGTTGATTGACATGGGTCGATGGCCCTTCCACCCGAAACCCTTGCCCATGTTGCGTTGGTTGGCCCCGGCCCTGCTGCTCCTGTTGGCCCTGCTGCTCACGCTGCCGGTGCTCTCGCTGGGCGCGTCCTGGCTGCAGTTCGACGCCGTCGCGCGCGACGTGCTGGCGCAGATGGCGCAGACCGTGTTGCCGGACTACGTGGCCACCACCGTGCTGCTGTGCGTCGCCGTGGCGCTGGGCGTGGCGCTGGTGGGCGTGGCCACGGCCAGCGCGGTCACGCTGTTCGATTTCCCTGGCCGCCGTGTCTTTGAATGGGCGCTGCTGCTGCCCCTGGCCATGCCGGCCTACGTGGTGGCCTACGCCTACACCGACTTCCTGCAGTTCAGCGGCCCGCTGCAGGTGTGGCTGCGCGAGAGCTTCGGGCTCAGAGGCCGCGTGTTCCCCGAAATCCGCAACACGCCGGGTGCGACCTGGGTGTTCACGTTCTCGCTGTATCCCTATGTGTACCTGCTGGCGCGCACCGCGCTGGCCGAGCGCGCCGCCCAGTTGATGGAAGCCGCGCGCCTGCTCGGCGCCCCGCTGGCGCGCCGCATCCGCGAAGTGGCGTTGCCGCTGGCCCGCCCGGCCGTGGCCGCTGGCGTGGCGCTGGCGCTCATGGAAACCCTGGCCGACTTCGGCGTGGCCAGCTACTTCGGCATCCAGACCTTCACCGCCGGCATCTACAAGGCCTGGTTGGCCATGGACATGCCGCTGGCCGCCGCCCAGCTCGCCACCATGCTGCTGGCGCTGGTGGCGCTGCTGCTGTGGCTGGAACACCGCGCCCAGCGCCGCATGCGCTTCGCCACCTTGCGCGGCCAGCGCGCCGGCAGCGCCGATGCCCAGCCCGTGCGCCTGCGCGGCGGCCGCGCGGCGCTCGCCGTGGCGGTGTGTGTGCTGCCCATCGCCTTCGGCTTCGTGCTGCCGGTGCTGTTCATGCTGCGCCCGCTGATCGGCGGCTGGGACACGCTGCCGTGGACGGCGTTCGCGCAGTGGTCGCGCAACAGCGTGTGGCTGGCCGGCCTGGCCGCCGCGCTCACCACCGCCATCGCGCTCGCGCTCGCGTTCGCGCTGCGCGCGCGGCCCGGCCCGCTCACGCGCGGCGTGGTGCAACTCATCAGCCTGGGCTACGCCGTGCCCGGCGCGGTGATCGTGGTCGGCATCCTGCTGCCCGTGGGCTGGGTGCAGGCCGTGCGGCCCGAGAGCAGCGTGGGGTACTTGATCACGGCCACCGCGCTCGGCATCGTCTGGGCCTACCTGGTGCGCTTCACCGCCGTGGCGCTGCAGTCCATGCAAAGCGGCTACGCGCGCATCCCCGCCAGCCTGGACGACTCGGCCCGCATGCTCGGCACCACCGGCCTGGGCCTGGCTCGGCGCGTGCACTGGCCGCTGCTCAAACGCTCCACCGCTGCCGCGGCGCTGCTGGTGTTCGTGGACGTGATGAAGGAACTGCCCGCCACCCTGGTGCTGCGCCCCTTCAACAGCGACACCCTGGCCGTGGTGACCTATCAGCTCGCGCGCGACGAACGCCTGGGCGAGGCGGCGCTGCCTGCGCTCACGCTGGTGCTGGTGGGGTTGTTGCCGGTGATTCTTTTGAGCCGGACTTTACGGGCGCGGTGAGGGGGGGTGCGGGTGGTGGGGACCAGCCGTTCGCGCGTGTATCGATTCCTGCCAGTGATTTCGAATCACGCTCACCTTCTTCCTATGGCGTCATAGTTACTTGCGACTAGCTTGAACGGGACCTCGGAACATCTCGGCCCGTCCCGGGGTCAAGGTCTCTCTGGCCTCCAAACTACCTGAGAGAATAGACACCAGCAACACCGGGGATGGGGTGCCATGAAGAATTTTGTTCGGTGGTTTAGGGAGATATACCGCTGGGTACGGCGGGTGCCCATCACCAATCATTATTGGTGGGCCATTGCAGTAGCGAGCTCATCCATTGCCGTGGTTGGCGCAGCTGGCTGGACTGAGAAGGCCTTTCGTCTTGCGGGCATGTCTTTGCAGTTGGGCGGTGTGCTCACAGTGGCGTGGGGTATCTTGAAAACACGGGCCGACTTCGGACAACCGACAGTGCGATCCCAATTCAAAAGGTGGGCCACGATGTTCCCACCTCTTCACCCTCCCACGACAACGGCCACTGGCATCAGTGTCCTTCCCGGGCCAGTTGGCGAGGGGTATGGATATTCAGCGCACGGACCCGCTGCAGACCGAACCATTGAAGGGCGCTTGGAGCATCTGGAGAGCATCGTCAAGAAGTTGGAGATGGCGCAGGGGAGGACGCACATAGCTGTTCTGCAAGCCGAGAAAAAGGCCCAGCAGGCCCTCGATACCCAGGCCCGTCAGTTGTCTGGGCAGATTGATGCTGTTGCAAGGAAAATCGAAGCAACGGCGACGGGCGGTGTCCACGTATCTGCCGTCGGTGTTGTCTTGCTGTTCGTCGGCACCGTTCTTGGCAGTGCAGCGTTGGAACTCCGCCAACTGCTGACTCCCTAAACGCATATCACGATGCCGAGTAGCCGACACGCACAGGTGTGGGTATGGCATGTTCTGCTGGCCGGGGCATCTCCGCCCGCGTTGCGCCCCAGGCGTGGTTTCCCGGAGTGATCACCACCTCCGTTGCGCTGGTTGCACCGCATTGCGCTGTCGCCGCTGCTACCTCGGGCTTGCGAGGAACTGGGGAAGAAAGAACTGGATTGGTCAACGAGCACCCAAGCCGGTAGCCCACAAGGCAAAGCGCAGTCCGGTACGGCCTTCCGCCATCGCTGCAGACCTGCCATCCGGTCGAGTGAGACGAAAGACCGCAACGGGTTGATCCGATCCGCACCACAGGCCTCGCCCACAAAACGCCGAAAGCAACCTAAAACCGCGCCACCACCGAAGCCGAACGCAGCCAGCCAGCCTTCTCCAGGATGGCGGGCAGCGCCGCGCGGGCGGCATCGTAGCCCGCCTGGATCGCCGCTTCGTGTTCGTCCCTGGCCGACATGCCCGAGACTTTGACGCCGGGCGCGATCAGCACATCGGCTTGCGCCATTTCGGGGGCGGCGACCAGGCAGTTCTGTGTCTGCATGATCCTGCCGATGACGGTGAGCGCACCCAGGCCCTGGGCGCGCGGGCCGTGGCAGTAGATGTCCACCGCGATCACGAAGTCCGCGCCCATCGCCCGGGCCGAGCGCACCGGCACCAGGCTGCTGATGCCGCCATCGACCAGGTGGCCCTTGTTGTACGCCACCGGCACGTTGGCGCCGGGCACCGCGGCCGAGGCCTGGATGGCCGCGCCCGCCGGGCCGCTGTCGAGCAGCACCGGTTCGCCGCTCTGCAGGTCGGTGGCGACGGCGGCGAACCGCACCGGGAACGTCTCGATCGGTGCGCCCTCGGTGAGGGTGTCGATCCAGCTCGCCAGGCGGTTGCCGCGCATGAGGCCGCTGCTGCTCAGGGTCAGGTCGATGAGGGATGAAATCCGGGTGCCGAGCGCGGTCTCCGTCAGTTGCGCGGCGTTCATGCCGCTCGCATAGGCGGCGCCGATGAGCGCCCCCACCGATGTGCCGACCACGATGTCGGGCCGGATGCCGGCTTCATCGAGCGCGCGCAGCACGCCAAGGTGGGCAAAGCCGCGCAGCCCGCCGCCGCCCAGGACCAGGGCCACGGCCGGCTGACCTGCGCCGCCTGGGCGGGGAGGGGTCGAGCGCTGGACCTCGGCCAGCGAGCGGGCGGCCAGCTCCACGGGTGGGCGGGCCTGGGCGCCGGCACAGCCGGCCAGGGCCGCCGCGAGGAGCATGGCGGTGGCGAGCACGGCCGTGCGCGGGGTGTTCAGGCGTTCCATGTTCTATTTCCTTTGCGCCAGCGCCACCGCGTCGGCGCCCGCTGGGAAGCCAAGCTGTGCCGTGTCGTCGGTGGCGGCCTGCCACACCGCTTCGGCCACGTCGGCCCCGGTGGTCACGGCATCGATCTGCGTGAAGGACTCGAAGACGCGCTGCGCGTAGGGCGCATACGCCTCGGGGATCAGGCCCTGCATGCGCTCGCTCCCATTGCTCGTGAAGCGCGTGGACGGCCCATAGCCGGGCTGGACCAGCTTCACGCGCACGTTGAAAGCCTCCAGCTCGAAGGCGAGCGAGGCGGTGAAGCCCTCCACCGCCGTCTTGCTCGCGGTGTACACCGCCACCAGCGGCATCGGCGCCAGCGTCGCGCTCGAGGTCACGTTCACCACCACGCCCGAGCGGCGCGCCCGGAACTGGGGCAGCACCGCCTGCGTCATCGTCATGACGCCGAAGGTGTTGGTCTCGAAGACCTCCCGCGCCGTGGCCATCGGTGTGGCCTCGAAGGCACCGAAGAGGCCGATGCCGGCGTTGTTGACGAGCACGTCGATGGGCCCGCTGTGCGCCAGCACGCCGGCAATGCTCGCAGGGTCCGTCACGTCCAGCGGCAGCACGCGCAGGCGCTCCGAGCGAGGCAGGATGTCTTCGCGCGGGCTGCGCATGGTGGCGATGACGTTCCAGCCCTGTGCGTGGAAGTGGCGTGCGGTCTCGAGGCCGTAGCCGGAGGAGCAGCCGGTGATCAGTGCGGTTTTCATGTGATTTCCGTTGAGGGGGTTGACAAGACCCGAACGATATAGGTCAATGACAGGATGATCTACAACGAAAAATCCTGTATTTGTTTGCAATCGTCCTTCCATGAATGATCCACTCGCCGAAGTCATCGCGCTGCTGCAGCCGCGCACCGTGTTCTCGAAGGGCATCAGCGGTGCTGGTCGGTGGGGGGTTCGCTACGCCGACTTTGGGCATCCCAGTTTCTGCGTGGTGCTCGAGGGCGGTTGCCGCCTCGCCGTCGATGGCCAGGACGCCATCACCCTGGAAGCCGGCGATTTCGTGCTGCTGCCGGCAACGCCCGGATTCACCCTGTCCGGTTTCGATCCGGTGGTGCCGGTTCACATCGACCCGAAGGTGGCGCCCGCTCCCACGGGCGAGGTGCGCCACGGGGAGCGCGATGGGCCGCCCGACGTGCGCCTGCTCGGCGGGTACTTCGTCTTCGACTCGCCGGACGCGGCCTTGCTCGTCTCGCTGTTGCCGGCCCTGATGCACGTGCGTGGCGTCGAGCGCCTGTCGGTGCTGGTGCGGCTCGTGGACGGGGAGTCCAGTGAAGAGCGCGCGGGCCGGGATCTCGTTCTCTCGCGCCTGGTGGAGATCGTGCTCATCGAAGCGCTGCGTTCGATCCCGGGCGACGATGCGCCGCCCGGTCTCTTGCGGGGCCTGTCCGACGCGCGCATTGCGCAGGCGATGCGGCACATGCATGGCGACCCTGCGCGTGCCTGGACCGTGGCGCAACTGGCCCGGACGGCGGCGCTTTCGCGGTCCGCCTTCTATGAGCGCTTCTCGCGCACCGTGGGCATGCCGCCGATGGAATACCTGTTGGCCTGGCGCATGGCCGTGGCCAAGAACCTGCTGCGCCAGCGCGAACTGGCGATGGCCGAGGTCGCCGAGCGCGTGGGCTATGGCTCGGCGAGCACCTTCAGCACCGCGTTCAGCCGCCACGTGGGCGAGCCGCCGGGCCGGTACGCGAGGGCGAACTGATACGGATACAAGAACCGTTCGGGCTGAGCCTGTCGAAGCCCCTCGCGGCGCTTCGACAGGCTCAGCGTGAACGGATGGCTATTCTTGAACGCGCCACCACCGTCACTTGAACGGCGTCGGGCGCGGCGTCTTGTCGGCCGACGGCGGCAGGATGGGGATGGTGAAGGTGGGCTGGTCGCCCGTGAGCGTCTTGAGGAAGGCCACCACCTGGTCGTTCTCCGTCTGGGTGAACTGCTTGCCCAGTTGCAGGCGGCCCATCACGTCCACGGCTTCGGCCAGGGTGTCGGCCGCACCGTCGTGGAAGTAGGGGTAGGTCATCTCCACGTTGCGCAGGGTAGGCACCTTGAAGTTGAAGCGGTCGGTGTCCTTGCCGGTCACGGCGGCGCGGCCGGCCAGGCTGGTGTCGCCCTTGTAGGGCTCGACCACGCCCATCTTCTGGAACGAGTTGCCGCCCAGGTTGGGGCCGTTGTGGCAGGCCACGCAGCCGCTTTCGTTGAACAGCTTGTAGCCGGCCAGTTCGTCCTGGGTCAGGGCCGTCTTGCTGCCCAGCAGGTACTGGTCGAAGCGCGAGTTCGGCGTCACCAGGGTCTTCTCGAACTCGGCGATCGCGTCGGTCACCTGGTCGATGTCGATCCCGTCCTTGCCGAAGACGAGCTTGAACTCGCGCACGTAGGCGGGGATGGAGGCCAGCATGTCGATGGCCAGGGTGTGCGAGAACGCCATCTCGCCCGGGTTGGCGATGGGGCCGCCCGCCTGGGCTTTCAGGTCGGGCGCGCGGCCGTCCCAGAACTGCGCCAGGTTGAGGCTGGAGTTGAGCACCGTGGGCGAGTTGATCGGGCCTTGCTGCCACTTGTCGCCGATGGAGGTGCGGATGTTGTCGGAGCCGCCCCGGCTCAGGTTGTGGCAGGAGTTGCAGGAAATGAAGCCCGACTTGGACAGGCGCGGATCGAAATACAGCTTCTTGCCCAGCTCCACCTTGCCCAGGTTGACCGACTGGGGCGGCGCGATGGGCGCATAGAGCGTATCGAACTGCTGCTGCGCGCTGGCCTGATGCGTGGCCAGCGTGCCTGCCAGGGCCATGGTCAGGACCGAAAGGATTGCTCGTGGTTTCATGATTCACCTCTTCTTCGTTGACGAACCTTCATTAGGGTTAACCATAGGAAGAAAAGGGTCTTCACCCGTTGACCTGCGTCAACAACGCGGGCGGCAGCCCGGTCCGCAGCGCTGCTTTCTACATATCCCTCGGCCCGCCGTTGATGCCCCAGGCCGTGCCGAACCGGTCGGTCAGCATGCCGAAGGTCTCGGCCCAGAAGGTTTCGCCCAAGGGCATCGTCACCTTGCCGCCCTCGGCCAGCGCCTCGAAGACGCGCCGGGCCTCGGCCGCGGTGGGGTAGGTCAGCGCCAGCATCACGCCCTTCATGCCTTCGAAGGGCTCGCCATTGCACATGGCGTCGCCGGCCATGAGGGCGAAGTCGGGGTGCACCAGGTAGGCGTGCATGACCCGGTCGGCCATCCCGGGCGGCACGGGCTCGCCGTCGGGCATTTGCGCGTAGGTGATGAGGGCTTCGAGCTTGGCGTCGAACACCTGGGCGTAGAACGCCATGGCGTCGGCGCAGTCGCCGTCGAAGGACAGGTAGGCACACAGTTGCGGCATGGGGATTCCTTTCGGGGAAGGTCGGGTGGGTGGACAGACAGGGGTACGACGCACAAGGCCCGCGCGTTTCGACACGCACACGCCGCCGGTTGACGAACGGCGGGCCGGGTAGCATTGCCGTTGCCCGGCCCCGCGCTCGCCCCGTTTCGCCGACCCATCCCGGAGACCGCTGTTTGACCACCCGCCCCGCACCCGCAACGTTCCGCGACCTGGCCCTGGCGCACGCCGTGCGCTCGCTGGAAGCCGGCGGGGCGCTGGACGACGCGGGCGAAATGGCGCTGGCCCACGCCCGACAGGCCACCGAGCAGGGCCGCCTGCTGGAGCGCGCCCGGCTGCTTGCGCAGCAGCTCGGCCTGGTGGACGAATGGGCGCGCCTGCGCACCGGCCTGTGGGTGGCCGGCGGGCTGCTGGGCGTGCTGGCGTTTCTGATGGCCGGCGGCCTGCTCACGCGGGCGCTGGGCAGCGGGCAGACGGTGAACGCCGCGCTGGCCTTCGTGGCCATGCTGGGCGTGCCGCTGGCGGCCCTGCTGGTGTGGGTGCTGTGGGCGCTCGCTTCGGCCCGCTCCACCACGGGCGAGGCGCCATGGTCGCTCGGGCAGTTGGCGCTGGCGCTGGCCGCGCGCTTGCCGGGGCTGCGCGGGCCGCACGCCCTGACCCTGCTGCGCGGCGTGCACGCGGTGCTGCGCGAGCACCGGCTGGGCCTGTGGGTGTTCGGCGCGCTCAGCCACCTGCTGTGGGCGCTGGCGTTCGCGCTGGTGCTGGCCACGCTGCTGCTGCTGTTCGCCTTCCAAGCCTACGAGCTTACCTGGGAAACCACCATCCTCGACCCCGCGTTCTTCGAAGGCTTTCTGCGCATCACCGGCTGGCTGCCGCGGGCGCTGGGCTTCCCGGTGCCCGACGCGGTGGCGGTGAACGCGCCGCCCGGCGCGGCCGGCGCCCGGGCCATCGCGTGGTGGCTGGTGGCTAGCGCGCTGCTCTACGGCCTGCTGCCGCGCGGGGTCGCGCTGGCGGTGTGCGCGGCCGTGTGGCGCCGGCGCGCGGCCTCGCTGGCGCTGGACACGCGCGAGCCGTACTTCCGCCAACTGGCCACGCGCTTCGCCGCCATGGACCCGGCCACGGTGGTGGATGCCGAGCATGCCGCGCCCCGGGCGGAAGGCGGCCAGGCGTTTCGCACCCGCGCGCCCGGCGCGGCAGCGGCTCGCGCGCTGATCGGCTTCGAACTGCCCGACGGCCTGGCCTGGCCGCCACCCGCGCTGGCGGCGCAGGTGGACGCCGTGCACACGCTGGCCGGCAGCATGGCCGAGCGGCTGGACTTGCTGACCCGCCTGGCCGGCGCGCCGCCGGTGGACGCGCTGGTCGTGTGCGCCGCCGCGGCCAGCCCCGACCGCGGCGTGGAACGCTTCGTGCGCCAGCTCTGCGCGCAGACGCAGCGCTGCGCCCTGTGGCCCATCGGCAGCGGCCAGGACGGCGAAGCCGGTGCGGCCGACAAGCCGCAGCGCTGGGCCGACTGGCTGAACGCCACCGGGTTGTCGATGGTGGACTTCTGCGCCACGCCGGTCGAAGCGTCGCGCTGGCTGAACCGGGGCGCTTCATGACCACCTCGCTGCCCGCCGATGCCACCCGGCCGATCGGCATCGCCGTCGTCGGCCACACCAACGCGGGCAAGACCTCGCTGCTGCGCACGCTCACGCGCCAGGCGCGCTTCGGCGCGGTGTCCGACCGCCCCGGCACCACGCGCCACGTGGAGGCCATCGGCCTGGCGGTGGACGGCGTCCTGCGCGTGCGCTATTTCGACACGCCCGGCCTCGAAGACTCGGTGGCGCTGCAGCACCACCTGAAGCAGATGCCCGAAGCCCTCACGCCGCCGCAGCGCGTGCGCGCCCTGCTGGACGGGCCGGAGGCGCACGGCGTGTTCGAGCAGGAAGCCAAGGTGTTGCGGCAGATGCTGCAGGTCGACGCCGCCATCTACGTGATCGACTGCCGCGAGCCTGTGCTGCCCAAGTACCGCAGCGAGATCGAGGTGCTCACCGGCTGCGCGCGGCCCATCATGCCGGTGCTCAACTTCGTGCGCGCCGAACACGGCCGCGAGCCCGAGTGGCGCGAGCTGCTCGCCGCCTACGGCCTGCACGCCGCCGTGCGCTTCGACGCGGTGGCGCCCTTCGTGGGCTCGGAGCGCCAGCTGTACGAAGACCTGGGCGTGCTCATGCGGCCCCACCGCGACACGCTGCAGGCCGTGCTGCGCGAACTGGACCGCCAGGCGCAGGAGCGCCACACCGCCAGCGCCCGCCGCGTCGCCGACACGCTCATCACCGCCGCCGCCATGCGCCGCGAAACCCCGGCCGCCACCCTGGCCGACCCGGCCGCGCGCGAAGCCTTCGTGGCCGGATTCCGCGCCGAGCTGGTGCAGGCGGTGCAGCGCTGCGTGAACGACCTGCTGGCCCTGCACGGCTTCGCGCGCGACGACGCCCGGCTCGACGTGATGGCCTGGACCAGCGGGCGCTGGGCGTCCGACCTGTTCAACCCCGAAACCCTCGCCACCGTGGGGCGCCTGCTCGGCAAGGGCGCTGCCGCCGGCGCGGCCGTGGGCCTCACGCTGGACGTCGCGCTGGCCGGGCTGTCGCTGGGCACCGGCACCGCGCTGGGCGCGGCCATCGGCGGGGCGCTGGGCCAGGGCTGGGGCCAGTTGCCGCGCAAGCTGCGCAACCGCGTGATGAGCATCGAGGAACTCACGCTCGGCGACGACGTGCTCATCGTGCTGGCCGACAGCCTGGTGCAACTGTGCCAGGCGCTGCAGGCGCGCGGCCACGCGGCGCAGGAAGCGGTGGCCGTGCGCATGGCCCCGGCCAGCCGCTACCGCGAAGAACTGCTGGCCCTGCGCGACGAGCTCGGCCAGGCCCGCGGCCACCCCGAGTGGGAGCCGCCCAGCGGCGGCGCGCCCGATGCGGGCGGGCGGCGCGAGGCGCTGCGGCAGGCACTGGGGCAGCGGCTGGAACCCCTGATCGCGCAGGCTGGACACGTGTGAACGAACCCGCCGGCTACCATCACCGTCCATGGCACTGAACCGGGTCTGGATCGGCTTCTTCCTCGTGGCCTTCGCCACCGCCGCCGGGCGTTGGCTCATGGGCGAGGACGGCATCTTCCAGGCGCTGCTGGCCGCCCTGTTCGACAGCGCGCGCTCGGGCTTCGAGATCTCGCTCGGCCTGGCCGGCATCATGGCCCTGTGGCTGGGCCTCATGCGCGTGGGCGAGCGCGCCGGCATGATCGAGTGGCTCGCACGCCTGGCCGGCCCACTGCTGCGGCGCCTGTTCCCCGGTGTGCCGCAGGGCCATCCGGCGCAGGGCGCGATGACCATGAACATCTCGGCCAACCTGCTCGGGCTGGACAACGCGGCCACGCCGCTGGGCCTGAAGGCCATGCAGGAACTGCAGACCCTCAACACCGAGCCGCCCGGCACGGCCAGCCACGCGCAGATCATGTTCGTGGTGATGAACACCGCCGGCCTCACGCTGATCCCCACCTCGGTGATCGCCATCCGCCAGAGCATCGCGCTCAAGCAGGGGCTGGGCGCGGAGTTCAACGCGGCCGACATCTTTTTGCCCACGCTGCTGGTCACCTTCACGGCGCTGCTGGCCGGCGTGCTGGCGGTGGCCGTCTGCCAGCGCCTGCCGCTGTGGCGCGCGCGCTTCCTGCTGCCGGTGCTGGCCGTGGGCGGCCTGCTGGCCGGGGCCGTCACCGCGCTGAGCCGCCTGCCGGCCGAGCAGGCCGCGCGCATCGCCGGCACCACCGGCGCGGTGGCCATCCTGGGTATCGTGATGCTGTTCCTGCTGGCTGCCGCGTGGCGCCGCGTGAACGCCTACGACGCCTTCATCGAAGGTGCCAAGGAAGGCTTCGGCGTGGCGATCCAGATCGTGCCCTACCTGATCGCCATCCTGATCGCCATCGGCCTGTTCCGTGCGGCGGGTTGCATGGATTTCCTGCTCGCAGCCATCGGCGCCGGGGTGGCGGCCATGGGGCTGGACACCGACTTCCTGCCGGCGCTGCCGGTGGGCCTGATGAAGGTGCTGTCAGGGGCGGGCGCGCGCGGGCTGATGATCGACGTGATGCAGACGCACGGCGTGGACTCGTTCGCCGGGCGCCTGGCGGCCATCGTGCAGGGCTCGACCGAGACCACGTTCTACGTGCTCGCGGTGTACTTCGGCAGCGTGGGTGTCCAGCATGCGCGCTATGCCCTGGCGTGCGCGCTGTTCGCCGATGCGGTGGGGCTCGCTGCGGCGATCGGTGTGGGCTACGCCATGTTGAGATGAGGAGATGAGACACCCCCCTGCGCCGCTTCGCGGCTTCCCCCCTCTCTGGCGCGCCCTTTGGGCGCTTGGAGGGGGGACGGCAGCTCGGGCCGGCGGAGCCGGACCCTTGCTGCCCCTGGTTTTCGAGTTCCACACACGCGTTGCGGTTTTGCTCCCTCTCCCGCTGGCGGGAGAGGGTCGGGGTGAGGGCCGCGGCAGAGCAGAACCGTCCTCTGTTTCATGCGCGGCAGGGCGCGTCCGGCATGGTGAAGCCGAGAAAAAAGCCGGAAGGTTACGAACCATTCCGGCTTTGAAGGTGGTACCACCAACAGGAATCGAACCTGTATCTAGCGCTTAGGAGGCGCTCGTTCTATCCATTGAACTATGGCGGCTTCGGGCAACTGCGCATTGTAAAGGCGCACCGTACCGGTTCCTGGCTCACGCAGGTGGGTTGGCGGGCAAAGGGCATTGGCTTTGCACGCGCTCGCCCAGAAAATCAAGGAAGCGCCGCACCGCTGGCGTCAGGCCCCGGCGCGAAGGGAACACCGCGTGCACCAGGCCCGTCGGATGCCGCCAGCCCGGCATCAGCCTCACCAGCCGGCCCAGGTTCAGGTCTTCTTCGCACATGTAGCTGGGCAGCCAGCACATGCCGGTGCCGGCGATCGCGGCCAGACGCAAGGAGAGCAGGTCGTCGACCACGTAGCGAGGCGTGTGCTGCACGGTCACTGCCTGCCCGTCCGGGCCGTTCAGGCGCATGCTGGCGCGGCCGTCCTTGGCCGACATGGCCATGCTGTCGAGCCGGCCCAGTGCTTCCAGCGTGGTGGGCGTGCCCTGCCGGGCCAACTGCGCGGGGCTGGCCACCAGCACGGGCACGTCGTCGCCCAAGCGCTTGACCACCAGGCTGCCGCTTTCCTCCAGCGAGGTGCGCACGCGCAGGGCCACGTCCACGCCTTCTTCCACCAGATCGACGACGCGGTTGCTCACCTGCATCTCCACGCGCACCAGCGGGTTGTGTGCCAGGAATTCCGGCATCAGCTCGGCCAGCATCGTCTGCGCCAGCGTCACCGGGCACACCACCCGGATGGTGCCGCGCGGTTCGGCGTGCACCTGGGCCACGGCGTCGTTGGCCGCCAGGGCCGATTCGCGCAGGGCCTGGCAGTGGCGCAGGTAGGTTTCGCCCACGTCGGTCAGCGAGAGCTTGCGCGTGGTGCGCTGCAGCAGGCGCACGCCGAGCCGCGCCTCCAGCCCGGCCACGCGCCGCGACAGCCGCGACTTGGGCACGCCCAGCGCCCGCCCGGCCGCCGCGAAGCCGCCGCGCTCCACGACTTCGGCGAAATACAGCATGTCATTGAGGTCCTGCATGGTCGGTCGAGCACCCTGAATGGAGAGATATTGTCCTGATTATGGAACGATGTGTCGTGATTTTGCCGACTTATCAAGAATTGGGTCTGAAATCACAATCTATCCATCGCCACCCGGGTGGCCCATCCCTTCAGGAGAACCCATGAAACTGCTTCACATCGATTCCGCGATCACCGGCGAACAGTCGGTTTCCCGCCAGCTCACCGCCCGCACCGTGGCCGCCTGGGTGGCTGCCCACCCCGGCACCCAGGTGGAATACCTGGACCTGGCCACCGACGCGCCGCCCCACCTGAGCGCGGACGCACTGGGTTTCCGCACCGGCCAGGCCGCGGCCACCGAGACGCAGCGCCAGGAAAACGCGCTGTCCGAGGCGCTGGTGAGCCAGTTCCTGGCGGCCGACGTGGTCGTGATCGGCGCCCCGCTGTACAACTTCACCATCCCGACCCAGCTCAAGGCCTGGATCGACCGCGTGGCCCAGGCCGGCCGCACCTTCACCTACACCGAACAAGGCCCCCAAGGCCTGGCCGGCGGCAAGACCGTGATCGTGACGCTGGCGCGCGGCGGCGTGTACTCCACCAGCGACGCGGGCCGCGCCATGGAGCACCAGGAAACCTACCTGCAGACCGTTCTGGGCTTCTTCGGCATCACCGACGTGCGCTTCGTGCGTGCCGAGGGCGTGGCCATGGGTGAAGCACCCAAGGCCCAGGCGCTGACCGCCGCCGAGGGCGAGATCCGCGCCCACACGGCCGTGGCGGCGAACCAGCCGGCGGTGGCGCAGGCGGCTTGAGGCCTGGGCCGGGCAAACCGGCCGGGTCTGGCGGCTGGCACGCACGCCTCGTTCCTGAAGTGATGGGCACTCAGGAATGACCTGACGCCGCCGCCGTTCCCGTGAACCAATCGGGCGCGGCACCAGAACGGTACGAAAGATCGTCCTTGGCCAGTAAGGAGAGGTATTCCTCCCGCCAGGCCCAGATGGCGTGCATGGTGAGCGGCTTTCCCGCGATCTCCAGATGCCCCTCGAAGACCTTCTCGCTGCGGCCGAACCCCAGCCCGTTCGGGCGCGCCAGGGCGCCCTTTCGCAGAAGCTTGTCTTCTTCCATGACCCAGATCGCCTGGATGGCGCTGTCGTGTTCGAACGCCTGGAGCGCGGTCAGCCGGGCGAGCACGCCGATGAGGTTGAGTCCGCGCAGCTCGGGGTGAAGCCAGGCGCCGCCGCAATACAGCGTGCTTCCTTTCGCCGTCAGCCTCGGCCCGGCGCCCGGCAGCCAGCCCCGGCGTTCGAGCCAGGTGCTTTTCGGGGCGTACAGCAGCCCGCACGCCAGTTCGTCGGCCAGCGCGCCGCTTTCAACGCCACGCCCTGGGACGATGACGGCGCCGGACTGCCCCAGGATGCGGTTCCCTCGCCGGACCATCGTCCAGAAGAAAGGGCCGTTGGCGGCGTTCCTGGCCGTAGCCATGAAGGGAAGCTGGCGGTATCCCGAGACCGCATGGTCCCGCTGGATGGCCACGAATTCATCGGGGTCCTGGCCGAAGAACAGTTGCACGTCCAGCTTCTCGCAAGCGGATCGCGCCAGTTTCTCGCCCAGTTCGCAGGTCGAAAATGGCAAAGCGTTCATGGTCGTTCGTATGAGGAAGGGCCCCGAATCTTCTGCTGGAGAGCCGAAAGGCCATTTCATGCCGACCCGTTCCGGCCATGGACCGCCGGCGTTGGCATGCGCGCAGGCATGGCGGGCGCCGATGGCGCTCACCCGCTGGGTGGGAACGTTACGCACCCGATGGAGCCGCCCGGGGGCGCGTCCAACTGCCGCATCCAGGTTCAGTCGTACTGCACCGTGAAGATCAGATCGATCGCGTTCTCGGTCCCCGCGCGCGCGCGCAGCGTGAGGCGGCGCGAGAGGTCGTAGAACATCGAGACGGTGCTCATGGCGCTGGACAGGCTGTGCTCGTAGCTGAGGTACAGGTCGTCCGAGAGGCGCTTGCCCAGGGTGAAGGCGGCTTCGGTGGTGCTGCCGTCGGCGGCAGTGGTTTCGCCCTGGAAGCCGACTTCGTCCAGGCCGAAGGTCTTGGCGAGTTCGCCGTCGGCCATGTCCTGGTTGCCCGCGAGCAGGGCGCGCGCGGCCTGCTGCAGCACGAACACCTGCGCGCCGGCGGCCGACGCGGGGCGGCCCAGCACCAGCCAGGCCAGTTTTTCGCTGTCGGGCAGTTCGGGGTCGGAGAACAGGCGCACGCGTGGCACCTGCGCGCTGCCGGTGATCTGCACGCCCACGCGCTGGCCGGTGGTCTCGGGCAGCTTGCGCACCGCGAGGATGTCGAGCGCGGGGTTGTCGTACGGGCCGGTGAAGCGCAGCGCGCCGGTTTCGATGGCGAGCTGCTGCCCGTAGGCGCGGTAGGTGCCGCTGACGGTGCGCACTTCGCCGGTGACGCGCGGCGTGGGCGCGGCGGGGGTGGCGCGCACGTTGAGCGCGCCGCTCAGGCGCGTCTCCAGCCCCTGGCCGCGCACCATGAATGCTTCGCCCAGGTCGAGGTCCACCGAGACATCGGCCTTCACGCGCTCGGCCAGGCTGGGCTCCACGGGCACGGTGCGGGTGGAGCGCACGACCACGTCGCTGCTCAGGCTGGGGGCGAGTTCGTCGGGCAGCACGATCGTGGCCGAGTCGGCCTTGAGCCGGCCGCGCAGGTTCAGTTGCGCGCCGGCGAGGTCGGCCGTGACGTTGCCCGACAGGGTGAGCCTGCGGTCGGCGCGCGCGGCCACGCGCAGCCGGGTGGCGGTGGTCTCGAGGTGGATGAAGGGCTGGCGCAGCTCGCTGCCTTCCACGCGGCGCCATTCGGCGGTGCCGGTGGCGACCAGGGTGCCGCCGGCTTCGGCGCCGCGCGGGCCGTTGAGGCTGAAGCGTTCGATGGTGATGCGCTCGCCCGACAGCGTGGCGCGCAGTTGTCCGCCGGAGAAGAAGAAGCCGTCCACCACCGAGCGCAGGGCGAGTTCGTCGGCCTGCAGGCTACCCCGCCATTCGGGCGCGCCGCGGGTGCCGCCGAGGGTGGCGTCGGCGCTCAGCGTGCCGCGCACGCGCCAGCCGGGCGGCGCCAGGGCCGACCACACGCCCACCTGGGGCAGTCGTGCGCGCGCGGTGCCGCGCAGCGGCGCGCTGGCCGGCCACCAGCGTTCCAGCCCTTCGGTGGCGGTGGCACCCGCGGCGGCGAGTTCGGTGGACAGGTCGGCGCTGGCTTCGCCGAGTTGCGCGCTGTCCCAGCGCAGGCGGGCCTGCAGCGTGCGGCCTTCGAGCCCGAGTTCGATGCGCGCCTCGCGCACGCCGGCCGCGACGGGCTGGCTGCTTCCCTGGCCATTGGCCGGGAGGGTGACGGTGGCGCGGCCGTTGGTGCTGGAGGGGGGGGTACCTGCCGATGCCACGCTGCGGTCGCTCAGCAGCACCAGGTCGCCGCCGCTGCGCCGCAGCGATGCGCTCAGCCGCCAGGCCTGCGCGGGGTCGGCGGGCAGCAGCACGTCCCATGCGCCGTCGAACGCGAGATCGCCGCTCAGGCCGGCCGCGCGCAAGGGCCCTTGCCCGGTCGCGTCTGCGGGGCTCAGGCTGTCCACCCACGACAGGGGCAGGCCGCGCAGGCGGCCCTTGGTCTGCAGGGCGCCCGCGCGCCACGCCAGGCTTTCCCAGGCCAGCGTGGGTGCGCTGGCAGCGGAGCCGCTGCCCAGGTTGGGCCGCACCTGCAGCTCGCCCGAGCCGGCGTCCAGCGCCAGGCCCTGGGCCTCGGTGCGCCATTGCAACCGGATGGGTTGGGTGCTCTGCAGCGCCCAGTCGGACGCGGGCGCCGGGTCTTCGGGCTGGTCCACGCGCAGTTGCAGGCGGCCCAGCGCCAGTTGGCCGCTTTGCCATGAGGCGCTGGCCTGCCTGAGCTGGCCGCTGCCTTGCAGGGCGGCGCGCCACGGCGCGCGGGTGGCGGTGCCGTTCAGGTCGAGCTGCAGGTCGTCCAGCCCGCCCTGGGCTTTCAAGCTCAGGTCATTGATCGAGACCGCGCCGCTGGCGTCGGTCTGCAGTTGCAACCGGGGCACGCTGAGCGTGGCCTGCAGGCGGGGCGGCGCTGCGGTGGATGGGGTGCCGGACGCCGGGGCCGGATAGCCCAGCGCGCCCAGGCCGCCTTGCCATTGCGCGTCCAGCCGGGCGCTGCCTGCCACGGCGAGCCCGGGCTGGCCGTCCAGCAGCTCGCGCAGGGCAGGGCCGATGATGGGCAGGGTCTGCAGGCCGCGCAGCCAGTCCAGCGTGCGCGCAGCGTCGTCGAGTTGCAGCGTGGCTGCTCCATCGCCCTGCGCGTGCGCCAGGCGGCCCTTCCACTGGGCGCTGGCACCGGGCAGTTGCGCGTCGAACTGGCCGGCGTAGGCGAGGGCGGCGGTGTCCAGGCGCCCGCGCGCGTCGAGCGTGGCGCCGGCCATGGCCAGCCGGGCTTCCTGCAGATCCAGCACGCCCTCGGTGGGCGCGCCGGCGGCGGGGGTCCAGCGGCCTTGCAGGCGCAGGTCTTCCAGGCGCAGCGCGTTCGGCGCCGGGCCGCCGCTGGCGCGGGGCTGCGTGGCGGACGGCCGCACGCGGGCCTGGAGGTTGATCGCCGCCGCATTGCCCTCGGCCGCGCGGGCGCTGAAATCGCCGCTGAGCGCGCCGGCGGCCAGTTCGCTCCAGAGCAGTGAAGGCTGGACGTTGCTGGCCTGCAGCGTGCCTTGCCAGTTCGTGACCTGGAGCGCGTCGGTGTTGTCCGTGTTCACGTCGGCCTGCGCGCTGCCCTGCAGTTGCCCGCCGCCCAGTTGGGCTTCCAGGCGCGGCACGGTCCAGCGCGTGCCGGCCTGGACCACGTCGAGCTGCAGGCGCTGCACGGGCAGGCGCTGCTGGTCGACCGGACCGGCGAGGGCGTTGGCCAGGTCCAGGCTGGCGCGCCAGGTGTCGCCATCGGGTTCGGCCCGCAGCGCGCCCGACAGCGAGGTGGCGGGCGCCTGCGGCCAGAGCGCGGCCAGGTCGAGCGCCTGGGTGGTCGCGTTGGCGCTCAGCAGGGGCTGGGGCGCCCAGGGCATGACGCGCGCGACGGCTTCCAGTGCCGGGGCGCTGGCGGCGGTGTCGGTCGCGCTGCCGGGCGCGGTCTTGACGTTGGCCGTGATGTCGAGCACCGCGCCGGCCCCGCCGAGCGTGCCGCGCGCGGTGGCGATGGCCTGGAGCGTGACGGCCGCGGCGCCGGGCACGTCGGTCCGTGTCTCGCCCTGCAGATCGAGCGCGATCGGCATGGGCGCCTCGCCGCCGAGCGTGGCCTGTGCGCGGTAGCGCCCGCCGGCGAATTCCAGCGCGTCGAGCACGAGCTGGTGCGTGCTGGCGGTGGGCGTCGCATCGGGCAGCGCGGGGGCATCGGCCGCGAGGGCCTGGCCGTAGCGGTATTGGCCCTGCATGCCACCCAGCGTGAGCGCGGTGTTGCCTTCGAGCTCGAAGCGGCCCACCGACCACGGCAGGCTCACCGGCATGGGCAGGGTCAGGCGCTGCAGCGGCTCGGAAGGGGCGGGCGATGGCGGGCGCTGGTCGTTGATGCGCAGTTCTTCCAGCGCCAGCCCGTTCAGGTGCACGCCCCGGCCCATCAATGCGTTGAGCCAGAGGCTGTCGTCCCAGTGAATGCGCACGCCCCGCGCCTGCACGGCCAGGCCGTCGAGCGACCAGCTCAGGTGCCCGATGCGGCCGCCGGTGCGCAGGCTGCCCTGCACCTGCTGCACGTCCAGTTGCCCGACGCTGGCGGCGCGGTCCTGCGTCCAGCGCTGTGCCCACGCCAGGGCCTGCGCGAGCGAGCCGGGCGTGGCGGCCCACGTCCACAGCACCGCACCCGCCAGCAGCAACAGGCCCAGCAGCGCGCCAGGCAGCCACAGTGCCAACCGCCACCAGCGCCGGGTGGGCGCTGCCGGATGGGGTGGGGGAGGGGCGGTAGCGGGATCGCTCATGGGCAAGCGGCGTCAGAAGCTGAAGCCGACGCTCAGGTGCAGCCGCAGCCGCTTGGGCTCCAGGCCATAGGCCAGGTCGAACTGCAGCGGCCCGACCGGGCTGTTGTAGCGCACGCCGGCGCCCACGCCCACCTGGGCGCGCAGGTCGGCCTGCTTGTCGGCCACGGCGCCCGCGTCCACGAACACCACGCTTTCCCAGGCGGTGCGCACGCCGTCGCGCCAGATCGGGCGCTGCCATTCCAGGCTGCCCACCGCTAGGTAGCGCCCGGGCGCCACGCCGCCGTCGGCCTGGGGAATGCCGATGTCGCGCAGCCCGTAGCCGCGCACGCTGTTGTCGCCGCCGGTGAGGAAGAGCAGGGTGCGCGGCAGGGGCGCGTCGTCGGCCGCGGCGACGCCGCCGCCCTGCACGCGCAGGGCCAGCCGCCCCAGGCGACCGCCGGAGGGGGCGTCCGGTGGCGCGCCGGCCGGCGATGCCAGCCGCTCCACCGCGTCCAGCGGCAGGTAGCCCAGCCAGCGCACCTGGGCGCGCACGAAGGGCCGCTGCACCGAGCCCAGCGTGGTGCCCACGCCCAGCGTCAGGCCCAGCCCGTAGCCGCTGTCGGGGTAGGGCATGTTGTCGAACCGGCGCAGCGTCCACGACGTGTTGGCCGAGATGGATTCGTTGGCGCCTTCTTCCCTGCCTGCCGCCCGCAGCACCGGGTTGACCGCGAGCGCGCGGTCGTACTGCAGGAAGTGGCCGCGGTCCAGGTCGGGCGTGTCCTGCGAGCGGCCGAAGCTCAGGCGCTGGCTGGTGGTGGTGGTCAGGTCGTCGATCTGGCGCGCGGCGCTGGCGCCGGTCATCCAGCGCCAGCCTCTCTCGTCCAGCGGCGCGCTCCATTCGGTCGATAGCAACTGGTCGTTGCGTTCGTACTGCAGCTTGCTGTGCGCGCGCCAGCCGATGCCGGGCACGCGCAGGTTCAAATGCTCGGCCGAGAGGCGTGGGCCGTTGTCGGTGCTGCCGCCGATGCCCAGCGACAGCTTCTGCTTCAGGTTCTCCCGCACCTGCACCACCACCGGCGCGTCCGCCTCGCCGTTGTCCAGGTCCACGTAGGCGAACACCGAGCCGTAGTAGCCGCTGTCGGCGACGCGCTGCTGCGCGGCCTGCAGTTTCTCCAGGTCGTAGTCGCTGCCCGGCGTGAGCCCGGCCAGGCGCATCATGCGCTCGATGGTGACGGCGTCGTAGCGCTCTGCGCCTTCGATGCGGATGTCGCCCAGCCGCACCGGCGGCCCCGATTCGATCTCGACGTGCAGGTGCGCGGCTTGCGAGGTGCTGTCGATGTCGGCCAGGCTGTTCGCGATGCGCCCGCGCGGGTAGCGCCGCGCGGTGAGCTGGCGCAGCGCGTCGGATTTGACGCGGTCCCATTCGGCCTGCGTGAAGGCCAGCCCGGTGGCCCGGGCGGTGCTGGCGCGGATGTTCTCGCGCTGCTCCGAGGCCTGCGCAGCGGTGGCGATGTCGCCCTGGAAGTACACGTTGGAGGAGGCGACGCGCGTCAGAGGCCCCGGATCGACCCGGATGGTGACGGTGCCCAGCGGATGCGCCGTGTCACCCGGCGCGGCGGGCGCGAGCGCGATGTCGATCACCGGCGCGAAGTAGCCCCGCGTGCCCAGTAGGTCGCGCAGGTTCTCGGGCGCCTTGGCCAGCAGGCGCCCGAGTTCGTTGTCGTCCAGGTCGCGCAGCCGCTGGAACCGCTGCAGCTCCAGGTTGCGCGAGAGGAAGTCGCCCAGCTCGGGCACTTCGGTCTGCATCTGGATGGCGAAGCGCGGTTCGACCGGCGGCCGGGGCGCGCCGTCGCGGCGGCGCGGCGCGGTGGGTGCTGTGGTGGCGTCGTCCGCCGCCGCACCCGCGCTGCCGGGCGCCTGGGTGGCGCTGGCGGGCTGCTCGGCGGCGCCCTCGGGCAGCGGCTGGCCCAGCGCCCACCAGGGTGAAGCGGCCACGGCGGCCAACAGCAACAGCCGCGTGGGCCGCACACGGCGCGGGGGGAACAGGTTCATTCAGGGCTTATTTCGACAGCATGCGCATCGTGTCTTCCAGGCCCTTCAAGGTCAGCGGGTACATGCGCTGGCCCATGAGTTGCTGGATGACGCCGATGCTCTGTCGATACTGCCACACGCCCTGCGGTTCCGGATTGATCCACGCAAACCTGGGGAAAGCATGGGTAAGTCTCTGTAACCACTCGGCCCCGGCTTCCTCGTTGTTGTATTCCACGCTGCCGCCGGGCTGCAGGATTTCGTAGGGGCTCATGGTCGCGTCGCCGACGAAGATGAGCTTGTAGTCCTTGTTGTACTTGCGGATGATGTCCCAGGTCGGGAACTTCTCGGCGAAGCGGCGCCGGTTGTTCTTCCACATGAAGTCGTAGACGCAGTTGTGGAAGTAGTAGAACTCCA
>CAZFOT010000031.1:0-20710 GCA_964520365.1 uncultured Hydrogenophaga sp.
GCGACTCCTATGCTGAGCAAAGTCCTTACTCGCTTGCTTCGCGTCGCTGGGAACGACCTGGTGTGCCTCGTCGACGATAAGCAGTCGAATCCTCCGTACCAGGAGAGACCCTATGTAACGCATCAAAGCGTCGGCCTTCTCTACTGTCGCGATGAGAACTGTTGGCTGCTTGGCGGCGAGCCAGGAATCGGTGATGCCCCAATCAGTGCCTCCATAGAGCCCCGTGATGGTCAGATCTCGCCCCAGCTCGCTTGTCAGCTTGGCCTCTACCTCGCCAGCTAGTGCGCGTGAAGGTACGAGATATAGCGCGAGCGGCGAAATGTCCTCTTCTACTGGAAGCAACAGCTCTTTGATAAGGGCAAGATTTGCAACCAACGTCTTTCCAGACCCAGTTGGCGTGCAAAGCGCGAAGGCCGAAGATTTTCGCAGCCGGTCGAGCCCGCGAATCTGCGAGGTCCAAAGGATGCCTCGTCCTCTGGAAAATTGATCGCGTGCAAATCGGAGTAGCCGTGGTTCACGCTGAGGATTGAGCTCGGCGAGCTGCTTGATCGGCTTGTAGATGCTGGATGTTGCGTACCTATCAGCTACGGCTCGAAGAAGGGTGACGAGTAGTGCAATGTCATCGCTGAAAGACCGAGTGGCCATCTTGTCCAAGGCTCGAAGCTTCTGAAGGCCACTTTGCAAACGCGAATCGTCACCCTTTCGGAGCGAAGCAGAAACAAGCCCAATGCAGCGAACGAGCTCACCTGTAAAGAACCACTCGATCCCCTCTTGCCGCTGATCCAAGAGAGACTTCGTCGATGCGTCGCGCTCCGTCAGCTCCGGATTCAGCTTCCAGAACTCTATGGCCTCTCGAACCACTGCATCGAAATCTGCTTTCAGAAAGCTCGCATACAGGCGCGTGCCAGGATCGGTCTCGTGCAACTGGCTGAGAAGCCCATTGGCCATCGCCGGTAGGCCTCCAAGCTGAAACGCAGCGGCTGCGAACAGCTGAATCGGTGTGACGTGCCTTAGTTCATCACCCGCTCGCGCGAGCCACTCAAGCACTTCCGCTGCTCGTCGATAGCAATCTTGACCTTCCGACGAATCGAACCCTTTCAACTCCTCAAACATGCCGGCGACGTGTATTAGCCTTCTGACATCGACAAGCTGGGTCTGCGACTCCTCGTCGGACCATTGGATCGGCGGCACTTGCCAGCTGACCTGCAGGCCGCGGACGAAGGCTCGTGCTTGACCAGCTTGCAAGCGGTTCTCGAAGGCCAGCTCGCGATGGATCTGTTCCGCTAGCTTCAGGCGATCGTCCCTGTTGTCTGCCACTTACGCCCCCTTCGTCCAAAGAGCGTCATAGATCTTATCGATCAACTTTTCCCCGTCAGTCAGGAATAGTTCAACGACCTGAAGGTCATGAGTAGCAGCGTACTCGCTGGGTACACTATCAAACTCGACCCAGGCAACACCCTCTTCTCTCATTGGCGTAGTGTTTCCTGAGATCAGTACAAGATTTGTGCGAGGAAGCGGCAGCGGGTTCCTCAGCAAAAGTGCCTTATCGATCGACAAGATTGCTGCAGACCAGCCAGCACGATCGCGATCCTTGAGCAATTGCTGAAGCTGCCTCAATCCGTGAGGTATCTTGGAGTCCTTATTTAGTTGATTCCAGATGCCATCGTCAGCGCGTACCGTGGAGCCCTTCCCCTTTTTTCCAAAGAGCAGATCGTTCGCGGCTCCCTGGGTCAGTTTTGCTCGCCACTTGGCTTCCCCGGCAAGGTAACGAATGACATCCCCATTCTTGTCCATTGCAATAGCGATGAAATCCGATCCGAACCTGCCGAAGACCGTGCGCACGAGGGATGGATCACGCGCCAGAGCGAAAAGGTAGCGCTCGACGTCCTCGTGATGCCGAAACAAAAAGATAGGGACCTTCCAATCATGGTCTCCAACAAAGTCGTAGTGCTCTGTTAACAGTCCCGCCATGACCTCGCCGAAAAGCCCTCGTAGCGCCACTTTCGGCAGACAGCGTGGGTACTCAGCGTGGGCACCTGGCGCGCTCGCCTCTGGGTGCAGATCCATCCCGATCAGTGCGTGAAAATGCTCTCGTGCATCCGCATGCGCAGACTCAAAATAGGGTCGAAGTGCCTCTATCAGCGTGTCATCGCTGGCGCCCACCTGCTCGAGCAGCAAGTGGCCGTAGGAGCCATTTTCGCTCGGGTACTTTCTCAACCAATTGTCAAGCGCGGTACCGGGCGCTTTGCACGTATGCATTCCAAACCTCCCTTCACGCCCTTTCGGCGGGTCGACTTTGATGTGTACTGATGATAGACGTCTGTTCAATGGGCTCCCGGACTATCAACCCTTGCAACAACCACCGAATGCACTGACCGCTGGTCTCTGGTGAACTACCCTTTAACATGGACGCAGTAACACGCAATCCATCGGCTGGGACTATGGAAATCCCTCGGACAGAGAGCACCAGAATGCAGATGAAGGCTGAAGAAAAGGTCATCTCGCCATCACAGTTCATGCGCCAAATCCGGCCTGAGCTCTATTCAGATTCGACCTCACGCGTCAAACACCACCTTAAAGCCGAGGTCCTATCCCATCACCTGGACACCATCACCGAGCGCAACCAGACGCATGACTTTGAACTGTTCTGCCGCAAGCTTTGCGAGCGGACGATCTGCCCGAACTTGAGGCCCGCAACGGGCCCGGAGGGTGGTGGTGACAGCAAGGCCGACACCGAGACCTCACCGGTATCCGATGAGATCAGCAAGCTCACCTACGTCGGTATGGCCAACAGCGGCAGCGAGCGATGGGCTTTCGCCTTCAGCGCGAAGAAAACGTGGGCCGACAAGGCGCGATCAGACGTGGCCGGCATCATGGCCACGAGCCGCGGCTACAAGAGAATCTTCTTTGTGACGTCGAGGCCTGCGCGTGCAAAGGTTCGCGCCCGAGTGGAGGATGAGCTTACCCGTGAGTACGGTATTCAAGTCACGATCCACGACCGCACCTGGATCCTCGATGAAGTCATCGACAAGAATCGCCGCGACCTTGCGTACAACTATCTGGGAATCGGTGATGAAACGAGCGACCATGAACTTGGCCCATCTGACTATTCGCGCAAGCAGCAGCTGGCCGACATAGAGAAGGATCTGGCGGACCCTTCCGCGTTTGTCGGGATGGAGATGCAGCGAGCAACCGAGGCACTCGTGGCAGCCAAGTTGGCGCGGGAGCTGGAACTGCCCCGAGCTGACGTCGACGGCAGGCTTCTTCGGGCCGTTCGCCTGGCGGACGATGGGGGAACGCACCGGCAGCAGCTCACCGCCCGCTACGAGACGCTCTGGACGGCGTTCTGGTGGTTCGACGACATCAAGGCGATCGTCGATGGCTACGATGGCTTTGAAGCCCTGGTAGTCGGAAGCGAGCACGCGACGAACCTCGAGATGTTGTGCAACCTGGCGCAACTGCTATTCAATGCCGTCGTCCATGGTCACCTCACGTCCGAGCAGGCAGGACTGCGGCCACGAGTTGCTCGGTTGTCCTCAAGGCTTTCCGAACTGGCGAGCGACAGCGGCCGTCCGAACAACGCGCTGGAGGCAAGGACTTCGCTGCTGTCCATCCAGGTTAACGAAGCCCTGACGGCCGGTGAGCCCGAGCGGCTAGCCTCGTTGTGGCCTCAGTTCGGAGACATCCTCGCCAAGGCCAACGGCCTGGGCGAATTCGACGCCAAGCGCCTAACTAGGCTGATTGAGGTGTTCGGTCCGGTTGCCGGCAAGGATCGCGGTTACCGGGACCTCGTGGATCAAGTCTCCGACTTCGTGGCGAAACGTACGGGCGAGAGCCAGGGCGCGCTGGTCTTGCTCAAGCGCGCTAATCAGCTCGACTTCGACGAGAACATGGAGATGATTCGGCTTCTCGGCAAAGCCGCCAGGCTGCTTTCCAAGAAGGAGCATGCGGAGGACCTCGTCCGTGCACAGGCCCTGCTCGCAGTCGCCTACCGAAGTGCCGGCTTGCTTTGGGCGGCGCGTGCGAGCTCCACGTCGGCCGCTGCGACCTTGTTCATCGAAGCCGACGAAGGCGGCGACCTTCCGGCAACCACCTTCCCTACGCTGATGAATGCAGCATGGCAGGCGGTCGAGCTGAAGCACTTCCCCGAAGTGCTGGAAACGGTTCAGGTCGCGCGCGGCTGCCTGAACTCGTTGCCTTTCGACGACGAGTCGGCGAAGCGCGCCGCCGAGCAGTTGCAGGATTTCGACATGGTCCTAGCCTGTCAGCTAGCGAATCTTTCCTTGGGGGAGGTGCCGCAACTGGAAATGATCCCTGACATCGTGCGAAGGCTGGGCCTGAACCACAGTCGATCCACGCTGCTTTACATGCTGGGGTACGAGGACGTGCTGAGAGAAGAAGGATGGATCCCGGAGAGCGAATCCGCCCAGGACGTTGAGAGCTTCTTCAACCAATTGGCGGGTCAGCCCGCTGGCGACGCGCACTGGAGACCCGCGATCTTCAACGGCCAAAATGAGCAGGTGTTTGCCACCTCGGTTCTGGGCGTGCAGGTGAACGTGACGCACGAGCCTACCGACACCGGTATCACCGTGGCCGAGGCCATTGTCGGGACAGTCGAGGCCTTCTTCGCGACAGCGTTCGAGCTAGACGCTTTCGCGCATGTGGAGCGTTTCGATGTCACTGTTGTCGATGCGAACATCACGCGCTTCGAGGTGACGGTGGACATTGACCGGATGAGAGCGACGGTCCGTTGGCCCAATGGCGTGTTTCCCGGATCACCGTCGGTGTACGGCGACTTTCTAAACATGTTGCTGGAAGTTGCCGCCATCATCTTTTCGGCGACTTGCCGTGCGAAGAACTTTGAAGAAGTTGCTACCCGGCTATTCAAGACAGATACTGCAATGGATCGCGTTGCGATGATTGGCTCGCTGTGCTTCAGCCGACAGCGCATCTTCGACGGCGTGTCGCGCCTGTCCTCTTGGGATAAGCATTCACCGAAGAGGTTCGAGGCCAGGCCGGACAGGCCACAAGTTGAACGCGAGCCACAACCCACCAAGGCTGGCACGCAAGCCAAGGGCGAAGTCCACGACGAGACGGAATTCCCGAAATTGACCGATCACAGAGATGTGAAAGTCCGATCGGTCATCGACATCCACCTCTGGGATCGTGCAGGTTGGATGGGCATGGCCTACGGAGTCGTCGACGACAAGGCGCCGCCCTTCATGGCCCTGATGTTCAAGGATCGGGATGCAGCCGCAAGAATATTTGAGAGATGGCGGGAGCGGTTCGGGACAGCGGACAAGGAGGAGGAAATCCACATCGGCATCGTTCGGCGGTTCTCCGCCGAACATCCGACGCACTACGGAATGGTCATCACCTCGAAGATTCCTAGGGATCAGGGAGATTCACGAATTGCCATGTTCGCGTCGCGTTCCCTCACCATGGAGCCTTCCGATGATGTCAATCTCACTGGGTTTCTGAACCTTTACAAGAAGGCCGGCGCCTACCTCCTAATGCCAGTCGTTTTGGTCCCGGGACAACCGCCGCAATTCATCGACGGCCTCTACCTGCTCAAGCGGTCGTTGCATGTGAAGATGGCTGCCGATGTGGGCCCAAGCGACCTGGAGAACATGTTTTTGAAACCTCGGGGTCTTGGGCATGATCAAGCGTGACGCGTCGAGGCTCATCGTTGTCAGCTTCACCTGCGCGGACACGGCTTTCGACCTCTGTATGAACCTCGGCGCAAGAAGCACGTGGCGAGATCCGTGAAGAATGCAGTTCGTGCTGGTGTCCACCTTGGCGGCTCTTGGTCGAAGCTGTCGTTCAGCGGCGCAATCTGAACCGCAGCAGCCAGCCTAAATCGGACTCACTTTCGAACAACGACCCTATCTCTCGGCTGCATATCTGAGCGGTGTTTCGCCAGCCGAAAGAAAAGTGATCCAAAGATTTTTTAGCCACATATAACGGTGATGAGTCTGCACAACGCTCCTGCTTGCGCGCTCACTCTTTGCGAGCATCTTCCAGCAGACTCACCACGATCTCGTGTGAAACCCGAGGGTTTAGCAGCATTGCCCACAAAGGCATATTCAGTGCCTCTGCCAATTTCTCCATGTTGGACAGCGACACATTCCAGCGGCACCTCTCCACAGCAGAGACGTATGTGCGATCCAGTTCGCACTCCAGAGCTAGCCGCTCCTGTGACCACCCCTTCTGCACCCTCTTGAGCCGGATCCAGTAGGCAAGCACCTCCCGAGTGCTTGCCTTGGCACTGGGCAGGTGATCGGGTCCGACGGGTTTTCTTGACACCACCTCATGGTGTCTTTTTGATATATTTACATCTACGGAGTTTGCTTCACATATTGATTCCCATCTGTATCTCTCATCTCAACCTTTTTCCACAACCAACAAACCCAATGATTTGCTCACCATGACAGAAAACCAACGTTTCGCCCTGATCTGGGGCTCAGTCGCCTTCGCCATAGGCTCCTTCATGATGATCTTCAACGAAGCTCCACGGGTCTTGCTGGCCAGCTTCTTCACCAAGGCCTTTGCCGTGCTCGTCGGCGCCGTGCTGGGCATCATTGGTGCCGCCATTGGGGAGTCCCTTCGCCGCTTTGCCCTGCCCAGCAGTTTCTTCACCACCGGTGGAATGACCTCGATCATCAAAACCAAGCTGTTTTGGATGATCGGCCCTCAATTCATCGGCATGTGCATCGGCATGGGCCTGGGCATCGGTTTCGTGATGATGTGAGGACCGCGATCATGATGACCCCACAACCTGCCGTCTCCCGCTGGCTCAAGCTCGTATTGCCCGTTGCGCTCTCTTTGACCTTGCTGGCCTGCAGCAGCCAGGAAGATCGAGAAGCCAAGCTGATCATGAGCCAGATCAAGAATGGCTGTACACAAACCGGCGCTCCCAAAGCCATGTGCCAATGCGTGGTCGAAGAGCCCAGGCTGATCCGATCAGCCAAGCTGCTCGCAACCAACCCAAGCGATGAAGAACGGCGCCTGACCTTCGTCAGCCAGGTCCACGCCCAAACCATCCACTGCGCTGAGAGCGTGCTGGGCATCAAGCCCACCAACAGGGAGCTGCCGCCCGAGGCGCAGCGCCTGTTTGACCAGCTCGTTCCTCGGCAATAACACCTGGGAACATTCCCCGCTGGGGCACATACCCCTCGTGTCTGCTCCGCCCTCCGCAAAGGCCCTTCATGGGCCTTTTTTCATTTCTGTTCAGAAAGGATTCACATCCATGCACAACATCCCTTCCCCACTGGATCACCTGGCGGCCTTCGTCATGGTCTTTGGCCTGGGCGTGCTTGCGGCCTGCCTCTGGCAAGCGAGCTTGCGTCTGCGCAAACGATCAGCGTGCACAGACAGCATGGCGCCAACAGCGCCCGTGCCAGCACATTGCCCAGCCCTATGAGCACCGGTGATGGCCTTCTTGAGCGACCGTCATCCAAGCCCGCCTGCGTCTTGGCCCGATACCCCCTGCCCTCTGTGCAACAGCCCCCAGACCAACCCCCGGTACATCGCCCGACGTGTCGGCGGTGCACTGGGGGCTGTGGCCGGCGCAGCCTGTGGTGCAGCGGCTGGCTGCATGAACGCGCAGGCACGCTCCGAGAGCGAGCTTCTCAGCGGCTGGCTGGCGGTGCAAACCGTCGCCGGCGCCGTGATCGGGGCGTTGGCCAGCGCGACAACGGGTTGCCGCATCGGCGCAGCACTCGGGCAAGAGCTCGATGACCGTGTGCTGCAGCGATGGCTTTGCCAGTCCTGCGGTTTCAGCTTCGGAAGCAGCGCCACCTCACCACCATCGATGGACAGCCTCGATGACGAGGACAGCACCAGACAGGCCTGGCCAGACCCGCACGACGGGTGACGGATCCCGCAGACGCTGCCCCCCCCTGCCCTGGCTTCGCAGCTCAGCTTCAACAGGCCTCTTCGGAGGCCTTTGTCGTTTCTGGGGCTTCGTGACTGCCATTTCCGCGCTCTCGCTCACCCTTTCCTTCATTGCGGTGCATCCGCTCTATCCGCTCTTTCTCACCCCTTCTTCTCAGCAACCTTTCACCATCCAAAGGAGTTCTTTCTCATGGCTCATCACATCCATTCCATGGCCTATGTCGGCCAAGCACCCTGGCACGAGCTGGGTCACCAATTGCCCCCCAAACAATCCATCGACGTCTGGGCCGAGAAGGCCGGCATGAACTGGTCCATCTGCCAGACACCCGTGCGCTACATGGCCCAGGAAGCGGGATCACTCGGCTCGATCATGTCCTTTGACGATCAGAAGGTGCTCTACCGCAGCGACACCAAGTCGGCCCTGTCGGTGGTCAGCGACCGCTACCAGGTGGTGCAACCCAAGGAAGTGTTGGAGTTCTACCGCGATCTCACCGAAGTCTCCGGGTTCGAGCTGGAGACCGCCGGCGTGCTCAAGGGAGGACGCAAGTTCTGGGCACTGGCGCGCACCGGCAAAGAAACCACTCTCAAAGGCAACGACGTGGTCAAGGGCTATCTGCTGCTGGCCACTTCGTGCGACGGGACACTGGCCACCACCGCAACGCCGACCACGGTGCGCGTGGTGTGCCACAACACGCTGTCGGTCGCCCTCAACGGCGCAGCCCAGGCGATCAAGGTGCCACACAGCACGAGCTTCGATGCGCAGGCGGTCAAACGCCAGTTGGGCGTGGCCGTGACGCAGTGGGACAGCTTCATGTACCGCATGAAGACGCTCTCAGAACGCAAGGTCAAGACGCACGAGTCGATGAACTTCTTTCTGAAGGTGCTGTGCCAACCCGAGTTGCAGACCGATCCGAACGCACGGCTGACCAACGAGCGGGCACTCAAGAAGGTCCAGGCCCTTTTTGATGGGCATGGCCGTGGTGCCGAGCTGGCCGCGGCGCAAGGAACGGCCTGGGGGCTGCTCAGCGCGGTCACCGAGTACGTGGATCACGAGCGCCGTGCCCGCAACGCCGAGTACCGGCTGGACAGTGCTTGGTTCGGCCAGGGCTCGCTCATCAAGCAGCGTGCCCTCGATCAGGCCTTGCAACTGGTCAGTTGAGCATCGTCGCTGACCACTGAGGACCGGCTTAAGGCTTGAGCCGGCACAAACCCCATCCGGCCGGTGCAGGGCCGGATGGGGGCTCTCTCTCGTCTGACCCATGACGCCATGGGTCGTCCTTTCTTCATCTTCCTTTCTTCAGCTCACCCCTTTCTTGTCTGCGCTCTGTGTGCAGCGTTCTTTTCATTCACAGCCTTCGATGCGAGGGCATCCACCGAGGAGTTCTCTCATGCCATATCCCGACCCACACGGATCCCCCGATGTGCAACCCCGTCCTGCGCGCAGCCGAGCGGCGCTCAGATTGGTCAAGACAGATCAGATGCCCCGTGAACAATGGTTGCAGGTGCGTCAGCAAGGCATTGGCAGCTCCGACGCCGCCGCAGCCGTTGGCTTGCACCCCTACAAATCGCCCCTGCAACTGTGGCTGGAGAAGACAGGACGATCTGCCGGCAACGCATCGGCCAACACCTCGGACCGTGCATCAGATGCCACGCCGGGTAATGCACCGTCTGACGACGAGGGCCCGCTGTACTGGGGCACGCTGTTGGAGCCCATCGTCGCTGCCCACTACACCAAGCGCACGGGCAACCGGGTGCGCCGTGTCAACGCGGTGCTGCAACACCCAGACCACCCCTGGATGTTGGCCAACATCGATCGTGAGGTGCTCGGCGCCCCGGATGTCCAGATCCTGGAGTGCAAGACCGCGGGCATCCAAGGCTCACGCCTGTGGCAAGACGGTGTGCCCGAATACGTGCAATTGCAGGTGCTGCATCAGTTGGCCGTCACCGGCAAACAAGCCGCGGATGTGGCCGTTCTGCTCGGCGGACAGGAATTGCAGATCCATAGGATAGAGCGCGACGAGGTGATGATCCGCCACCTGATCGACCTGGAGGCCAGTTTCTGGCGCCATGTGAAGGAAGACCGGCCTCCGCCTGCGGATGGATCCGAATCTTCGGCCCATGCCTTGCTGACGATGTTTCCCTCGGACCGTGGTGCGACGCTGGATCTCTCCGGCGACCTGGTGTTCTCAGCGTTGTTCTCGGACTTGCTGGCCGCGCGCCAACAGGTGGGCAAGTTCGAAGCACTGGAAGCCCAACTGCGCCAAAGCTTGCAGCAGCGCATGGGCGAGGCCACCAAGGTGATGTTCGAACAAGGCTCTGTCACCTGGAAGAAGACCAAGGACAGCTCCATGATCGATGCACAGCGCCTGGCGCGCGAGCACCCGCAGATCGCACAGCGCTACCGCAAGCCCAAGACCGGTGGGCGGCGCTTCATGGTGCAGACCCATGGTCTCTCACCCGAGGGCACAGAGACGCAGGTGTCGCAGCCTGAAGAGACGGAGGTCATGGACGAAGCGAAGACAGACGTCTCGCAAGGGGCAACCGATACCGACGCACCCATGCCGCCAGCGTAACCACTGGCGACACAGATGAGACAGCTCCGTTGGGACCACTTGCGAGCCGGCTGACACGTTGAGCCACGGTCGTGGGTTCTATTCACAGTATGGGGATGCAACAGTAAAAATTTCCCGACAAGGCCTGAGCGCCACCCTCGGTGCTCACCACCAACGGCTGCTTCGATCTTCCCTCTCAATCCACCTCCATCCCGTCACACCCGCCCTGCCCCCGATCTCCCTGTGTGGAGGTCGGGGGTTTTCTTTTGTTGTTTCCACCTTCGGCCTGGCGTTCACGTGCTGGGCCTCCTCTGTTTCTTGAAGGATTTTTGTCATGCTCAAGGGTCTCGCCCTCACACCCCCCATCCTCGGCCGCATCAGCATCGGCCATGTCCTCGAGCGCAACGGCAAGCGCCTGCCGCAAAAGGACGACGGGTTCACCATCACCACCCAGATCCAGGGCAAGGACGGCTGGCTGCTCCATCCGCTGGACACCAGCTTGCGCAAGACCCCGGAGCACAAGCTGCGCAGCATTCCCATCCGGCTGCTGTTCGACAACCCGGACCTGAGCTTCCGAGCCAACTACACCCTCTTTGATCGGCGTTCAGGCCGCCCAGTGTGTGTCGGGGATGGGCAAACCTGCCGGCGCTCCAGCTCCGCCGGCATTCAGTCCCTGCCCTGCCCGACACCAATGGGCTGCCCGCTGGGTGTCGAGGGCAGTTGCAAGCCCTACGGACGGTTGCATGTGCGCATCGGCGATGACGATGACCTCGGGTGCTTTGTGTTCAGAACCACCGGCTTCAACAGCATCCGCACCTTGATGACCCGCCTGCGGTATTTCCAGGCGGTCTCGGGCGACAGACTCTCGTGCATGCGGCTGGAGTTGAAGCTGCGTGGCAAGAGCACCGCGCTTTCGCACCGGGCTCCGATCTACTACGTGGATGTGACGATCCCCCAAGGCAACACGCTCATGGAGATCGTGCAGGAGGCTTGTGACGAGAAAACACGGCGCGTTCAGGCGGGTCTGCGACAAGACCTGCTCGACCAAGCTGCACTTGAGGGCCTAGCGCTGGGTGCGTTTGAGGAATCCGAGGAAGAAGGCATGGCGGTGGTAGAGGAGTTCTACCCTGTCGCGAAAAGCGCAGGACGAGGTGATGACGATGCTCTGAGTTCCAAAAAACTGCAGGAGAGGTCTTCAGGACAAGCAAATCTGGCAACGAAACTGCTACACCGCCACCAGCAGTTCGATGAATTCTGCTCCGATAAACAAAAAGGCTGAACAGCAACAAGCTGTTGCTCCCTCTTCCAAGATGCCTGCTTTTAGAAGCAGGCTCTCGAAGAGCTTTTTTTTTGACTGATGGTGAATCAATTCCTGCTTGATCCATAAACATGGTGTCCGAAAGAGTGTTGCTTTGTTCGGGCCTTACACATGTAGCTAGCTCGTCTAAAGAATGCGTCTATTGAAGATGGATCACCTCGAAACATGATGTACGTTGGATTTTCAGGAAAATGAACCAATGCTTTTGCCGTTTCAGGGTCAACCCCGAGTGCGCTCGACCAAGCACTACAAACACGGTTCGCCATATTCTCTCTTAACGAACCATAGCAACCAAGCCAATTGAACGCATGCCCGTTAAGAAGAACGGCAAAATGATAATGAACTCGCCCCTCGTCACCTACCTCTCTAACCCAAAAATACCTTACCGAGGTATCATGAGTTACGCCACTATGTTTTCTCACCACACCCCTATTGTGGGAGATTTTTGCTTTCAGGGATGCAACAAACCTAGATGCGCAAGAATTGGAAAGAGATTCCGAACTGGCATCACAATCAGACGGCATACGCAGATCAAACCTAAAGGCAAAGACTTTTCCGTAGTCCGTTAACGCCTTGCTCAGAATTTCAGCCAAAACATTCAACAAGCCTTCCACCATGGGGCCATTTCCCAACAGCACCGGCATTGAATCATATTGATCTCCAAAATACAGTCTATAGTTTTTATTCAAAAGAAAATCTCCATTCCTCACATCAACCTCATTTCATTATAAAAGTTCTCAATCCAATTCATCTATGAGTATTAGTTTCAGATCACACCCTCTACAGCCCCCTGTTTCAATAAAAACCAGCCCATCACTTCGATCACACACAACTCAAGAAAACCTTTCATCATCAATCAATAAATTCAGCCATCATCATTAATTCATATCTATATTAATATTTATATATTACCAATACCTAAAACTCAAATACTCACCAATAGATCAAAGTCAAGTAAAAACCCACTCAAACCCAACAGTTTCAAAATTTCAGAATTCAGAAACTACTCTTGAAAATTAGGAGTTTCATCTGGACGCCTAAGAGCCCTTCTTTGATTGAGCCATTCATTTATTTCATCTTCAATCCACCCAGAGGATCTCACACCCAGTTTGATCGGGCGAGGAAACAGTCCCTCCTTAATGTAGAGGTACATCGTGGATTTTGGCAGTCCGGTTTTCTCACGTACAGCGAGGGATCTAAGAATTTTCATGTTTTGCCTTTAAGCGTGGTTAACTCAAAGCATTGGCTAGCTCGATATTTTTTTCCTCAAATCGTCCCCGATCCCTGGTATCAACTCAATCAAGGACGCCTTGCAGCCCACCAGAACCACACGCATTGACAGGTGAAAATCTATATATGAAAATAATCTAGATAGATATCCCAAGACACTAGATCTATACTGCTTCTAGAAGAGCTCTACAGAAGGTCTACTAAAAATCTATACTCTTTCTACAAAAAGTCTATAACTCATCTGCAACACATCTTTAGGTATCAGCATGGCACTTCACAGAACCGATAAATTGTCAACCATCATTGGGGAAACAGCTTATTCAATAAGAACTGATGCATTTCTGGCCATTTTCGTTGCAAACAATGGTCTCGATAGGTTAATTGGCCAAATAGAAAATCAAGAGTCAAGGGAATTACTGGCCAACCATCTCGAATTAAATCCATACTTTGCAGAGCTCATTAGGTCATACATTAATCACAAAAGAATTCCAGAGCGCCTACTAGACTGGGTGGTAGATGACAGCCTTAGACAAACAAATTGGATTTATCGCAACTGCACCCTGCATACTGGAATACCAAGCATGGGGCATGGGCAAAGCTACCCAACAATGCAACCGCAACCTATAAGAGCTCCTGCCACTTTGACAGGAAAAGTCCTTGGCATAGGCCTTATCGACTATTACTTAAGCCATCAGGGGGGAACCTTAAATGATCTTATCGAACTCAATACAAATAAAAAATTTCTATGGGAGGACTCAAAAAAGACAGATAGGTTTTTTGCCTGGCTGAACCAAGATGACGCAGAAAGCAAGCGGAGTGCCTTTTATCACTGGCTGTCAGCAAAAGGTGGAATGAATTTTTTCTTAATTAAAGAGTTTCAAAGCCACGATCAGCTGTTGGAATTTTTTGACATTTCAAAATCTACCGATTCAGACAAAGAACTTTTGAGTCAAAAATTCAGAAGAGTATGGAATCAACAGCGCACGCGGGAGAGCCGCACAGACAAAAAGCAATTCAACTTTATTCTTTCAAATTCAACAAATTTGAAGCTCGAAAAATTATCCAAAAAGTATGGACTCAATCGGACTCAGATCATTGAAATTGTTATTGACTCTGAAGCGAAGCATGAAACATACATCAAAGAGCGTCTTGATAGAAATCGCCGCCTAACCAATCCACTCTAGCTTACCCGCCTATTGCCCATATACGCCCGAACCCTGTATACCGTGCGATTCCGATATCTGATGTCAATCGTATGTCATGCCTGCAACCCAAATGAACGTAAAAAGCACGGCTTTGCTTCAGGGATTTTTCAGCACTCAAAGATGAATTCAACTTATGCAGCGGTTAACTGGAAGAGCCTCCCCCACCAATCATATTGAGAATTACTCGAAGAATGCTTAAAAAACATAGGCAATATCCGGAAAATTTTATCGAGCTTCATTCTCGATAAAATTCACCAAGGCTTATGCTGAATATTGTGAAAATAATCCGATGAAAGTGGATTGACAGTTGACTGTGTAGATGCGAATTTTGGCTCGCGACCTTAAGCAGGGTCACGAATCAGAACGACAAATAATATTTTCAGCTTCGACGGAATATGAGAAAAGTTATGCAAACATTCCAGGAATCTCGATTCCGTACCTTTAGGTTCGATCAGGCAGATGGGCGTGATTGAAGACATCCCATCGCAAGCGCGACTCAATGCGCGCAAGCATGCTGACAAGGCACACCAGTTGGTGTGAGAAATGAACCGGAACCCGTCCACGGGCCAGCCGAGAACAAGCGTCTCGCTCACGGCCCACCAAAGGCGTCGCGGCCAGCCTGTAGCTTCTGTGGAGAGGGTCTGAACGCTATCTCACCTGCATGGAGGGGAACAACACGTTCAAGCCGGTTTTACCAGACACTGATGGAGCCAATCGATGCGTCGACGGTGCTGGTCTAACTACCAGCCACACTCGTCTTTGAAATAGAGACGACCGAACGCATCAGGCCACGCTGGCACGCCAGAGTAAGTGGCCATGGCAATGCACGCCAGCCGTTTTCGGTCAGCCCCAGAAACTGTCGGTCGACGCGTTGTCTTGGCAGTAGCTTTTCCTGCTCATCGGGGACGCGTCTTCCAGTCTTTCAACGCATCCTGGAACTCGCCGCTTCAATTCTGGCTGACCTGTCGCTGTGGAATATCAGACTGGGCGCGGGCATAGCCACTGCCACCACGCCATGCCAGTGCGTCCTTAACCAAGTCCGGCGGCATGTGCGGCTGCGGGCTCCAGCCCGCGAACTGGTGGCTGAGCAGGTGAATGACATGACCACAGCCAGGTACAGCCAGCGCTCGTCGGCGGCGATGTAGGTGGTGTCGCTACTCTCCACATCTGGTTTGTGGCCTCAGCGTAGACGTGCCGCTGCACCAGGTCTGGTACCACCGGCGGACTGCGTTTGCTGTCGGTTGCCACCAAAACTTGCGCTTGGTCCTGGCTCGGATGCCGTGTCGTCTCAACGTCTAGCGTAACCCTGCCCTTACCTGCTTTGAACATAGGGTCACGTTGCGAATATGAGACGATTTCGGGAAGATAGGACTAAGTTCACTGCAAGGGCGAACACTCTAGGGTGCTCTACGACATCCCTTTGCCTAGATTGCCACGATCCACAGCTGTGGATGTACGTAGAAGCGAATCCAGTGCAGCGCGAGCGCTTAGCGTTAGGTGGCCATGGATGCCCTCAAGGCCTACTCAAGCCAGGATTGTGTGTCCCTGGATCTCCTAAGCCCAGGCGCTCAGTTTTAGGACACGGCTAGGACACGGAGCCAGAAAAAAGAAAAGGGGTTACAGCCAAAATTGCTGTAACCCCTTGATTTTGTTGGTCGGCGTGGCGGGATTCGAACTCGCGACCCCTTGCACCCCATGCAAGTGCGCTACCAGGCTGCGCTACACGCCGACAAGCCTCAAATTATAGCTTGCAATCACCTGGATTCAGGCCTGGTGCTTCAGGAGCTCGCGAATTTCGAGCAATTCACGCCGCACATCGTGGACCAGCGACAGCGCCCCGCCACTTCTTGTGCCCAGCTCCGTTCGGACCAGCAACTGATCCGGTGAAAGCACGCCGTCATCGTCTTCTTCGGTATCGCGGACCACACCCAACTCGATCACCTCGATGGGCTCGCCCTGGTCCTGGCGCCGCTGCTCTCGTTCGGCCTGCACGATCTCCTGCAGCTTGTTGCGGGCACCGCTGATGGTGAATCCCTGATCGTACAAAAGTTCTCGAATGCGCCGGATCATGAGCACCTCATGGTGCTGATAATAGCGGCGATTTCCTCGGCGCTTCATGGGGCGCAACTGGGTGAACTCCTGCTCCCAATACCTGAGCACGTGAGGTTTGACGCCACACAGATCCCCCACCTCCCCAATGGTGAAATAGCGTTTGGCCGGAATGGGAGGGAGCGTTTTTTCCATGAAAATCAAGGCGGTACGGACCGAACCTTGAAATTTACTCTAACACAACCCATTGTGTGCGGAGCTTGGCAAAAATGTCCCGAAACTGTTGCAAACGGCATGCTCGACCGTTTTTTCCACGCCGCAGGGGCCCCATCGGGACCCCGAACTGTGGCAGGGCGGCGCTCGGCCGCGGCGGATGCCCTTCCGGGGGGCGTCACCCCCCGATGACGGCGGTTTGAACCTGCTCCTTGAGCTTGGGGCTGGCGTGAAAGGTCACGACCCTGCGCGCCTGGATGGCCACCGGCTCGCCGGTGCGCGGATTGCGCCCCGGACGGGGCGCCTTGGTCCGGATCTGGAAATTGCCGAAACCAGAAATCTTGACGTCATCGCCATCCACCAGGCTGTCGGTCACCAGGTCGAAGAACGCGTCGATCATGTCTTTCGACTCGCGCTTGTTCAGTCCGATCTGGTCGAACAGCATCTCGGCGAGCTGGGCCTTGGTCAGCGCCGGCGTTTCAAGGCTTTCAACAGCGAGTTCCATGCGGGGCTCCTCCATCCTCGTTCGATCAGGCGCGCAGCCGGCCGGCCACGTGTTGCTCCAGAGCATCCACGGCGGCCTTCACGGTCGCTTCGATGTCCTCTTCGGTCAGTGTAGCGTCGTCACGGTTGAGCACCAGCCGCACGGCCAGGCTTTTTTCGTCGGCCGCCAGCGCACCGGGCGCCGCCCCTTCCCCAGAGGCCTGCTTTTTCGGCCGGTACACGTCGAACAGCACGACATCGCGCAGCCACGGGCTGGCGGGCGCACGGATGGCACCCACCACGGCGGCGTGCGTCACCGACTCCTTGACGACGATGGCCAGGTCGCGCTCGACCGCCTGGTGGCGGCTCACGCCCTGGTAGGACGGGACCGGCCGGTCCAGCACGGCATCGAGCTCCAGCTCGAACAGCACCGGGGCCTGCGCCAGGTCGTAGGCCTGGCGCCAGCGCGGATGCAATTCGCCCACATGGCCGATGCAGCGGTCCTGCAGCCAGACGCTGGCACAGCGCCCAGGGTGCATGGCCGGATGTTCCGCCACCCGGAACTCGGCCCGGCGCGGCGCCAGCAGCGCCTGCACGTCGCCTTTGAGGTCGAAGAAATCCACGGTGCGATCCGGCGTGCCCCACTGCAAGGCATCGGCCCCGCCGAAGGCCAGGCCCGCCACACGCATGGGCTGGTGGAAACCGGCCACCGTGGTGTCGCTGTCGGCGACCGACGCGTCCTTGAGGAACACCCGGCCCACCTCGAACAAGCGCACCCGGTCGGCCCGGCGGTCCAGGTTGAACTTGAGCACCGACACCAGGCTGCCCAGCAGGGACGAGCGCATCACGCTCATCTGGCTGGCGATCGGGTTGAGCAGGCGGATCGGGTCGGCGTTGCCGGCCAGTTCGTGCTCCCAGCGCTCTTCCACGAAGCTGAAGTTGATGGTTTCCTGGTAGCTCAGCTGGGCCAGTTGCCGGCGCACGGCAAACGGGCCACGGCGCGACTCGGGGCGAACCCTGGCGGTGATGGGTGCCAGCGGGGGGGTGTCGGGCAGATGCCCGTAGCCGATGACGCGGGCCACCTCCTCGATCAGGTCCTCCTCGATCTGAAGGTCGAAGCGGTAAGCGGGTGGCGTGACGGTCACCACGCCGTCGCCCTCCTCGACCGGCAGACCCAGGCGCCGCAGCGCGCCCGCGCACTGCGCCTGCGTGAGCGGCATGCCCGTGACCTTGGCCGCGCGAGCCACCCGCAGGCTCACCGGCTGCGCTTGCGGCAGGTTGGCCACATGGTCGTCGAGCACCGCCGCCTGGCCGCCGCAGATCTCCAGCACCAGTTGGGTGATGCGTTCGACATGCTCCACGGTGGTGGACGGGTCCACGCCGCGCTCGAAGCGGTGGCCGGCGTCGGTGGAGAAGTTGTAGCGGCGCGAACGGCCCGCGATGGCCTTGGGCCACCAGAACGCGGCCTCGATGTAGATGTTGCGGGTGTCGTCCGACACGGCCGTGGCGTCGCCGCCCATGATGCCGGCCAGCGACTCGACGCTCTGGTCGTCGGCGATCACGCCGACCTGCTCGTCCAGTTCCACGGTGTTGCCGTTGAGCAGCTTGAGCATTTCGCCCGCACGGCCCCAGCGCACGGTCAAGCCGCCGTGGATCTTGTCGAGATCGAAGATGTGCGACGGCCGCCCCAACTCGAACATCACGTAGTTGGAGATGTCCACCAGCGGCGACACACTGCGCTGGCCGCAGCGCGCTAGGGCGGAGATCATCCAGGCGGGCGTGGCGGCCTTCGTGTTGACGCCGCGCACGATGCGGCCCGAGAAGCGGCCGCACAGATCGGGCGCCTGCACGCTCACGGGCAAGCGTTCCTGCAGGCCGGCTTGCACCGGCTCGAACACGGGATCGATCAGCGGCGCCCCGGTGAGCGCGGCCACCTCGCGCGCAATGCCATGGACGCTCAGGCAATGCGCGAGGTTGGGCGTGAGCTTGAGTGTGAACAGCATGTCGTCGAGCGACAGTTGTTCACGGATGTCCCGTCCGACCGGGGCATCGACGGGCAACTCCAGCAGGCCCCCATGGTCCTCGGACAACCTGAGCTCGCGCGCCGAACACAGCATGCCCTGGCTCTCCACGCCACGCAGTTGGCCCAGCTTGATCCGGAAAGGCTTGCCGTCCTCGCCGGGCGGCAGCTCGGCCCCCACCAGCGCGCACGGCACCTTGATGCCCGCGCGCGCATTGGGCGCGCCGCAGACGATGTTGAGCAGGCTGCCCTGCCCCACGTCGACCTGGCATACGCGCAGGCGATCGGCATTCGGATGCTGCTCGGCGGCCTTGATCTCGCCCACCACCACCTGGGTGAACGGCGGCGCCACCGGCGCCAGTTCTTCGACCTCCAGACCGGCCATGGTCAGGGTGTCGGCCAGCTGCTGGCTGGTCAGGGGCGGATTGCAGAAGGCACGCAGCCAGGATTCGGGGAATTGCATGTCGGGGTCTCAGCGGAACTGGGCGAGGAAGCGGACGTCGCCATCGAAGAACAGGCGCAGATCGTTGACGCCATAGCGCAGCATGGTCAGGCGGTCCGGCCCCATGCCGAAGGCAAAGCCGATGTAGCGCTCCGGGTCCAGGCCCATGTTGCGCACCACGTTCGGGTGCACCTGGCCGGAACCGGCCACTTCCAGCCAGCGCCCGGCCAGCGGGCCGTGCTGGAACTGGATGTCGATCTCGGCGCTGGGCTCGGTGAACGGAAAGAAGCTCGGGCGAAAGCGCAGCACCAGGTCGTCGGATTCGAAGAAGGTGCGGCAGAAATCGGTGAAGACGTATTTGAGGTCCTTGAAGCTCACGTTCTCGCCGATCCACAGGCCTTCGCACTGGTGGAACATGGGCGAGTGCGTGGCGTCGCTGTCTACGCGGTAGGTGCGGCCCGGTGCGATCACGCGGATCTCGGGCATCCCGCTGCCGGCGTCCAGCGCGGCGCGGTGGCGCTTGACGTGCTGCACCGCGTGCCGGATCTGCATCGGGCTGGTGTGGGTGCGCAGCAGGTTCGGCGCCTTCTCGCTGCCGCCTTCCACGTAGAAGGTGTCGTGCATCGAACGCGCCGGGTGGTCTTCGGGTGTGTTCAGTGCGGTGAAGTTGAACCAGTCGGACTCGATCTCCGGGCCCTCGGCCACATCGAAGCCCATCGAGCCGAAGATGGCTTCGATGCGTTCCATGGTCAAGCTCACGGGGTGCAGGCCGCCCTGGCCACGCTGGCGGCCTGGCAGGGTCACGTCCAGCGCCTCGGCCTTGAGCTGCGCCTGCAGTTCGGCGTCGGCCAACGCCTGGCGGCGTTCGGCGAGCGCGGCCTCGATCGCCTGCTTGGCCAGATTGATGGCGGCGCCGCGGGTCTTCTTCTCATCGACGGTGAGCGCGGCCATGCCTTTCATCAGCTCGGTGATGCGGCCCGCCTTGCCCAGGTACCGGGCCTTGGTGTTTTCCAGATCGGCCGGGGTGGCGGCTTGCGCAAAACCGGCCCGGGCGCTGTCGACCAGTGCGTCCAACTCGTTCATGTGTCTGCTTGAATCGTTGGGAAACAAAAAAAGGGGTTGAGAGCAGCGAGGGAATCCCTCAAGCCTCAACCCCTTTGAGCGACTGGACGTGCGCCGCGATGAACGCTGCGCACGCCCGCCGTGAATCAAGCGGCCAGCTTGGCTTTGACTTGCTCCACGATGCTGCCGAAGGCAGCCGGATCGTTGACGGCCAGATCGGCGAGGACCTTGCGGTCGATC
>CAZFOT010000031.1:20720-23280 GCA_964520365.1 uncultured Hydrogenophaga sp.
GTCGATCGCGGTAGGCGTACTGGCCTGCCTTCATCACCGCCTGCTTGGCGATGCGGAAGACGTTGCCGCGGCGGCCGCGGAAACCTTTGGCCAGAGCCAGGACTTTTTTGTGTCGGGCGCGAGCCGTGACACCACGTTTGACGCGAGGCATGTGTTTTCTCCTTGTTCGTCGTGATTACAGGCCAGCCGTGGGCAGCATCTGTGCGATGTGGCCCAGATTGGACTCATGCACGTTCACCGCACCGCGCAGATGGCGCTTGTTCTTGGTGGTCTTCTTGGTCAGGATGTGACGCTTGAAGGCTTGACCGCGCTTGACGGTGCCACCGGGACGAACGCGAAAACGCTTCTTCGCGCTGCTCTTGGTCTTCATTTTGGGCATCTTCATGCTCCTTTTCATTTGTGCTCGCGAGGCGCCGCGAACCTTCCGCGGACTTGTTGGCCCCGAGCCACTTTTATGGAGAACCTTTCGGCTCTCCGATTCGGCAACCGGCCTTTCGGCCAGCGCCTCGGACCGGCAGGAGACGACCCTGCCCGTCCAATCCCTTGTTCACACCGTCAGGCCGCCGGTTTTTCCGCCACCGGTTCGGCCACCTTGACCGCGCCGCCTCCGGCCTTCTTGCGGCCCGGCGCGATCATCATGATCATCTGCCGCCCTTCGAGCTTGGGAAACTGCTCCACCACGATGGAATCGGCCAGATCGTCGCGAATGCGGTTCAGCAAGGCCAGGCCCAGTTCCTGGTGGGTGATCTCCCGGCCCCGAAAGCGCAATGTGATCTTGCATTTGTCGCCATCATCGAGAAAGCGCCGGATGTTGCGCATCTTGATGTTGTAGTCGCCATCGTCGGTGCCGGGGCGGAACTTGACTTCCTTGATTTCAATGACCGTCTGCTTGGCCTTCGCCTCGGCAGCCTTCTTTTGCTCCTGGTACTTGAACTTGCCATAGTCCATCAGGCGACATACCGGGGGAACGGCCGTGGCCGCGATCTCGACCAGATCCACGTCCAGTTCACCGGCCATGCGCAGCGCTTCCTGCAGACTGACGATACCCAGTGGTTCATTCTCCGGTCCGTTGAGGCGAACCTCGGGTGCCATGATTTCACGGTTCAATCTGTGCGCGCGCTCTTCACGTTGGCGGCGGTCGCGAAAGTTGGTAGCTATGGTGAGTTCCTTCGTGTGGGCTGATCAATGAATGCGGCGGCCACCCGGCCGCCTTGAACACACGAAGTGCGCCACAGCAGCAGGGGCATCAACCGAGGCGTTTGAAATCAAACTTTGGATGAAACGTCCGCCGCAATGAGTTTGGAAAAGGTTTCCAGCGGCATGACACCGAGGTCCTTGTTACCTCGAGCCCGCACAGCCACGGCGCCAGCTTCTTTCTCCTTGTCGCCCACGACCAGGATGAAAGGCAGCTTTTGCAACGCGTGCTCCCGTATTTTATACGTGATTTTCTCGTTGCGCAGGTCGGTTGTGACCCTAAGCCCTTGATTTTGCAACGTTTTGGCGATTTCGCGACAGTAGTCGGCCTGGGCATCGGTGATATTGAGGACCGCCACCTGTACCGGGGCGAGCCACGTCGGCAAGGCACCCGCGTGTTCCTCGATCAGGATGCCGATGAAACGCTCCAGGCTGCCGACGATGGCCCGGTGCAGCATCACAGGGCGATGGCGCGAGCCGTCTTCGCCCACGTATTCGGCATCCAGGCGCTCCGGCATGGAGAAATCGACCTGCATGGTGCCGCACTGCCATTGCCGGCCGATCGCGTCCTTCAGGGTGTATTCGATCTTGGGACCGTAGAAGGCGCCATCGCCCGGCGCGATCTCGAACTCGCAGCCCGAAGCGCGCAGGCTTTCCATCAAGGCATGCTCGGCCTTGTCCCAGCTCTCGTCGCTGCCGATGCGGGCCTCGGGACGGGTGGCGATCTTGTAGATGATGTTCTTGAAGCCGAAGTCGGCATAGACCTTCTGCAGCAACGCCGTGTAGGCCACGCACTCCGGGAGGATCTGGTCTTCGGTGCAGAAGATGTGGCCGTCGTCCTGCGTGAAACCGCGCACCCGCATGATGCCGTGCAGGCCGCCGCTGGGTTCGTTGCGGTGGCACTGGCCGAACTCGCCGTAGCGCAGCGGCAGGTCGCGGTAGCTCTTGATGCCCTGCTTGTAGATCAGGATGTGGCCCGGACAGTTCATGGGCTTGAGCGCGTAGTCCCGCTTCTCGCTCTCGGTCGTGAACATGGCGTCGCGGTACTTGTCCCAGTGGCCGGTCTTCTCCCACAGCGACTTGTCGATGATCTGCGGCCCCTTGACCTCCTGGTAGCCGTTGTCGCGGTAGACGCGGCGCATGTACTGCTCCACCTCCTGCCACAGCGTCCAGCCCTTGGGATGCCAGAACACCAACCCGGGCGCGTGCTCGTCGATGTGGAACAGGTCGAGTTCGCGGCCGAGCTTGCGGTGGTCGCGTTTCTCGGCCTCCTCGATCATGGTCAGGTGCTGTTGCAGTTCCTCCTTGGTGGCCCAGGCCGTGCCGTAGATGCGCTGCAGCATCTCGTTGCGGTGGTCGCCGCGCC
>CAZFOT010000032.1:0-23246 GCA_964520365.1 uncultured Hydrogenophaga sp.
GTTCGGCTACGCCGAGGTCCGCGCGCGCGGCCACACCGCGCTGCTCAAGGACATCGCCGACTTCACCACGCCCGAAGGCCACGGCATGCTCAAGGTCTGGATGAGCCACGGCGACAAGGTCACCGAGCTGCCCCCTGGCTTCAAGCTCATGGCCAGCACCGATTCCTGCCCCATCGCGGGCATGGCCGACGAGGCGCGCCGCTTCTACGCCGTGCAGTTCCACCCCGAGGTCACGCACACGGTGCAGGGCCGCGCACTGCTGGAGCGCTTCGTGCTCGAGATATGCGCCGTGAAGCCGGACTGGGTGATGCGCGACCACATCAACGAGGCGGTGGAAAAGATCCGTGCCCAGGTGGGCGACGAGGAGGTCATCCTGGGCCTGTCGGGCGGGGTCGATTCCTCGGTGGCCGCTGCGCTGATCCACCGAGCCATCGGCGACCAGCTCACCTGCGTGTTCGTCGACCATGGCCTGCTGCGCCTGAACGAGGGCGACATGGTGATGGACATGTTCGTGGGCAAGCTGCACGCCAAGGTGATCCGCGTGGACGCGGCCGACCAGTTCCTCGGCCACCTGGCCGGCGTGAGCGAGCCGGAGGCCAAGCGCAAGATCATCGGCCGCGAATTCGTCGAGGTCTTCAAGGCCGAGGCCGCCAAACTAACCTCAAGTGGTGCTTCAGAAAAAGGCGCCAAGTGGTTGGCACAAGGGACAATTTACCCGGACGTGATCGAATCCGGCGGTGCCAAGAGCAAGAAGGCCGTGACCATCAAGAGCCACCACAACGTGGGCGGTTTGCCCGAACAACTCGGCCTGAAACTGCTGGAGCCGCTGCGCGACTTGTTCAAGGACGAGGTGCGTGAACTCGGCGTGGCGCTCGGCCTGCCGCACGACATGGTTTACCGCCACCCGTTCCCCGGCCCGGGCCTGGGCGTGCGCATCCTGGGCGAGGTGAAGAAAGAATATGCCGACCTGCTGCGCCGGGCCGATGCCATCTTCATCGAGGAATTGCGCTCCACCATCGATCCCAACAGCGGCAAGACCTGGTACGACCTCACCAGCCAGGCCTTCACGGTGTTCCTGCCGGTGAAAAGTGTGGGCGTGATGGGCGACGGCCGCACCTACGACTACGTGGTGGCCCTGCGCGCGGTACAGACCAGCGACTTCATGACCGCCGACTGGGCCGAGCTGCCTTATGCGCTGCTCAAGAAGGCTAGCAGCCGCATCATCAATGAGGTGCGTGGCATCAACCGCGTGACGTACGACGTGAGTTCCAAGCCACCGGCGACGATCGAGTGGGAGTGAATTGACGTCCTTCGAGGACCATCAGCAGCTATCGAAAAAGCTGCCGTAACGTATTGATTTAAAAGAGAATACGGCGAGGCAGGCGGCATTTCTCTGGCAATGGCGCGCGGGCTGCTCCTGGAAGCGCGCAAAGTGGTTCTTCAGGGGAGGCGATACCCGACCGTCTTCCCAGCGCGTCTGCCGGAATGGTTCACCGAACGCTTTCCCGCCGAGTACCACCGCAAGCGCCTGTTCGACAAGCAGCCGGAGGCCTTGCTGCACGTCGGCCCGTTCGAGAAGCGCAGCGGGGCGCCGCAGGTGTCGGCGCCGGAGCGCGCATTGCTCGAACTGTTGAGCGAGGTTGGCGTGCGCCAACCCTTGCAGGAAGCCCGCGAACTCGTCGAAGGTGCCTACAGTCTGCGCGCCGATGTGCTGCGCGAGCTGTTGCAGCGCGGCACGAACGTCAAGACCGTGCGGCTGTGCCTGCAACTCGGCCGCGAGGCGTCATTGCCCTGGGCGGCCAAGCTCGACCCGGCCACGCTGCCGACAGGCAGCAACCGGCCTTGGGTCTCCAGATCGACCGATGGCCTCTTGGTGCTCAAGCCATGAACCAGACCTATCTCGATACCGCGCGCTTTCTGACGCAGGTGGCGCCGCTGGTGTTCGCAGACGATACCTTTGCCCTGAAGGGTCGTCACCCCGCAGATCGCCCCATCTCCGGCGCCAAACCGGCGTCCTTCGAAAGTTACTGTGAATTATTAAAATTCAACTGTAACATATTGATTAATATACATTTAATGATGGATATGAATGTCTTCTGATGGAATAGTTTGACATCACTCTACTAGTTGGTAGACTGTCCGCATGGATACCGAACTCTCTCCCAGGGCCGCCGAGATCGATGCGTGCGCACGTTCGCTTCTGGCTGCCGGCGGCTACAACGGCTTCAGCTACGCCGACATCTCCGAGTCGGTGCACATCAGCAAGGCCAGCATCCACCACCACTTTCCGAGCAAGGCTGAGCTGGTGCGGACGGTCCTGATCCGGTATCGCGAGGAAGCCCGGGCGGGCATGGCGGTGCTGGAACAACAGATTCCCGACCCGGTGGCACGGCTTCACGCGTATACGGGGTACTGGGCGGCATGTATCCGCGACGGCAGTTCGTCCTTCTGTATCTGCGCCATGCTGGCTGCTGAACTACCGGCAATCCCCGGCCAGGTCGCGGATGAAGTCCGTGGTCATTTCCTGGAGTTGGCCGCATGGCTCGCATCCGTGCTGGCCAAGGGTGCCGCACAGGGGGTCTTCTTCCTGCAGACGAATCCCGAGGCAGAGGCGAAGGCATTCATGGCGACGGTACACGGAGCGATGCTGTCGGCCCGCGCCTATGGTGATCCGGAGGTTTTTGCGGCGGTCGTTCAGTCGCTCATGCACCGGCTGACTTCCCGATAACTGAGCAGATAGCCACCATCCCGTTTCTTCATTTCATTCATTGTTCTACCAACTGATAGATAGATAACACGCCATGACCAATCCCCTCTCACTCCTGGGTGTCGTTCACACCCTCGTCAGTCTGGCACCGATCGTTGCCGGTCTCTATGGCTTTGCCCGCTATCGCGCAATCGAGCCGGCGACCCGTTCTGGCAAGGTCTACCTTGCCGGACTGGCGCTATCGGTTTTCACGTCATTCGGGTTGTCCAGCACAGGGGGCTTCAATCCCGGGCATGCCTTGGGCATCCTGGCCCTTCTTGCGGCCTTTGGCAGCCTGCTCATACCCCGTTTGTCCTTCCTGGGGCGGCTGCGGCCTTACCTGGCCGCGTTCGGGCTTTCCTTCAGCTTCTTCCTGATGCTGATTCCAGGAATCGCCGAGACCCTGACCCGCCTGCCGCCGGCGCATCCATTGGCCAACGGACCGCAGTCTTCGGTGGTGCGCTTCACGCTGCTCGCATGGGTCGTCATCTTCATCGTGGGCTGCGTCCTTCAAGCCTGGGCGATCCGTTCGCATCGCCAGAACACGGCGCGCAAGTAGCCGTTCGATCAAGGGCTGGTCGTGTCGATCGCGTTCAAGCACTCATCCGGCAAGCCGGCTTGTTGACCGCGAACGACAGGCTCTGAGCGTCGAATCGACGCTACAGTGCGTCGATGCGAATGGCAGCGGTGTCGTGTGCGGGTGCCCGTTCCATGGACGCCATGGAGGGCGGCTGAAATGGGCCCACCCGTCGATCGGTGGCTCGGGCTGGCGCGATCGCGGCTGGTCTACCGTGGCATTCCCTGGCGCGGCCTTCAACTGCGCCGTTTCTACCGGCGCTTCGTTCCCGCCGGCGGGCTGGCGTTCGATGTCGGCGCCCACGCGGGCAACCGGGTGGATGCGTTTCGCCGCCTCGGCGCCCGGGTGGTGGCTGTGGAGCCGCAGCCCGATTTCATACGCCTCCTGCACCGCCTTCACGGCAAGGACCCCGGCGTGGTGCTGGTCGATCAGGCCCTGGGGCGCGAGCCTGGCCAGGCCTGCCTGCTCACCAGCGCGCGCACGCCGACGGTATCGACGCTCTCGGCCGATTTCGTGGCGCGCGCGGGCGCATCGGCGGGTTTTCGCGGCGTGCGATGGAGCGAAGGTCCGCTGGTGGCGGTGACGACGCTGGATGCGCTGGTGGAGCGCCACGGCATGCCCGACTTCGTCAAGATCGACGTGGAAGGCTTCGAGCTGGAGGTGCTGCTGGGGCTGAGCCGGGCATTGCCGGCCCTGTCGTTCGAGTTCCTGCCGGCGGTGCGGGACATTGCCCTGGGTTGCATCGACCGGCTGGAGTCGCTGGCGGGCGCGGATCGCTACCGGTACGCGGCTTCCCTGGGGGAGCGCCTGCGCCTGTTGCAGCCGCAGGGACTGCGGGCCGACGGCATGCGCCGCTGGCTGCAGGCCTTGCCAGCCGACGCTCCATCGGGCGACGTGCACGCCTGGCTGGCCGATGTCTGACGCGGACTCATGAGTCGGGTATCGGGAACTGCGGGGTTGCTTCAGGAAAGGCGTTTCCCGTGTCCGCCAGGCGCTCTTCTTCAGACAGCGCTTCGCGGTCGGGGGCGTCGAAGACCGCCAGCAGGTGTTGCGTCAACTGGTGCATCGGACCCAGCGTGGTCGATGGCGGCAACAGCCCGGGCTGAAACCCCCGCGCCATGAGGCGCCGCAGCAGCACCGGGTCGTTGCTGGCCACATGCACCGGAACGTCCCAGGAAGCGCCGGGGCCCGTCACCAGGGCGGGTGGCTGGTGGTCGCCGACGATGATCAGCAGCGTGGACCGTGCGGCCCGTTCGCGAACGTAGGCGGACAGCCAGCCGAACTGGTAGCGCATGCTGGCGAGGTACTGCGCGCGCGCCTGGTCCGGGGCCGGTGCGGCGCCCAGGGCGGCCCGGACCTCTTCGGCGGTGTAGGCGTTCGCGCCAGTCAGCCGTGCCCAGTCGGTGACCAGGGGCGCAATCGGGTGGAACGGGGCGTGTGTGGTGATGGTGGGGAACACCACGAACCGCGGCGCCCGTGCGCCGGTAGGTGCCGTATCGGCCAGTTCCTGCTGGTGCAGCAAGGCCATGGCGGCCTGGTCGGGGATGCGCCAGAAGCCGAAGTCGGGGCCGCCGTAGCCGATGCCGGCGTCGCCGGCCAGCCGGTCGAATCCGTAGAAGACCCCTTCGGGCCAGGGGCGCTTGAGGCCGGGCATCCAGCCCACCGTGCGGTAGCCGTGGCGGGCGAAATGGCCCACCAGGGTCGGCCGCTGGCTGGTCAGCAGCAGGGCGTGGTGCGCCGGATCGCTGGTGTCCAGGCCTGACAGCAGGGCGGCGTGGGCCAGCCACGAGGCACCGCCGAAAGTGGGTGAGCGCACGCGGGCCGACACCACCGCGCGACCGGAACCGGCGAAGGCGCCCATCAGGTCCGTCCGCGAAGGCGCCAGTGCCTCGCGAAAGGCCGGGTCATCGACCGCGCTGGCGCCGTAGGACTCGGCAAAGATCAGCAACACGTCCACCGCGCCGGGGCCTTCGCCCAGTGCGGAGATACCGCCCTCGAAGCGCGGACTTTCGCCCAGCACGGCGTCGGCATGCCCAGGTACCAGCGCCCGGGCCAGCAGCAGGCTCTGGTTCATCAGCGTGGGAGCGACCGGCAACGAGAAGAACCAGCGCGTATCGCGTTGGCCGGGCACATAGGCCGAGAAGCTCAGGGTGAGCGCGGCGGTGGCGGCCAGCAGCCAGGGGCGGGGCGGGCGCCACGCCAGGCACCCGGCCAGGGTCAGCAAGGCCCGGCGCGCCACCCAGCCCAGCAGCGCCAGGGCCAGCAGCAGGGTCGCCGTGAAGGCCGGGGGGTGACAGAAGGGCCGGTCCTGCGCGGCAAGCCGGACCAGCTCGGCGGTGTGCCGGGCGTCCCAGTACAGGTTCACCGGCCGGCCCAGCACGCCGGGCGCCGTGACGTCGGCATAGCGCACCAGCACCAGCAGCACGAACAGGCCGCCCGCCACGCTGGCCGCGCGCGTGGACAGGCCACCGCGCCAGCGCACCCAGGCCATCAGGGCGACCACGATCCAGCACAGCTCGAACGACAGGCGCGGCATGTACAGCACCCCGAGGCCCGGCCACCGGTTCTCGAAGGTGAGCAGGGTGTTCAGGGCCAGGAAGGCCAGGCCAAAGCGCAGCGCCCAGGCTGCCGGCCCGGCCCGGCCATTCATTGGCGGATGGCCTCGAATTCGATGATGAGATTCACTTCGTCGCCGACCCAGCCGTTGGCCACGGCGTAGTTCATGCCGTAGGCGCTGCGCTTGAAGCTGCCCGTGGCGGAGACGCCCATCACATAGGGTTTTCGCCCGAGCCCGCCCAGCGGCGAGTCGGCGCTCTTGTTCCAGATGGCATGCAGCGTCAGCGGCAGCGACTTGCCCAGCAGCTCCAGTTGCCCCGCGATCTCGAACTGGCGCTCGCTCTTGCGCTGCGCGCCGGCGGCGGTGAAGACCATCAGGGGAAACGCCTTGCTGTCGAGAAAATCCGCCCCCTTGAGGTGTTCGTCGCGCACGCGATGGTGGGTGGAGACGCTGGCCGTCTCCACCTCGATGCGCACGTCCGACAAGACACCGCTGGCTTCGTCGAAGCGGTAGCTGCCACGGACCGTGCGGAACGTGCCGAGCACCTTGGCGTAGCCCAAGTGGTCCACCATGAAAGCCACGGTCATGTGGTGCGGATCGATGTCGTAGCGTGCGGCCTGGGCATGCGCCGGGGAGCCCGCGAGCAGCGACATGCCCAGGGCGAGGGCCGCGAACGAAGCGCCCAGCGACAGGCATTTCCTGCGCTGGACCGGGAAGCGGTGAGAGGAGGCGCAGGGCATGGACATGGTCATTTCTCCTCTGGACGGCGCCGTTGACGTGACAGGGCGCGGATGTCGATGGCAAATGAGACGGCCAGCAGGGCCAGGCTCGAAGCGGCCAGTGCCGTGGCCAGCCGGGGCGGCACGATCGGGCCGAGGCAGACGATCAGCGCGGTGATCTGCACCACGCAAACCGCCTGGCGGCGCCGGCTCGGCCGCAGCTCGGCGGACAGCCAGGGCCAGCGCTGCGCGGCCCCCACGAAGGCGTAACGCATGCACCCGCTGGCCAGCACCCAGAGGCCTGCCTGGCCGGCCTGAATCACCAGGGCGCAGAGCACGAGGGTGAAGAAGGCGTCGGTCTCCATATCGAAGCGGGCGCCAAACCGGCTGGACAGGCCGGTGCGCCGTGCCAGGTGCCCGTCCACGGCGTCCAGCAGGGCGGCCAGCGTGGCCGCGATCACGATGGCCCACGCGGCGGCCGGTGCCGCGCCCAATGGCGGACGCGGAACGGCCTCGCCCACCAGGGCCGCCAGCAGGACCGCCAGCGCCAGGCGCGTCAGGGTCACGCCATTGGCCGGACCGAAACGGGGATGGGGGTGCAGGCACGGATCGGCGCCGGCCAGGCTGCGCCAGACCAGCCACGCGCCCGCGCCGAACAGCATCAGGGACTTGATCGTGTGGCCCGCGCCGACCGCGCCGGACCCCGCCATCGCCCAGGACACGGCCAGCACCCCTGAAGCAGCGGTAAGCAAATGGCCGAGGACACCGCGCCGCAGGCCCGGCCATTCCGACCCGGGCGGAGAAATGATGAGATGGTGGGTGGTCTTCATGGCAGGACCGTTACATTGTCGATGGTTTGCCTGAATTTCTCCAATCGAGAAGCCGGTCACATGACAACAGAAAGCACCCAGGTGTCCAGCCGCGCGTGCTGGGTCAAAGCGGCATGCGAAGCAGAGCTGCGCACCGTGGTCTTGCCGCCGCTGGCGCCGGGCGAAGTGCGGGTGCGCACGTTGCACAGCGGCGTGAGCCGGGGCACGGAAACCCTGGTCTTCCGGGGCGAGGTGCCGGCCAGTGAGATGCAGCGCATGCGCGCTCCGTTCCAGGACGGCGAATTTTCTTTTCCGGTGAAGTACGGCTACGTCAGCGTGGGCAGGGTCGAGATGGGGCCACAGGCATTGCTCGGGCGCCTGGTCTTCTGCCTCCATCCGCACCAGACCGTGTTCCAGGTGCCCGCGTCGTCGGTGCTGCCGCTGCCGCCCGGCGTGCCTGCGGCCAGGGCGGTGCTGGCGGCCCTGCTGGAGACGGCCGTCAACGCGCTGTGGGACGCCGCACCCCGCATCGGCGAGCGCATCGCGGTGGTGGGCGGCGGCGCCCTGGGCCTGCTGGTGGCCTGGCTGGCGGCCCGGGTGCCCGGTTGCAGCGTGCAGGTGATCGACACCCAGGCCTCGCGCGCCGCGCTGGCCGAATCGCTGGGTGCCAGCTTCGGCCTGCCCGATGAAGCCCGGCCCGAGGCGGATCTGGTGGTCCACACCAGCGGACAGCCTGCCGGGCTGGCGACCGCGTTGCGCCTGGCGGCTTTCGAGGCCACGGTGCTCGAATTGAGCTGGTACGGCAACCGGGCGGTGCAAGTGCCCCTGGGCGAAGCCTTCCATTCGCGCAGGCTGGTGCTCAGGAGTTCACAGGTCGGCTCGGTGGCCGCGCCCATGCGGACCCGCTGGAGCCACCGCCAGCGCCTCGCACTCGCGCTGTCCCTGCTCGACGATCCCAGGCTCGACGGCCTGATCACGCACAGCGCGCCGTTCGACGAGCTGCCCCGGGTGCTCGCGCGCCTGGCCGGGGACCAGGCTCCCGACGTGCTGTGCCACCGCATCGACTACCCTCCAGCCGAAGCAGCCTGAACGAAAGCATCGCATGTACGCCGTCAACGTCAGAGACCATTTCATGATCGCCCACAGTTTCCAGGGCGAAGTGTTCGGCCCCGCCCAGCGCATGCACGGCGCCACCTATGTGGTGGACCTGGAACTGCGCCGCGAGGCGCTGGATCTGGACGGTGTCGTGGTCGACATCGGGCTGGCCGCTCAGGTGCTGCGCGAGACACTGGCAGCGCTCAACTTCCGCAACCTCGACGAACAGCCCGAATTCGCCGGCAGGAACACGACCACCGAATTCCTGGCCCGCGTGATCTTCGACCGCGTGGCCGCGCGCATCGCAGACGGTGCCCTGGGCGCGCAGGCCCTGCCCGGCAAGGGCGGCACGGGTTTGCAGCAGATGCGGGTGACGTTGAACGAGTCCCACGTGGCCTGGGCTTGCTACGAAGGCGAGCTGCCGGTGCGGGCAGGGGTCTGAATGCCGGGCGCCACCCCGTGATGCGCCAACGCAGCCTGTGCTTCCTAGTTCCGGGCGACTGGAACACACCCACGGGCGGCTACGCCTACGACCGACGCATCGCGCAGTCCCTGCGCACGTGCGGCTGGCGGATCGAGGCGCACCATCTGCCCGGTGCCTGGCCTCGGCCGGATGCGTCCGCGCTCGCCGCGGCCCGATCGGTCCTAGAGGCGCTGCCCGATGGCGCCCTGGTGCTGGCCGATGGGCTGGCCTATGGCGCCATGGCGGACGTGGTGCGGTCCCATGCGGACCGCTTGCGCTGGGTGGCGCTGGTGCACCATCCTCTGCACATGGAAACCGGCCTGCCGGAGCGGGTGCGTGCGCGCCTGCTGGCGAGCGAATCGAGCGCCTTGCAATGGGCCTCGCGGGTGGTGGTGACCAGCGGCAGCACGGTGCGCGACGTGGCAGCCATGGGCGTTCCCCTGGACCGCATCGCCGTGGTGGAGCCCGGCACCGACCCGGTGGCGGCGCCGGGGCATGGCGAAATCCCGTCCGCCGGGAAAGACCCCGTTCGGCTGCTGTGCGTGGCCACGGTGACGCCCCGCAAGGGCCACGAGTTGTTGCTGCGCGCGCTGGCTGGTCTCGGCTCGCGGGGCTGGGTGCTGCACAACGTCGGCAGCCTTGCCAGAGACCCCGAGCACGCCGAACGCATGCAGGCCATGTGCGACAAGCCCGAACTTGCCGCGCAGGTGTTCTGGCATGGCGAAGTCGGTGCCGATGCGCTGCGGGCCCACTATGCCCAGGCCGACGTGTTCGTGCTGCCGTCCTTGCACGAAGGCTATGGCATGGCGGTGGCCGAAGCGGTGTCCCATGGCCTGCCCGTGCTTGCCAGCGATGCCGGCGCGCTGGCAAGCACCGTGCCTGCCGACGCCGGGCTGCTGGTGCCCGCTGGCGACGCCGCGATGCTGCGCGAAGGCCTGGAGCGGCTGATCCGCGAACCCGGCTTGCGCGCCAGGCTGGCGGCCGGTGCGCGATCGGCCGCGCAACGTCTGCCGGACTGGGGCCAGCAGGCCGCCCGGTTGGCGGGCGTGCTCGAAGGCATGGCATGACCCGGGCATCCGACGGCGGTTTCAGCGCCGACTGGCTGGCGCTGCGCGAACCCTTCGACGCCCAGGCCCGCGACGTCGCGGCCAGGCGGCTGCGGCTGGTGGAGCGGCTGCGGCAATGGCGCGGCGGCGCGGCCAGCCGGCCCTGGCGCATCATCGACCTGGGCTGCGGCACCGGCGCCAACCTGCGCTGGCTCGCGCCGCGCCTGGGCGGCGCCCAGCAATGGCTGGCGGTGGATCGCGATGCCGTCCTGCTCCGGGCCTGGGCAGCGGCCTTCGAGCACGCCGGGCCGGTGCTGGCGGCCACGGCCGAGCTGCAGGCCGTGCACCGCCGGCTCGACCTGGCCAGGCACCTGGATGCGCTGCCCTGGTCGTCGGCCGATCTGGTCACCGCCTCGGCCCTGATCGATCTGGTCGGGCGGCACTGGCTGCACCGCCTGGTGTGTTTTTGCCAGGCGGCGCGAGCCGGTGTGCTGCTGACCCTCCACGTCGATGGTCGCCACCGTTGGCGGCCGGCCGACATCGACGACGCCTGGGTCATGGAAGCCTTTGCCCGGCACCAGCGGCGCGACAAGGGTTTCGGCGCCGCCCTGGGCGCCGAGGCGGTGCCGGTGCTCGCGCAGGCATTGCGCGAAGCCGGCTACCGGGTGTTCCTCGCGCGCAGCGACTGGCGGCTCGATGCAGGCAGGCAACCAGACGCCCGCGCCCTGTACCGGGCCATGGTCGAGGGCATGGGCCAGGCCGCGCGCGAACAAAATCCGTTCGCCGCGCAAAGGGTGGACGCCTGGCAGGCCCGGCGCCTGGACCATGCCTCGGGTGCCCGGCTTACGGTGGGGCACGTCGATGTGCTGGCGCTGCCAATGGCGCGGCCGGTTCGGGCTTGACGAACTAGGACAATCATCCTATTCTCGGTTCACTCTGTGATTCCGACGGGACGGGCCACCGTCCCCATGCATGTCCCGACCCTGCAACGGCCACACTGCCATGAAAGAGAAGCGCACCCGCAACGAGATCATGCAGTCCGCCGACGATCTCTTCTACCAGCAGGGGTTCGAGCACACCTCGTTCACCGACATCGCGGCAGCCGTGCGGATTTCGCGCGGCAATTTCTACCACCATTTCAAGACCAAGGACGAAATCCTCGACGCGGTGATCGACGCGCGCCTGGCCAGGACCCGCGCGATGCTGGATCAATGGTCGCTCGATGGCGTGGATGCGACGGCGCGCATCCAGTGCTTCATCCACATCCTGCTCAGGAACCAGGTCTCGATCATGCGCTACGGCTGCCCCGTGGGCAGCTTGTGCATGGAGCTGGCCAAGCTCAACCACATAGCGAAGGACAAGGCCGGCGAACTGTTCGTGCTGTTCAGGGACTGGCTGCGCCAGCAATTCACCGCGATGGGTCACGGCCAGAAGGCCGATGCCCTCGCGATGCACCTGCTCGGCCGAAGCCAGGGCGTGGCCACTCTGGCGAACACGTTCCACGACGACGCCTTCATCCGGTCGGAAGTGGAGGGCATGTGCCACTGGGTGCGTTCGCTCGCGCCTGCCGGCACCAACCCGCCTCGGTGATTCCTTCAACCCTGTCCCGAAAGGTGTTCAAGATGCATGTCGTGCTGCTCGGATTCGCGGAAAACCAGGCCCAGGCGCCTCGCCACATGGCAGGACACAAGGCCTGGCTGGAGCAGGGGTTTGCCGATGGGGTGTTCCTGCTGCCTCGATCACAGTGATCCGACCCGCAGAAGGAACCCCTGCATGCACCCCACGCTTCCTGGCCCCGATGGCCTGCCGCGCTGCCACTGGTGTGCGTCGGCGCCGGAGTTCCTTGCCTACCACGACCACGAGTGGGGTTTCCCGGTGGCGGACGATCACCGCCTGTTCGAGTGTCTGTGCCTCGAGAGTTTTCAATCCGGGCTGAGCTGGCGCACCATTCTGGCCAAACGCGAGCATTTCCGCGCCGCTTTCCACCGGTTCGATTTCGATCGGATCGCCCGTTTCACGCCGGCGGATGTCGAGCGGCTGCTGCTCGACAAGGGCATCGTGCGCCACCGCGGCAAGATCCAGGCGGTCGTCCACAACGCGCGGTGCGCCCGGGAACGGGTCGCGCAGGACGGGTCGCTGGCGGCGTATTTCTGGCGCCATGCGCCGGAAGGCGCCGCCGATCCCGAACCGGCGTCGGCGCGGTCGCTCGCCCTTTCCAGGGACCTCAAGCGACTCGGCTGGAAGTTCGTCGGCCCCACCACGGTGCACGCCTTCATGCAGTCCGCGGGGATCTTCAATCCCCATGCCGAAGGCTGCGTGGTCAGGACAGGCGCGCGGCGCGCGCGCCAGCTGTTCAAGCGTCCCTGACGTTGCGCGCCGTCAGACCCCGAGGTCCAGGTCGCAGAGCATGTCCTCGCCGAGCGCCAGCATGCGCGCGGGCGGGCGCGGGCAGTCCGCCATTACCTTGTGCGCCGGGGCCTGCAAGCCGCGCCGGCCTTCGCCGATGAAGACCGGCGCCACCACCAGGTGCAGGCGGTTCAGGACGTTGGCCCGGAAGAACCGCGACACCGTGACCCCACCGCCTTCCACGAACACCAGCCGCAGACCGCGTTCGGCCAGCGTGGCAACGGCGCGTTTCGGCAGGTATTCGCAAGGACTGTGCTCGCGCTCGATCAGCCCCCGGACCGCCACCACCTCGGCCGCCGAGCCGGGCGCCAGCCGCTGGCGCGCCGCCGCCGCGTGGCGCGCATCGCACAGCCACAGTGTGGGCGACTGCGCGTCGGTGAACGCGCGCGCGCGGCCATCGAGCCGGGCGGCCGGATCGAGCACCACGCGCACCGCGTGCGGCCCGGGAACCCGGCGGGTGGTGAGCTGCGGATTGTCGGTGGCCACGGTGCCGGCGCCGACCAGCACGGCGTCGCACAGCGCGCGCAGCCGATGCAGATGGACCAGGCTGTGCGGACCGGTGACGTAGTAGGAATCGCCGGTTTCCGTGGCCACGAAACCGTCCAGGCTCTGGCCGAGCTGGGCCACCAGCCAGGGCGCCGCGCACGGGTCGGCCTGCTGCGCCTGCCGGGCATCGAGCAGCGGCTTGTACAGGGCGAACAAGGCCGCGCTGCGGTCGCTGCAAGGCCCGTTGAGCGTCCAGCCTTGCTCGTGGCCGTGGACCAGGCGCTGGTGGCCGGGACGCCCGGCGGGGATGCCGTCCAGGCGCGCCCTCAGGATCTGCGCCCAGATGTCGGCCCAGTCCGAGGGAAGGTCCGGGGGACAGAGAGAGATGGGGTCAGCCGGCGCTGAAATGTTCAAGGGCAGGGCCATGGCGCGCATCATCGCATCGCGGCGCAAAAAACCGCAGGCCCGGCCGGCATCAGGGCCTTTGCCTCAAGGCTCCGGGCCCGAAGAGGCGAGGGCGGGCACGCTCACTGTTGCTCGCGCGCCATGTTGCGGCACTGTTACACGCCTGAGACGGTGTGAGCGGCGTGGCGGGGTTTCTTGCACCGGCCAACTTCCGTAGACTGGTTTTCCTGCAAGGCAAGCCTCGACACACGCATGCACCCCTCTCGCCCGCCTGTCAGATCGTCTCCCTGGATCCGCGCGCCACTGCTGGCCGGCCTGCTGTTCGGCGCCGGATTGCAGGCCCAGGCGCAAGACACCCTTGCGCCACCGGTGGTCGGCACCTCGAACGTGCGCTGGCAATCCAGCCTGGAGGCCTTCGCCGCAGCGGACCGGCAAAAGGCGCCGCAGCCCGGCGGCGTGGTGTTCGTGGGGAGTTCGTCGATCCGGCTGTGGCGCGACCTGGAGGCCAGCTTCGAGAACCAGCCCGCGGTGATCAAGCGCGGTTTCGGCGGCTCCCGGCTGCTGGATTGCGTCGAACTCGTGAGTCCCCTGGTCCTGGCCTACAAACCTCGCCTGGTGGTGGTCTATGCCGGTGAGAACGATCTCGCCGAAGGCGCGAGCCCGCACCAGGTGTTCGAGCGTTTCGGCGCCTTCGTGCAGAGGGTCAAGGGCGCCTTGCCCGAGAGCCGCATTGCGTTCATATCGATCAAGCCCAGTCCGTACCGCGCGGCCCTGCTGCCCGCCGTGCGGGAAGCCAACGCCTTGATCCGGGCCTACAGCCAGACCGAACCCCGGCTGGACTTCATCGACGTGTTCTCCGAAATGCTCGACGCGAATGGCCAGCCCAGGAACGACCTGTTCTCGGGCGATCGGCTTCACCTGAATGCCGATGGCTACGCCTTGTGGCGGAAACTCATTTCAGCGCGCCTCTGAGCACGCGACCAGGCCAGGCCGCGCCACGGGGTCGCGATGCCGCTCCGCGCGGGTCGCCGCATGGCGGTCGCGCGCCAGGGAAATCCGGGCGACGGCGTGCAGTGCATAGAAGCCCACGAACAGGATCAACCCGTCCACCGCGCCCGGCCGGTCCGGCCGGGCGGCGCCAAACAGGCCCAGCGCCAGCAGTGCGATGACCAGGTGGGCGCAGAACACGGGCAGGGCGGCCTTGCCCAGCGTCTCCAGCAACCGCATCCGCGGCAGATGGCGCTTGAGCCATGGCGAGAAATGCATCAACAAAACCATGAGCGCCAGCACATTGATCAGGCGCAGCGGGCCGAGGTGCCATTTGTCGAACATCAGGTTGACGCCGTCATGGCCCGGCAAAGGCACCTGGCCCGCCCAGTGGCGCCACAGGAGCGAACAGAGCGCGAAGGTCAGTGCCAGCAGCAGCATCCAGCGTGGAAAGCGGGTCGGCGCGGCGGACGGGTCGCTGTGCGTGGCGCCGAGCCACAGACCCAGCACCCAGAGGAACTGCCAGGCCAGTGTCTCGAAAGCGCCCATGTCGCCGTAGCGCACGGGCATGTCGAACCAGCCCGTGAGCGTCTGATGCAGCGCCGGCCCCAAGCCGAACTGGGCGCCCAGCCACAGCGCCAGGCTCAAGCCCACCGCACCCCGCCAGCCATGCGCCATGCCGCGCAGAAGCAGCATCGGGCTGATCAGCATGAACACGATGTAGAGAGGAAGGATGTCGAGCAGTGCCGGGTTGTACAGCAGCAGGCTCGCGCTCGCCATGGCTACCCAGGGCCGCTCCAGGTAGAAGCCCAGCAATCCGGTCACCGCGTCCTCGCGTCCCAGCATGGCCAGTCCGGCGATGGCGGTGAAGGAAAAAACCAGCAGCGCCAGCTGGCAGGCATAGAGCTTCAGCGCCCGATTGAAGAACGCCGACTTCATGGGTTCGGTGCCCTCGCGGCGAGCGGTGGTGCCGTAGACCATGCCCGCCATGTAGGCCGACAGCAGCACGAACCCCTCTGCCGCAGAGACATAGCCGAACGGCTGGCCCAGGGGGTCCGACAAGCGGGTCGGAAAATGCGTCAGCGCCATCAGCACCAGCATCAAGCCGCGCATGGCATCCAGTTCCCAGCGGCGGTTTTCCGTGCTCATGGTGTGTCAATGTCGCCGGTCCAGGGACGGACCGCATCGGATACGGTGGATGCCGCCGCCGATCAGGGGTTCCCGGCCGGCGCCTTGGCAATGCAACAACTTGCAATATGCCGCGGGTCGTCCATCCCCGGCCCGTGAAGGTGCCGCGCGGGCTGGCCCTAAACTCGTGGTCCATGAACACGGAAAACCGCCGGCTGTTTTTCGGCCCCGACATCGCCGGCAGCGACGAAAGCCTGATGCGGCTGGCTCTGACGCAGGCGCGCATCGGCGCGGACGCGGGCGAAGTCCCGGTGGGCGCCGTGCTGGTGCAGCGCCATCCCGATGGCTCGGTGGCGGTGCTGGCCTCGGCCTGCAACGCGCCGGTGGCCACGCACGATCCGACCGCGCATGCCGAGGTGCGCGTGCTCCGTGAGGCCGCCAGGCTCAAGGCCAACTACCGGCTGGAGGGCTGCGAGCTGTTCGTGACCCTCGAACCCTGCGCGATGTGCGCCCAGGCCGCCCTGCATGCGCGCGTGGATCGCGTGGTGTTCGGCGCCCGGGAACCCAAGAGCGGTGCGGCGGGATCGGTGGTGGACCTGTTCTCGCTGCCCGCGCTCAACCACCAGACCCAGGTGAGCGGCGGCGTGCTGGCCGACGAGTCCGCCGCCTTGCTCCAGGCCTTTTTCCAGCAGCGCCGCAGCGCCGCCCGGGCGCAGGCGCATCCGCTGCGCGACGACGCCCTGCGCACGCCCGATGCCCGCTTCGAGAACCTGCCCGGCTATCCCTGGCGGCCCCGTTACGTGAGCGATCTGAACGCCTTGAACGGATGGCGCATGCACTACCTGGACGAAGGCCCGCGCGACGCGCCACGGACCTGGCTGTGCCTGCACGGCAATCCCGCCTGGAGCTACCTCTATCGCAAGATGATTCCGGTCTTTCTCGAGCACGGCGACCGCGTCGTCGCGCCCGACCTGATCGGCTTCGGCCGCAGCGACAAGCCCAAGAAGGAGCACGCGCATTCGTTCGCCTGGCACCGCCAGGTGCTGCTGGAATGGGTGGAGCGGCTGGCGCTGCGCGACGCCGTCCTGGTGGTGCAGGACTGGGGCGGCCTGCTCGGCCTGACGCTGCCCATGGCGTCGCCGCAGCGCTACCGCGGCTTGCTGGCCATGAACACCTTGCTGGCCACGGGGGAGCATCCACTGAGCGAAGGCTTTCTCGCGTGGCGGGAGATGTGCGCGAAGAATCCGGCGTACGGCGTGGGCCGGCTGCTGTCCCGGGCCAATCCCGGGCTCACGCCCGGCGAGTGCGACGCGTACGACGCGCCCTTTCCCGACCGGGGTCACCGCGCGGCTCTGCGGGCGTTCCCCGCGCTCGTGCCCGATCGGGCCGACGCGCCTGGCGCGGAGGTCTCTCGCCTGGCGCGAGACTTCTGGCAGCACCGCTGGCAGGGGCGCAGCATGATGGCCGTCGGGCAGCGGGACCCGGTGCTGGGCGAACCCGTGATGCGCACGCTGCGGTCGTTCATTCGCGGCTGCCCCGAGCCCATGCTGCTCGCCGATGCCGGCCATTTCGTGCCTGAGAAGGGCGAACCCGTCGCCCTGGAAGCCTGCCGGGTTTTTGCCCGATGATGACGGCCAGCCACCATTCCCTCCTCGTTCCCTTTTCTTCCCAGATCCATCCGATGAGCCACATCTACATCTATTCCCCTTCCAGCGCGGTGCGCGACAAGGCCGCGTTCCGTCGCGGCATTGCCCGCTTGAAATCGCTCGGACACGAAGTCGAGATCGATGAAGCCGCGCTGTCGTCCCACATGCGCTTCGCGGGGGACGACGCCACCCGGCTGGCCGCGATTGGCCGCGCCGCGGCCAGTGGCGCCCGGGTGGCGCTTATTTCACGCGGCGGCTATGGACTCACCCGCATCCTCGGCGAACTGCCTTTCAAGCAGATCGCCAAGGCAGCCGAGCGCGGCACGAAGTTCGTCGGCATGAGCGATTTCACTGCGCTGCAATGCGCGGCGTTCGCCAGAACCGGCACCGTGACCTGGGCGGGTCCGGCCCTGGGAGCGGATTTCGGCGTGGAAGGCGTTCCCGACGACATCATGGAGGCGTGTTTCGATGACCTCGCATCCGGGCGGGGCGAGGGCACCGGCTGGCGATTGCCCAAGCCCGACCTGTCGGCGCTGCCTCAACCGGCAAGGACGCAAGGGGACGAGTCCGGTCCGTCGCTGCATGTCCGAGGCGCTACCTTGTGGGGCGGCAACCTGAACGTGCTGTGCTCCCTGGTGGGAACCCCCTGGCTGCCGCGCGTCAAGGGGGGCGTGCTGTTCCTGGAAGACGTCAATGAACACCCGTACCGCATCGAGCGGCAACTGACCCAGTTGCTGCACGCGGGCATTCTGAAGGAGCAGAAGGCGATCCTGCTGGGTTCGTTCAACCAATACAAACTCAGCCCGCACGACAAGGGCTTCAAGCTGCAGACCGTGGTGGATTGGCTCAGGAGCCGGCTGCGCACGCCGATACTCAGCGGCTTGCCTCACGGGCATGTGCCCACCAAGGTGGCGCTGCCGGTGGGGCGCAAGGTGGAACTGCTGGTGCAGGACCGGGAGGCCTTGGTTTTCTGGGGATGAACTGCTCGCGCCGAAGATCAGCGGCGCAGCCGGCAGGTCTCGATCAGGCTTTTGGGCAGCAGGCCCTGGAAGGCCGGCGACAGTTCCCGGACGATGTCCACCGCCTTGGCCTCGCCATGGATGCGGCTGAGGACCGCCACCATTTCCGCGCGCGCAAACCACAGTGCGTTGGCGTCCGGCAGGTATTGCAGCCGGCGCGAGAGCTGGGGATTGAGCAGGGCGCCTTCATGGCCGAGCGCCGCCAGCATCGCCTTTCGCACGGGCTCCAGCGCTTCGGGCGAACTGCGCCTCACCTCGGTGCCCAGAAATGCAGAAATGCTGTGACGCAGTCCGGGTTTCAACCAACGCATGCTTAGCTCCTCAACGACTGCCTGCAGGCAACGATTTGTCTACTTGTTGACGAAAGATACTCTTTATAACAAGCTTTGCGCAATCAACTTTTGCACACGAAAATCAAAAAAACAACAAGCGAATCATGCGGTTAGCCCCTATGTCTCGATTTTGTCTTAGCATTTGTAAGACTTTCTTGCGTAGGTGGCTGATTGGCACGAGGACAATGCAGTCGATTGGTAGCGGATTTCGGCCTTCCCGGGGCGCGACATGGAAGCCGGTGCCTGCCGAGGCCGACGCCACAACAGAAGCCGCCAATCTGGAAACGCCCTCAGTGGCCTACATTCGGTGTGACGTAATTCACGAAAAATAATGACCCCATGGCAGAGTTGACCGTTGCATTCGTTGACTTGACCGGCAGTGTGTCCGTGTTCGAGACGCTGGGCAACGACCGCGCCACCCAGGCCGTGACCAAACTCACGCAGTGGATCGGTTCGGTCGGACGCGACAACGGTGGCAAGGTGGTCAAGATGCTGGGCGACGGCGTGTTGATGTCTTTCGACAACAACCGCATGGCGGTCGAGACCATGACGCAGATCCAGCAAGACCATGCGCAGCGGGTCGCCCAATGGCCGAACCGGTTGAAACTCATGATGCAGATCGGCATGGCGCGTGGACAGGTGGTCCAGGTCGATGGCGATTGCTTCGGTGACGCGGTCAACGTCGCGTCGCGGTTGAGCGACCTGGCCGGCCCCGAACAGATCCTGGCCACGGACACGGTGATCCGCAACCTGGGCACGCGCCACGGCGTGCGCAGCCGCAGCCTTGGACCCATGCGCATCAAGGGCAGGGCAGAGCCTTGCGAGGTCTTCAGGATCGAATGGCAGTCGGAAATGCTCTCCGAGTTCCTGACGCTGCCGGCCGACCTGCATGCGCTGAACACGTCGAGCGAGTCGATGTTCGGCGGCATCGAACTGGGCTGGCTGGATACCAGCAAGTCGTTCAGCCTGACCGACCTGCCCCTGAAGATCGGCCGGGTGCCGGAAGCGGATTTCGTGATCAACGACCCCCGCGTCTCCCGGATGCACGCCAGCATCGACATGCGCTCGGGTAACTACGTGCTGGAGGACATCAGCAGCTACGGAACCTGGGTCCGGTTCGCCGGCACCGACAACGCCATTGCGCTCAGGCGCCAGGAGTGCCTGTTGCACAGCGATGGCGAAATCGCGCTGGGGGCGCCGTTCACGGACTTCAGCGGCCCCAACGTGAGTTTCAAGCTGGTCGATGGCCAGATGGTGCTTCTCGGACGAGGCACGCCATCATCGTGAATCAGGCCCGGCGCTCGCCGGGAGCCTCACGCCTGGCGCTGGGTCGCCGAGGTGTCCTTGAGCTGGGTCAGGGCCAGTTGCATCTGGCTGGCCAACTGGGCGATGAACCGATCGACCTCGCCGCTGCTGACCTGGCCATTCCCGTCGGCATCCGCTTTGGCCAGCAGCGCTTTCATGGGGTCGCTGGCCGTCACGGCATTGCCCGCAGGCGAGGCCAGCGCGGTCTGCGCCTCGGCCAGGCTCTTGGCGTTCGCCGTGCCGACCGCTGCGCTTTCCTCGACCTGCGCATCCGACGAACCGCTTGCGCTTGAGGAGGCCACGCGGTCGAACTCCGCGCGGGTGAGCGTGCCGTCACCGTCCGCGTCGATGGCGTCGAAATCGAGTGCCTGGCCGGCATCGCCACCGCGTCCAGCCAGGAAATCCTGGGTGTTGGTCGGCGCCGCGAACACATGGCGGATCAACTGGCCGAGCTCATCGCCGTCGAGAGTGCCGTCGGCGCTGGTGTCCAGGCTGGTGAACAGTCCATTGCTTTCTTCCTCGCCCATGGCCACACCCAGCTTGGTGGTGAGTTGCTCCATGGCGGCTCGAAACTCGTTTTGCTCGACCGAGCCGCTGCTGTCGACATCGACCTTCTTCAGCATCTTGTCTTGCAGATAGGTCGACAGGGCCGAACTCAGTGACGACAGCGCGGGCGACCACTGGCTTGCGGTTTGGGAGCCGATTCCATCCATGGTACTCATGGCAGATCCTTTCATTGGAAAAAACGGGATGCCCAGGCAGGCAGGCTTTATGGTCGGGCATTCCCCCGCATGCCGTTCCATGCATCAGCCGGGTAACAAGCCTGCTTTTCGACTCTTAAGCCCCCTGCCGGTCAGGCAGATGCCGGCGACCTCGGCCGGCGCCGCCTCCAGCCTGGATGGCACGCACAGTCGGGCAAAAAAATAGATTCCGCTGGCGCGCAGATACAAAAAAAGCCTGACACGCTGTACGCCACGTTCGTGGAAGATCTGCGTGCCAGGCTCATCCTGGTGTGAAACCGCAAGCAATCGCTTGCGTCAATATGGAGCGGGTGAAGGGAATCGAACCCTCGTATGAAGCTTGGGAAGCTGCCGTTCTGCCATTGAACTACACCCGCTTAGGCGAGTCGGATGATAACTCAGCGGCAGGGCTCGACAAACGCTGGTGGGCACACAGTTTGGTACAGGGAATCGCCGGAACCCTCCGGCGGCTGTGCGGGAGTCTCCATGCCGAAGGTCCAAGGAGTTCGCATGACAATGAAGATGTCTACCAGGTCCATTCCCACCATTGTGCTTGCCGGCGTGCTCGCTGCGGCCCTGGCCGGATGCGGTTCAACCGCCGGGCCCAGTGAAACCAGCGGCACGGTGATCGGCGGTGTGCTCGGCGGTGCGCTGGGGTCCCAGATCGGGGGCGGGCGCGGGCGCACGGTGGCCACGGTCGTGGGGGCGCTGATCGGTGCGAACATCGGTGCCAACGTGGGCCGTTCCATGGACAGCAACGACCGCATGCGCACTGCACAGGTGTTCGAGACCGTGCCCACAGGCCAGCACAGCCAGTGGGTCAACCCCGATACCCGCAACCAGTACAGCGTGACGCCCACGCGCACCTACGAGAGCGCCGGCGCGCCCTGCCGCGAATACACCATGCAGGCGGTGGTGGGCGGTCGGCCGGACACCGTCTATGGCACGGCCTGCCGCCAGCCGGATGGCACCTGGCAGGTGGTGAACTGAGCGGAGGCTCTCAGAACCCCACCGCCTGGCCATCCCGCCGCGCATCGCTGGCGGCCACGTAGCCGTCGGCCAGGTCGTCGGTCAATCGCGCGATGAACTGGCCGCTGCCGAAGTCGAGGTAGGTATCGGTCGAGGGTTCGAAGCGGTGGCCCAGGGCCTTGAGGTCCTGCAGCAGCGCCGGGTCCATGGTGGATTCGAAGTCCACGTCCAGGCCCTGGCTCCATTTCCAGCGTGGCGCGTCGCACGCGGCCTGCGGCTGCTGGCCGTGCGCCAGCATGCGCACCAAGGTCTGCACATGGCCCTGCGGCTGCATGTTGCCGCCCATCACGCCGAAGCTCATCACCGGCCGGCCCGCGCGCGTCACGAAGCCGGGGATGATGGTGTGGAACGGTTTCTTGCCCGGCGCCACCTGGTTGGGGTGGCCTTCTTCCAGCGTGAAGCCGTGGCCGCGGTTCTGCAGGCTCACACCGGTGCCGGGCACCACCACGCCGCTGCCGAAGCCCAGGTAGTTGGACTGGATCAGGCTGACCATGCGGCCCTGCTCGTCGGCGGCGGTGAGGTAGACCGTGCCTCCCTTGGGCGGCTGGCCGGCGGCGAACGCGGTGGCGCGGTTCGGGTCGATCAGCTTGGCACGCTCGCGCAGGTAGGTGTCGCTCAGCAGGTCGGCTGCCGTCACCTCGGTCATGTGGCGCGGGTCGGCCACCCAGCGGTAGGTGTCGGCGAAGGCGAGTTTCATCGCCTCGATCTGCAGGTGCTGCGAGGCCGCGCCGTCCACGGGCAGGTTGCCGATGCCGAGGTGTTCGAGCATGCCCAGCGCCATCAGCGCCGCGATGCCCTGGCCGTTGGGCGGGATCTGGTGGATGGCATGGCCCGCGAAGGTCTTCTCGATCGGCTCGACCCACTCGGCGCGGTGCGCCGCGAGATCGGCCCGGGTGAGCTGCGCGCCGTGTTCGGCCGCGAACGCCGCGATGCGCTCGGCGACCTCGCCGCGGTAGAAGGTTTCGCCCCGTGTCTCGGCGATCAGGCGCAGCGTGCGGCCGGCCTCCTTGAACACGAAGCGCTCGCCGGGCGTGGGCGCGCGGCCGAAGGGCAGGAAGGCTTCGGCGAAGCCGGGCTGGTTCCGCAGGATGGGCACGGCGAGCGCCCATTTGTCGGCCACGATGCAGGCCACGCCATGGCCGCGCTCGGCCAGTTCGATGGCGGGTTCGAGCAGGTCGGCGAAGGGCAGTTGCCCGAAGCGCTCGGACAGCGCCACCCAGCCGGCCACGGCGCCCGGCGTGGTCACGCTGTCCCAGCCGCGCTGGGGCACGATGTTGCCGTGCTGGCGCGCGAAGTAGTCGGGCGTCCAGCCCGCCGGCGCCGCGCCCGACGAGTTCAGGCCGTGCAGTTGCGTGCCGTCCCAGAGGATGGCGAAGTTGTCGCTGCCCAGGCCGTTGGAGACCGGCTCCACGATCGTGAGCGCGGCCGCCGCGGCGATCGCCGCGTCGATGGCGTTGCCGCCCTTGAGCATCATGCGCAGGCCGGCCTGCGCGGCCAGCGGATGCGAGGTGGCCACCACGTTGCGCGCCATCAGGGGCGAGCGGATGGTGGGGTAGGGGTTGGTCCAGTCGAAGTTCATCGATCGGATCACTTCAAGACATCACCGAGGCAGAGGTACTTGATCTCCACGTAGTCGTCCATGCCGTGGTGCGAGCCTTCGCGGCCCAGGCCGGACTGCTTCACGCCGCCGAACGGCACATGCTCGGTGGCGAGGATGCCCACGTTGATGCCGACCATGCCGTACTCCAGCG
>CAZFOT010000033.1:0-23232 GCA_964520365.1 uncultured Hydrogenophaga sp.
TTATGATTGGTGCCCAAGAGAGGACTCGAACCTCCACGCCTCTCGGCGCTAGTACCTGAAACTAGTGCGTCTACCAATTCCGCCACCTGGGCATCTCAGGAAAACCAAAATTATAGCAGAGAAAAGTGAACGAAAAAAACAGCCTGTTGGCAGAGTTTGAAGGTGTCGTGTCCGGTCATCGAGATGGACACGGTTTTGTGATTCGTGATGATGGGCAGACGGATATTTACCTGCCGTCCAATGAAATGCGGGCGGTCCTCCACAAGGACAGGGTCAAGGCGCGCATCGTGCGGCTTGACCGCAAGGGCCGCCCGGAAGGGCGGGTGACCGAAATCGTCGAACGATCGGATGCCCCGATCATCGGGCGTCTGCTGCAGGAGAGCGGTGTCTGGCTGGTCGCGCCCGAGGACAAGCGCTACGGGCAGGACGTGCTCATTCCCAAGGGCGCCACGGGCACCGCGAAATCGGGGCAGGTCGTGGTGGTGGAACTCACCGAGCCGCCCGCCTTGTACGGGCAGCCGGTCGGCCGGGTCAAGGAGGTGCTCGGGGAGATCGACGATCCGGGCATGGAGATCGAGATCGCGGTGCGCAAGTACGGCGTACCGCACGTTTTCTCCGATCTGGCGATGGCGCAGGCACGGGCACTGCCCGACCACGTGCGCCCGGTGGACCACAGGAACCGGGTGGACCTGCGCGACGTGCCGCTGGTGACCATCGATGGCGAGGACGCGCGCGACTTCGACGATGCGGTCTATTGCGAGCCGGCGAAGGTCGGCCGGGGCAAGGGGTGGCGGCTGCTGGTGGCGATCGCCGACGTGAGCCACTACGTGCGGACCGGCTCGGCCATCGACGTGGACGCCTACGACCGGGCGACCTCGGTCTACTTTCCGCGCCGGGTGATCCCGATGCTGCCCGAGAAGCTGTCCAACGGGCTGTGTTCGCTCAACCCCGGCGTGGAGCGCCTCTGCATGGTCTGCGACATGCTGGTCAATGCGAAGGGGGAAGTTCATGCTTACCAGTTCTATCCGGCCGTCATGTTCAGCCATGCCCGCCTGACCTACACGGAAGTGGCGGCCATCCTCCAGAACACGCGCGGCCCGGAGGCCGCGCAGCGCAAGGCGCTGGTGCCTTACCTGCTGAACCTTCACGACGTGTACCGCGCATTGCTGCAAGCGCGCAACGAGCGCGGCGCGGTGGACTTCGAGACCACCGAGACGCAGATCGTGTGCGACGAGGCCGGGCGCATCGAGAAGATCATCCCGCGCACCCGCAACGACGCGCACAAGCTGATCGAGGAGGCGATGCTGGCGGCCAATGTCTGCTCGGCCGATTTCATCGGCCAGGGCAAGCACGCCGGGCTGTTCCGCGTGCACGAGGGACCGACGCCGGAGAAGCAGGAGATCCTTCGCAACTACCTCAAGGCCATGGGCGTGTCCCAGACCATCAGCGACAACCCCAAGCCTTCGGAATTCCAGCGCATCGCCAGCGCGACGAAGGACCGGCCCGAGGCGCAGCAGATCCACACCATGCTGCTGCGTTCCATGCAGCAGGCTATCTACACGCCGATCAACAGCGGCCACTTCGGACTGGCCTTCGAGGCCTATACCCACTTCACCAGTCCGATCCGGCGCTACCCCGACCTGCTGGTGCATCGCGTCATCAAGGCGATCCTGGGCCGGCAGCGCTATCAACTGCCGGAGCTGCCCACGCCCGGCGAGGCGCACGCCAAGCTGAGCAAGCGCCTGGCCAGCCGGGTCAGGCCGCCCAGCGATCAGCCGGTGAAGAAGCCGTCGGCCGATACCCTGGCATGGCAGGCGGCGGGACTGCACTGCAGCGCCAACGAGCGCCGGGCCGACGAGGCCAGCCGGGACGTCGAAGCCTGGCTGAAATGCAAGTACATGCGCGAGCACCTGGGCGAGGAGTTCACCGGCGTGGTCAGCTCGGTCACCAGTTTCGGGCTGTTCGTGACGCTCGACGCCATGTACGTCGAAGGCCTGGTGCACATCACCGAGCTGGGTGGCGAGTATTTCCGGTTCGACGAAGCGCGGCAGGAACTGCGCGGCGAGCGCACCGGCATCCGTTACGCGCTGGGCTCCCGCGTGAACGTGCAGGTCAGCCGGGTGGACCTCGACGGCCGCCGCATCGATTTCCGCCTGGTGGCCAGTGGCGATGACCTGGTGCTGCGGGCCATGCGCGACAAGGGAAGCCTGTCCGATGCGGCCGATGAATCGGGGCGCGCCGGCAAGCCGCGCCGCTCCAGGGGCGGCGCGTCGCCATCGCCGGGCCGCCAGGGCAGCGCTGCGGCGGCGCCCATCGGGGACCTGCCGCCGTCGGCGCGCAAGTCGGCCGGCGCCAAGAAGACGGATCGGGGCGCGGCGAGAAGCACCGCCGGCAAGTCCCGCAAGAGTCGCAGATGAAGGGGCCGGCCGTGGACGTCGAGAAGAAGGCCGCCGGGCGAGCCGCTCGCCCGCCTGCAGCGCCTGCCAGCAAGACCCGCGCAAGCGCCGGTGCCGCCAAGGCCGGCCGGGCGGAGGCCAGGGCCCGGTCGAAGGCGGGCGCGGTGGCTGGCGAGCGTCCACTGCGCATCGGCGTGTCGGCGCGGCTGCTGTACCAGGTTCCGCCGGAACTGGGCTTTCGCAACAAGAACCTGCAATACATCGAGCAGTCGCTTGTGCACTGGATCATGGAACACGGCGCCGTGGCATTCATGGTGCCGGCGGTCGCGCACGACAGCAAGCACGCGGCGCGGCATCTCAAGGTGGAATACGTGGTGCGGGAACTCGATGCGCTGGTGCTCCAGGGCGGGGCGGACGTGGCGCCCCAGACCTATGGCCAGACCCCCATCGACACGCGCTGGGAGGGTGACGTGGTGAGGGACAGATACGAACTCTCCCTGCTCAGGGCCTTTCTTGCCCAGAAGAAGCCCGTTCTGGGCGTGTGCAGGGGCGCCCAATTGCTCAACGTGGCGTTTGGCGGCACCTTGTACCAGGACATCCCCACCCAGTGCCCGGGAGCGCATGCCCACGTCGACACCGAGCTGTACGACCAGCTGGAGCACGAGGTGACGTTCCTGCAGGGTTCGGCACTCACCAACCTGTATCCGACGGCCTCGCAGTTGAAGGTCACCAGCATCCATCACCAGGCGGTGGCGGAGCTCGGCAAGGGCATGGTGGTGGAGGCGGTCTCGACGCTCGATGGCCTGGTCGAGGCCATCCGCTGGACCGGGGACGCCTACGCCCGAGGCGTCCAGTGGCATCCCGAGTTCCACCACGGCCGCCATGCGCTGGCCGACAGTTCGCCGATCATGCTGGATTTCCTGCAGGCTTCCAGGCGGGCCGCCCTGGAGCGCCTGGAGGCCGGGCGGGAGCCCGACCCCAGAGTACCCCGGTCGCCTTTGCGCCTGACTTCGGATTGACGGCTATGCGCATCGTTCTTTTTCTGCTGGACACCTTGTTCTTCTTTCTCGTGGCGGCGGCCCTGCTGCGTGCCTGGATGAACCATTTGCGGGTTCCCATGTGGGCTCAGCCGGGACGCTTCGTGATGGCGGTGACGGACTGGCTCGTGGCGCCGGTGCGCCGCATCCTGCCCCAAAGCCTGGCCAAGGGCCGCATCGACTGGGGCAGCCTGATGGCCGCGGTGCTGCTGGCATTGGCCTACGGCGGCTTGTGGGTGGTGCTGGCCACGGGGTCCTCCGCCTTCTCCGTGGCGCCCTCGGCCCTGGTGATGGCCGTGCCGGTGCTGGCCTTCAAGCTGCTGCTGCGAACGCTGCTTCAGGGGCTGATGCTGCTGCTGCTGGTGTACGCGGTGCTGTCCTGGGTGCAACCCCAGTCGCCCATCCTCGCCACCCTCGACCGGCTGTGCGCGCCGATACTGCGGCCGGTGCGCCGCATCGTTCCCACCGTGGGCGGTGTCGATCTTTCGGTGCTGGTGCTGATCATTCTGCTCCAGGTCGGCTTGATGCTGATCGGTTGACCGGTCTGCCGTGCCTGCCTCACCAGAGGTGGCCCACCCGCCGGGCCAGCCTGCCGGCCGAGAGCGTTTCGGGCGGTCCCGAGGCCACCTCCCAGTGGTCGGCCAGCCAGCCGTGCTGGAACACCGCATTCGCCACGCGGTCGAGCACCCGGCCGGACGGCGCGGGCGGTGCCGCCAGCGCCGCGCCGATCATGCCGGCGAGCACGTCGCCCGTTCCCGCCGTGGCGAGCCGCCCGTTGCCCGACCCGTTGATGAGCGGCACTTGCCCCGGTTCGGCCAGCACGGTGCCCGAGCCCTTGAGCACGCAGATGGCCCCGAACCGGTCCGCCAGTTGCCGCGCCGACCGCAGGCGGTCTTTCATCACGTCGGCGGTGCGGGTTCCGAGCAGCCTGGCGGCCTCCAGCGGATGGGGCGTCAGGACGGTCGTCCAGCCACGGTCTGCGCGTCCGGCCAGCATGGCCTGGAGCGCGCTGTCGCGGGCGATGGCGTTGAGCGCGTCCGCATCGAGCACCAGGCGCGGTGACCGGGTCAGGACGGCGGGCAGGATATCCGCCACCGCCTCGCCGCCGCCGCATCCGCACACCAGGGTGGCGCGGTCCGGCAGATCGGAAGCCAGCAGGCGTTGCGGTGTTCGCAGCATCAGTTCGGGCGCGATCGGGTCGTGGGTGAGCCCGCTGCCTGCCCGGGCGCCCAGCAGGCCCACGACCACCCGCCCCGCGCCTGCGTGCAGCGAGGCCCTCGCGGCCAGCAGCGCGGCGCCCGTCATGCCTTCGCCGCTGGCGCGAATGTCCTGTCCGCCCACCACCGCCACGTCGCCGAAGATGCCCTTGTGGCTGGCGTGCGGCCTGCCGGGGGCGCCAGCCGATGGCGGTGTCCGCGCATGCAGCCAGGCCATCGGCGAAACCGCCTCCGGCAGTTGAACCTGCAGGCCGTCCATCCAGATGTCGCCTGCGGCGTCCCGCCCGTCCGCGGTGAACAGCCCGGGCTTGAGCGTGAGCAGCGAGAGCGTGTGCCTGGGGCCGGCATCGCCGAGGGCCGTGCGCGCAGGGTCCTCTGGCAGCGGCTGGAGCGCGCCGGTCTCGGCATCCAGTCCGCTGGGCAGGTCCACGCAAAGCACCGGAGCGGGTGTGCCGCGCAGAAGCGCCAGCCACGGCGCGAGCGCTCCGGAAATGGGCCTGTCCACTCCGATGCCCAGCACGGCGTCGATGGCCAGATCGAACTGCGATGGTGGGTCGGGTCGGATCTCCACGCCTGCGGCCCGCGCGGCCTCCAGCGCATCGCGGGCGTCCGGCGGGAGCGGTCTCGCGGCGCCCGCACCCGCGCTCCCGTGCGTGGCCACCACGCGTGCCCCGCTGCCTGTCGATCGGGCCCAGCGATGCAGGTGCGCGGCCGCCACCAAGCCGTCGCCCCCGTTGTTGCCGGGGCCGCACGCCACCCAGATGCTTCTCGCGTGGGGCTGCAGCGCCCGTGCCAGCCGCGCCACCGACAGCCCTGCGCGTGCCATGAGCGTGTGGGGCGGGAGGTTCGCCGAAGCCGCGCCTTCGGCGTCCCGGGTGGCTTCGAGGCCGTGGAGGGCCTCGCGCCGATCGAAGGCGATGCGCCTGGCGGCGGGTTCCGGAGCGTTCGGCATGGCGGGTCGGTCTTTCATCGGCGGTTGTCGGAATGCGTGGACGGTGCGAACGCGAGTGTCGCCCGGTTCTGGCCCGGTGACGCGCTGCGACCGGCGCCGCCGTTCGCTGCTATAATCGATAGGCTTTGCTCAGGGCATCTGGTCGAGAGGCCAGGACCGCCTGGGCGGAGCCAATCGCAAACCGGCCCAACCGGGTGTCGCTTTCGTTGTTCCGGTCCGATCCGACGGACTGGAGCACAACGCGATCAGGGCCGGATTTAAGACACAACCTCTGGAAAGTCATCTCATGTCCATCTCCATGCGCGAAATGCTGGAAGCCGGTGTCCACTTCGGCCACCAAACCCGCTTCTGGAACCCCAAGATGGCGCCGTACATCTTCGGCCATCGCAACAAGATCCACATCGTCAACCTCGAGAAGACGCTGCCCCTGTTCGAGGAGGCCGCCAAGTTCGTGCGCCAGCTCTCGGCCAACCGCGGCACCATCCTGATGGTGGGCACCAAGCGCCAGTCGCGCGACATCGTGGCCCAGGAAGCGCGCCGCGCCGGCGTGCCGTTCGTCGACCAGCGATGGCTCGGCGGCATGCTGACCAACTTCAAGACGGTCAAGACCTCGATCAAGCGCCTCAAGGACATGCAGGCCCAGAAGGAAGCCGGCCTGGACAGCATGACCAAGAAGGAACAACTGACCTTCACCCGAGAGATCGAGAAGCTGGAGAAGGACATCGGCGGCATCCAGGACATGCCCGCCCTGCCTGACGCGATTTTCGTGATCGACGTCGGTTTCCACAAGATCGCCGTGCTCGAAGCCCAGAAGCTGGGCATCCCGCTGGTGGGGGTGGTGGACACCAACCATTCGCCCGTGGGCATCGACTACGTCATTCCGGGCAACGACGACTCGGCCCGCGCCGTGGCGTTGTATGCCCGCGGCATCGCCGACGCCATCCTCGAGGGCCGTGCCAATGCCGTCAACGATGTCGTCAAGGCAGCCTCCAAGGAAGGCGGCGACGAATTCGTCGAAGTGAAGGAAGACGCCGCCGCCTGAGCGTCGACGGCGCGAGACAGAGGGGCTCGCGTAGCCCCTTTTTTGCAAGTTTTACCGATTCAACGAACAGGTCCGCCGCGGCAATTCCGCGTGGGTCTGGCAAAGGAGAGAAAGATGGCAATCACCGCAAGCATGGTGGCGGAACTGCGCGCCAAGACCGATGCGCCCATGATGGAGTGCAAGAAGGCACTGACCGAGGCCGATGGCGACATGGCCAAGGCCGAGGAATTGCTTCGCGTCAAGCTGGGAACCAAGGCGGGCAAGGCGGCCAGCCGCGTGACCGCCGAAGGCGTCGTCGCCAGCCATGTCGATGGCGCCACGGGCGCCCTCATCGAGGTCAATTGCGAAACCGACTTCGTGACCAAGAACGAGAGCTTCCTCCAGCTCGCGGATGCCGCAGCGCGCCTGGTGGCCGAGCACAATCCGGCCGATCTGGCCGCCCTGGCGGCGCTGCCCTGCAGCCAGGACACGTTCGGCCCCACCCTCGAGGACGTGCGCACGGGCCTGATCGGCAAGATCGGCGAGAACATGAGCTTTCGCCGCTTCCAGCGCTACAGCGGCGGTGGCCAGATCGCGAGCTACCTCCACGGCACGCGCATCGGCGTGCTGGTGGAATTCGAGGGCGACGCCGCAGCCGCCAAGGACACGGCCATGCACATTGCCGCCATGAAGCCCGTGGCCTTGACCAGCGCCGACGTGCCGGCCGATTTCATCGAACGCGAGCGCTCGGTGGCCGCGGCCAAGGCCGAGGAGGCGAACAGGGAACTGGTGGCCGCCGGCAAGCCTGCCCAGAGCGCTGAAATCACGGCCAAGCGCATCGATGGCGCGGTGCAGAAGTACCTCAAGGAGGTGTCCCTGTTCAATCAGCCGTTCGTCAAGAACGACAAGCAGACCGTCGAGCAGATGCTCAAGGCCGCGGGTACCACCGTCAAGGGCTTCACGCTCTACGTGGTGGGCGAGGGCATCGAGAAGAAGGTGGACGACTTTGCCGCCGAAGTGGCGGCTCAGGTTGCCGCAGCCAAGGGCGCCTGACCCGGGAGGGTGCGAGTGATCCGGCGCGTCCGGCTATCCGTGCAAGAAACCAACGGGCCGCAAGGCCCGTTGTCGTGTCCGGGGGACATCCGTTTTCGTGCATGCGGGGGATTCCCGCGTGCCCGGGCAGGTGTTCGCCCCGCTACACTTATCGGTTAAGAGTTTGAACCTGTATTCCTGAAGGTAGCCATGCCAGCGTACAAACGCATCCTGCTGAAACTATCGGGCGAGGCCCTCATGGGGGACGACGCCTTTGGCATCAATCGGGCCACCATCGTGCGCATGGTGGACGAAATCGCGGAGATCACCCGCCTGGGCGTGGAGGTCGCGATCGTGATCGGCGGGGGCAACATCTTCAGGGGCGTCGCCGGGGGCTCCGTGGGCATGGACCGGGCCACGGCCGACTACATGGGCATGCTGGCCACGGTGATGAATTCGCTGGCGCTGGCCGATGCGCTGGACAAGGCGGGCGTGGTGGCCCGCGTCATGTCCGCCATCGGGATCGAGCAGGTGGTGGAGCCCTATGTGCGCCCCAAGGCGCTGCAATACCTGGAGGAAGGCAAGGTGGTGGTGTTCGCCGCCGGCACCGGAAACCCCTTCTTCACCACCGATACGGCTGCCGCGCTGCGCGGCGCCGAGATCGGCGCCGAGATCGTTCTCAAGGCGACCAAGGTCGATGGCGTGTACACCGCGGACCCGAACAAGGACAAGAACGCCACGCGCTACGCATCGATCTCCTTCGACGAGGCCATGGGCAAGAACCTCCAGGTCATGGACGCGACCGCGTTCGCCCTTTGCCGGGATCAGAAACTGCCGATCAAGGTTTTTTCCATCTTCAAGCCCGGAGCCCTGCGCCAGGTGGTTCTTGGCGGCGACGAGGGCACCCTGGTCCACGTGTGAGACCAGCGCCGATGAACACAGACGTATCGAGGAACACCATGAGCACCGTCGACATTCGCCAGACAGCCGAGCACAAGATGCAGCAGTCCATCGAGTCCTTCAAGAACGGCCTGACCAAGATCCGCACCGGCCGGGCCAATCCGCTTTTGCTCGACACGGTTCACGTCGAATACTACGGGTCCATGCTCCCGCTGTCGCAGGTGGCCAATCTGTCCCTGCTCGACGCGCGCACGATCGGGGTGGCACCCTGGGAAAAGGGCATGGGCGCCAAGATCGAGAAGGCCATCAGGGAGTCCGACCTGGGCCTGAATCCTTCCAGCCAGGGGGATCTGATCCGTGTGCCGATGCCGCCCATGACCGAGGAGCGCCGCAAGGAACTGACCAAGGTGGTGCGTGGCGACGGCGAGGCGGCCAAGATCGCCATCCGCAACCTGCGGCGGGATGCCAACGAAGCCGTCAAGAAGCTCGTCAAGGACAAGCTCGCGTCGGAGGACGACGACCGCAGGTCGCAGGAAGACATCCAGAAACTGACCGACCGCATGATCGCCGAGGTCGATAGGCTGGTGGCGTCCAAGGAACAGGACATCATGGCCGTTTGACGCCGCGCGTCGAATGAGCCCCGGCATCTGATGGCAGACCTTGTTTCGTCCCCTCCGGCCGCATCGCCGCGGCACGTGGCGATCGTCATGGATGGCAATGGCCGCTGGGCGCAGAAGCGCTGGTTGCCCAGGGTGGCCGGCCACAAGCAGGGCGTGGATGCCCTGAGGAAGGTCGTCGCCGCGTGCATCGAGCGCGGGGTGCCGGTGCTGACGGTGTTTGCCTTTTCGTCCGAGAACTGGAACCGTCCTGTGGACGAAGTGTCAGGTCTCATGGAGTTGCTGGTGATGGCGCTTTCGCGCGAAGTGCCCAAGCTGCAGGCCAATGGGGTGCAGCTTCATTTCCCGGGGGGGCGGCAGGCACTGTCCGCCAAGGTGGTGCAGGGCCTGGAAGCGGCCGAGCAGGCGACCCGTGACAACCACCGCCTGGTGCTCAACGTCTGCTTCAACTACGGCGGCCGCTGGGACATGGTGCAGGCGGCCCGCAAGCTGGCCTTGCAAGGGACCGAGATCAGCGAAGCCACCCTTTCCGGCGCCCTGTCCATGGCGCACGTGAGCGATCCCGACCTGTTGATTCGCACGGGCGGAGAGCGGCGGATCAGCAATTTCCTGCTGTGGCAGCTGGCGTACACCGAACTTTTCTTCACCGATTGTCTCTGGCCGGACTTCGATGCCGCCGAGCTGGACCGCGCCCTGGCGGACTATGCGGGCCGCCAGCGGCGTTTCGGGCAGACGGCCGAACAGCGTGCCGCCGCCGAAACGCCATCTGTTCCGTCGGGCGGCTGCCATGCTTAGGCAGCGCATCATCACGGCGCTGCTGCTGCTGGTCGTCCTGCTTCCGGCCTTGTTCCACTCCCATACCGGTCCCTTCACTGCCCTGAGCCTGTTGCTGGTCGCGGCCGGCGCGTGGGAGTGGGCCAGGCTCAACGGATGCCGGCCCGCGAGTTCGATCGTTATCGGGGTGGGCCTGGGTCTGGCCATGGCCGCGTTCTGGGTTCTGGGCGGGCTGGACCGGTCCTGGCGCCTGGGCTGGATCGTGGTGGGCCTGCTGTGGGTGCTGCTGGCCATCGGCATGCTTTGGCGGGGCGTCGCCGGATGGTCGGCCTGGCCCGCCGGCATCAGACTGTGCGTGGGGCTGTTCCTGATCGGCTGCGCTTGGCTGGCCCTGGTGCAGGCAAGGCAGACGGGACTGGTCTTTCTGCTGTCGGTGCTGCTTCTGGTATGGACGGCCGACGTGGCGGCCTATTTCGGGGGCAAGGCCTTCGGACGCCGCAAGCTCGCGCCGTCGGTCAGCCCCGCCAAGAGCTGGGAAGGCGCGATCAGTGGACTGGTCGGCGTGTTCCTGCTGGCGGCCGGCTGGCTCTGGGCCGATGCCGAAGGGCTGGGCGGCCAGGGCAGCGTGTATGCGCGGCTCTGGCAATCCGGACCTCTTCTGGCGGTCGGTTCGCTGCTGTTCCTGGTTGCCATGAGCGTGGTGGGCGACTTGCTGGAGTCCCTGGTCAAGCGCAGCGCGGGCGTGAAGGATTCGAGCCAGCTGCTTCCCGGGCATGGCGGCGTGCTCGACCGGGTCGATGCCTTGCTGCCGGTACTGCCCCTGTCCATGCTGCTGGCCACGCTGTGATACGCCCATGAGCACACCTCAAACCGTCACGATCCTGGGTTCGACCGGGTCCATTGGAACCAACACGCTGGACGTGATCGCCCGGCACCCCGAGCGGTTTTCCGTTCACGCGCTGACCGCTTCGACCCAGGTCGAACTGATGCTCGGGCAGTGCGAACAGTTCCGGCCGCGCTATGCGGTGATGGCCAGCCCCGACCACGCCCTGGCGCTGCAACGCGGGGTGCGCGACCTGGGTCTGCCGGTGGAAGTGCTTTCCGGCGAGGCGTCGCTGTGCGACGTGAGCGCGGATCCCGAGGTGGACATCGTGATGGCCGCCATCGTGGGCGCGGCGGGGCTTGCGCCCAGCCTGGCGGCGGCAGCAGCGGGGAAAAAGCTTCTGCTGGCGAACAAGGAAGCCCTGGTCGTGGGTGGTCGCCTGTTCATGGACACGGTCAGGCAAGGCGGCGCCACGCTGCTGCCGATCGACAGCGAGCATTCGGCGATCTTCCAGTGCCTGCCCGAGCACCCTCAATACTGGCCGCAGCGGATCGACCACATCCTGCTGACATCGTCCGGAGGCCCGTTCAGGGAGGCGCCCCTGGCGTCGCTCCCGGCCATGACGCCCGAGCAGGCCTGCGCCCACCCCAACTTCGCCATGGGGCGCAAGATTTCCGTCGATTCGGCGACCATGATGAACAAGGCCCTCGAGGTGATCGAGGCGCGCTGGCTTTTCGACCTGCCGCCGGAGAAGATCAAGGTGCTGATCCACCCCCAGCAGATCATCCATTCGATGGTGCAGTTCAGGGACACGTCGGTCCTGGCGCAACTGGGCACGCCGGACATGCGCGTTCCCATTGCATACGGGCTGTCGTGGCCGGAGCGGATGGACAGCGGGGCGCCGCCGCTGGATTTCTCGGCGCTGGCCTCGCTCACCTTTCTCGACCCTGATCGGCAGCGGTACCCTGGCCTGTTCCTGTCCTGGGACGCGCTGCAGGCCCCGGAAGGCACCACGTCCGTGCTGAATGCCGCCAACGAGGTGGCGGTGGCGGCGTTTCTGGACCATCGTCTGCGGTTCGACCAGATTCATGCCGTGAACCATGCAACTTTGGCGTCGCTGAGCCCCTCCAAGCCGGCAGGCGTTGCCGACCTGATGGCCATCGACGCCGAGGCCCGCGCGGTGGCGGAAACGGAGATCCGTCGGATTCGGTGCTGAGCACCGCGGCAGTTCCTCAACCTCATACGTCCGAGCCGCAAGGCCGCCTCCAGCCATGCTGACCCTGATTGCGTTTGTCGTCGCGCTTGGCCTTTTGATCGCCATCCACGAGTACGGCCACTATCGCGTGGCCGTGGCCTGCGGCGTCAAGGTGCTCCGGTTTTCCGTTGGCTTTGGCAAACCCTTGCTCAAGTGGCAGCGCAAGGGCAGTCCGACGGAGTTCGTGCTCTGTGCCTTGCCGCTGGGAGGCTACGTCCGCATGCTGGATGAACGGGAAGGCCCGGTCGATCCCGCCGAACGCCACCTTGCTTTCAACACCCAGCCGCTCCGGTCGCGCGCGGCGATCGTGGCCGCGGGGCCGGCGGCCAACCTGCTGCTGGCCGTGGTCTTGTACGCGGTGGTGAACTGGGTCGGTGTGGAAGAGCCCAAGCCCATCCTCGCGGGGCCGGCGGTCGGGTCGCTGGCGGAGCGGGCCGGGCTCGCCAGTGGCGACTGGGTGGCCAGTTCCGCCGTGGGCGATTCGGAGCCTGTCGAGATGGGGTCGTTTGGCGACTTGCGCTGGCGCTTGACCCAGGCGGCCCTGGAGGGCAAGGACCTGACGCTCTGGGTGGGCCGGGAAGAGGGCGCGGCCACCCGCGAAGTTCGCCTGCCCCTGAGCGAACTCGATGTGCGCGAGGTCGATGCGAAGCTTTTCGAGCGCATGGGCATCGTCGCGCCATGGAGCGCACCCGTGGTCGGTGGCGTCATCGAGGGCGGCGCGGCCGCGGCGGCGGGCCTGCAGGCTGGCGACAGGATCCGGCGCGTGGACGGGGCGCCGGTGGCCGATGGCCAGCAGTTGCGCGCGCTGATCGCGTCGTCGGTGGGGCCGGACGGCCAACCGGTGGCGCAGGCCTGGGAAATCGACCGGGCGGGGCGGGCGATGGTGCTGCGCGTGGTCCCCTTGGCGGAACTGGTCGATGGCCATCGGATTGGACGCATAGGCGCCTACATCGGTGCCGCACCGGCGTTCATGACGGTCCGGCACGGACCGGTGGACGGGCTCGTCCGGGGGGTGGTCCGGACCTGGGAGGTTTCCTGGCTGACGCTCAAGATGATGGGCCGCATGCTGATCGGAGAGGCCTCTCTCCGGAATATCAGCGGACCTCTGACCATTGCCGACTACGCGGGCAAGTCGGCCAGCCTGGGATTCACGTCCTACCTCCTGTTTCTGGCCTTGATCAGCGTGAGTCTGGGCGTGCTCAACCTGCTGCCTCTGCCCGTCCTCGATGGGGGGCACCTGATGTATTATCTTTGGGAGGGTGTGACCGGGCGCAGCGTTTCTGATGTCTGGATGGAGCGCCTGCAGCGCGGAGGTGTCGTTGTGTTGATGGCGCTCATGTCCGTGGCCTTGTTCAATGATGTGGCCCGCTTGGCTGGCTGAACATATCCTTCCCATGAAAAAAATCAAAAATGGTTTGCGCGGACTGACGCTTTCCGCGCTCGCCGCTTCTTTGCTGTCGGCGCTTCCGGCATGGGCCGTGGACCCCTTCACACTGCGCGACATCCGCGTCGAGGGCCTGCAGCGGGTGGAGCCGGGAACCGTGTTTGCATCCCTGCCATTTCGCATCGGCGATCAGTACGACGACGACAAGGGATCGACGGCCATCCGGTCGCTGTTCGGCCTCGGCCTGTTCAGCGACGTGCGCCTGCAGATCAGCGGCGACGTGCTGGTGGTGATCGTCGAGGAGCGTCCCTCGGTGGCCGACATCAGCTTCTCGGGCATCAAGGAGTTCGATGCCGACGTGCTCAAGAAGGCCTTGCGCGACATCGGCCTGACCGAAGGCCGGCCGTTCGACAAGGCGCTGGCCGACCGGGCCGAGCAGGAACTCAAGCGCCAGTACATCAACCGCAGCATGTATGCCGCCGAGGTCACGACCACGGTGACGCCGGGTGAACGCAACCAGGTCAACCTGAACTTCAGCGTGGTGGAAGGCGATGTCGCGAAGATCCGCGACATCCGCATCGTGGGCAGCCAGGCATTCCCCGAGTCCACCTTGCGCGATCTGTTCGACCTCGACACGGGCGGATGGCTGAGCTGGTACACCAAGTCCGATCGCTATTCCCGGGAAAAGCTCAATGCCGACCTGGAGAAGCTGCGCTCGCACTATCTGACACGCGGCTTCCTGGAGTTCAGGATCGACTCAACGCAGGTGGCCATCGATCCCGAGAAGGATGGCATGACCATCACCATCAACATCACGGAGGGCAATCGCTTCGTGGTGTCCTCGGTGTCGCTGGAAGGCGAGTACCTGGACAAGGAAGACGAGTTCAGGCAGTTGATCACGCTGGAGGCCGGCGAGGCCTACAACGCCGAGGAGGTCGCCAGCACGGTGAAGGCCTTCACCGATCACTTCGGGGGATTCGGCTATGCCTTCGCCCAGGTGGACGCGGTGCCCGAGATCGATCGCGTCAACAACCAGGTGTCTTTCGTGCTGCGGGCGCAGCCGCAGCGGCGTGTGTACGTGCGCCGCATCAACATCGAGGGCAACAGCAGAAGCCGCGACGAGGTGATCCGGCGCGAATTCCGCCAGTTGGAGTCCGCCTGGTACGACAGCGACCGCATCCGCCTCTCGCGCGACCGCGTCGATCGACTGGGCTTCTTCACCGAGGTGGGGATCGACACCCAACCGGTCTCCGGCACGCCGGATCAGGTGGACCTGGTGGTGACCGTGGCCGAGAAGCCGACCGGCAACCTGTCCATCGGCGCGGGCTATTCGCAGGCCGACAAGCTTTCTTTCCTCGCGGGCATCCAGCAGGAAAACGTGTTCGGAACGGGCAACTACCTTGGTCTCAACGTCAACACCAGCAAGTTCAACCGCCAGTTCGTGCTGAGCACCACCGATCCGTATTTCACGCCCGATGGCATTTCGCGGACCTTCGATGTCTACTACAAGACCACCAGGCCCTACACCGAGCAGGGCGGGGACTATCGGATCGTGACGCCGGGCGTGGGCGTGCGCTTCGGCATCCCGTTCACCGAGCGCGACACGGTGTTCTTCGGCATTGGCGCCGAACGCATCAGGATCGACGAGGGCAATCAGCTCCCGGTAGCGTACCGGGATCAGGGCGGCACCTACTATCCCGCGACGATTGGCTGGACGCGCGATGGACGCGACAGCGCCCTGGTTCCCAACGAAGGCCGGCTGCAGCGGTTCAACACCGAATTCGGGCTCGGCAGCGACAAGCGGTACGTGAAGCTGAACTACCAGATCCAGCAGTACTTTCCCTTGACCCGGCAGTACACGCTGGCGTTCAACGGCGAAGTCGGCATCGGGCGAGGGATCGACGGCGACTTTCCCGTCCTGAAGAACTTCTACGGCGGCGGCCTTGGGTCGGTCCGCGGGTTCGACCAGGGGACCCTGGGTCCGCGCTCGGAGGTGATCGGGTCGACGACGGGCGAGACCGTCAATGTCGGCGGTGCCAAGAACTTCGTGCTCAATACCGAATTCATTGCCCCGTTCCCCGGCGCCGGCAACGATCGCACGCTGCGCATGTTCGCGTTCATCGACGTGGGCAACGTCTACGGCGAGCACGAGAAGATGTCGTTCTCGGACATGCGGGCATCGGCGGGCGTGGGCCTGAGCTGGGTTTCGCCGATCGGCCCCTTGCGCTTTGCCTATGCCACGCCGATCCGCAAGTTTGCAGGCGATAGAATCCAAAGATTCCAGTTTCAGATCGGAACCTCCTTTTGATGAATGTCTCCCTTTTTTCGATGGTGCGCGCGGGCGGGCTCATGGTCGTCGCGGGTCTGCTGGCCGTGTCCGCCGCAGCGCAGGATTTCCGCATCGGGTTCGTCAACACCGACCGGATCTTTCGCGAGGCTTCCCTGGCCAAGGCGGCACAGGCCAAGCTGGAGCAGGAGTTCCTGCGTCGCGAGAAGGAAGTGCAGAACCTCGCGACCCAGTTGAAGACGGCATCTGAGAAGTTCGAGCGCGAAGCGCCCACGCTGCCCGAGAGCCAGCGCGTGGTTCGCCAACGGCAACTGATCGCTCAGGACCAGGAGTTCCAGCGCAAGCAGCGCGAGTTTCAGGAAGACCTGAATCTGCGCAAGAACGAGGAACTGCAGGCCGTGCTCGAGCGCGCCAATCGCGTGATCCGGCAGATCGCGGAAGCTGAAAAATACGATCTCGTCATCCAGGAAGCGGTGTACATCAATCCCAGGCACGACATCACCGACAAGGTGTTGAGCAGCTTGAACAACGCCAAGTAGCGCGCAGGGAGTGGCCCGTGTCGAAGTCCCTGGGCGCCATTGTCGATGCCCTCGGGGGCACACTGGTCGGAGCAGCCGACACGGAAATCCACCGCCTGGCGCCGGTGGCCACGGCCGTTGCGGGCGACCTGAGCTTTGTTTCCCACGCGCGTTTTGCCGGCCAACTGGCATCGACGCAGGCGGCCGCGCTGATCGTGCCTCCCTCCCTGCAGCAGCCCGCTGCTGAAAGAGGTCCCTGCGTCGTCACCGACGACCCCTATCTCTACTTTGCCCGCCTGACCCAGTGGTGGCGGCGCGCGCACGAGACGCGGCCCGCGCCCGCGATCGACCGCCTCGCGAGCATCCATCCAGACGCCACCATCGAGGACGGGGTCGATGTGGGTCCGTTCGCGGTGATCGAGGCTGGGGCCCGCGTGGGTCGCGGAGCCCGCATCGGCGCTCATGCGGTGGTGGGCAGCCATGCCCGTGTCGGCGAGGACACCCGGCTGCATCCTCGGGTGGTACTGGGGGAGCGGTGTGTCGTGGGGGCTCGCTGCGTGATCCATTCCGGCGTCGTCGTCGGCGCGGATGGATTCGGCTTCGCGCCCCACCAGGGCGCCTGGGTGAAGATCGAGCAGCTTGGCGCGGTCCGCATCGGTGACGACGTCGAGATCGGCGCCAACACCTGCATCGACCGGGGCGCGCTGGAAGACACCGTGATCGAGGATGGGGTGAAGCTGGACAACCTGATCCAGATCGGCCACAACGTCCGCGTGGGTGCCCACTCCGCCATGGCGGGTTGTGTCGGCGTCGCGGGAAGCGCCGTCATCGGCGCGCACTGCACCGTAGGTGGCGGCGCCATCGTGCTGGGGCACCTCACGCTGGCCGACGGCGTGCACGTTTCTGCGGCTTCGGTCGTGACGCGTTCCATCCACCGGCCAGGCCAATACACTGGCATGTTTCCCATCGACGACAATGCGGCCTGGGAAAAGAATGCTGCTTCGCTCAAGCAGCTCAATCGCCTGCGTGAACGGCTCAAGGCCGTGGAGCAGGCCATCGCGCAAGCATCGGAACAGACCAGAGAACCATGATGGACATCCACCAGATCCGCAAGCAACTGCCCCACCGCTATCCGTTTCTCCTGGTGGATCGGGTGCTCGAACTCGAAAAAGGCCAGCGCATCAAGGCGATCAAGAACGTGACCATCAACGAGCCTTTCTTCGGCGGTCACTTTCCCAACCGGCCGGTGATGCCGGGCGTGCTGATGCTGGAGGCCATGGCGCAGGCCGCGGCGTTGCTGGCCTTCGATACCGCGGGGGTGACCATGGACGACAAGACCGTCTATTACTTCGCCGGCATCGACGGGGCCAGGTTCAAGCGGCCGGTCGAACCCGGGGACCAGTTGGTCATGGACGTGGCGCTGGCGCGCGTCAAGGCCGGGATCTACAAGTTCAAGGGCGAGATCCGGGTGGACGGCGAGGTGGTGTGCGAGGCCGAATTGATGTGCACCATGCGCACGGTCGGCTGACCCTTGGTGGAGCGCCGTCAGTGACCCGGATCCATGCCACCGCGCTGGTGGACCCCGCTGCCGAAATCGATGACTCCGTCAGCGTCGGCCCGTACACCGTGATCGGACCGCACGTGAAGATCGGTGCGGGCACCTCCATCGGCGCCCATTGCGTGATCGATGGCCGCACCACCATCGGAAGAGACAACCGGATCTTCCAGTTCAATTCGCTGGGCGCCGTGCCGCAGGACAAGAAGTACGCCGGGGAACCCACCGAGCTGCTGATCGGCGACCGCAACACCATCCGCGAATTCTGCACGTTCAATCTGGGCGTGCCGGGCGCCGGCGGCGTCACGCGCGTGGGCAGCGACAACTGGATCATGGCCTACACCCACATCGCGCACGATTGCCATGTGGACAACCACACCACGCTCGCCAACAACACCACCCTGGCGGGCCACGTCCATCTGGCGGACTGGGTGACCGTCGGCGGGCTCACGGGCATCCACCAGTTCGTCTCCGTGGGCGCCCACGCCATGATCGGATTTGCCAGCGCGGTCTCGCAGGACGTGCCGCCCTTCATGCTGGTGGACGGCAACCCCCTGGCGGTGCGAGGCTTCAACGTGGTCGGCCTGCGCCGCCGCGGGTTCTCGCCGGCGCGCGTTTCGGCGGTGAAGCAGATGCACAAGCTGCTCTACCGCATGGGCAAGACGTTGGACCAGGCCAGCAAGGACATCGAGGCCCTGGGCCAGGCATCGCCGGAAGTGGCCGCCGACGTGGCGATGATGAACCGCTTCCTGGCCGGTGCCACGCGCGGCATTGCCCGGTAGCGGCTTGTTGGCGCCACCCATGGAAGCACAGCGCCGGTTCGCGCTGGTGTCCGGCGAGGCATCCGGGGACCTGCTGGCCGCTCTCCTGCTCAAGGGCATGCGCCAACGCTGGCCCGGTCTGGCGGCCGGCGGCATCGGTGGTCCGCGCATGGCCGAACAGGGATTCGACGCCTGGTGGCCCAGCGACCGCCTGGCGGTGCGCGGTTACATGGAGGTGCTGCCCAAGCTGGTGGGCATTCTTCGCATCCGCAACCGGTTGCGGGAGCGCCTGCTTGCCCGGAAGCCCGATTTGTTCATCGGCGTTGACGCCCCCGATTTCAACCTGGGGCTGGAAGCCGACCTCAAGGCGGCTGGTATCCGCACCCTGCATTTCGTTTGCCCGTCCTTCTGGGCCTGGCGGCCCGAGAAGGTCGAAAAGGTGCGGCGCGGGGCCGACCACGTGCTGTGCGTCTTTCCGTTCGAACCGGCCCTGCTGGCGGAGCATGGCATTGCGTCCACCTATGTGGGCCACCCCATCGCGCACATGATCCCGGTGCAGCCCGACCAGGCCGCGGCGCGGCGGCGACTGGGCCTGCGCGACGAAGACACCGTGGTGGCGATTCTCCCGGGCAGCCGGGCCTCGGAGGTGCATTACCTCGCGGAACGCTTTTTCTCGGCCGCCGGCCTGATGCACAAGGCCCGCCCTGGCCTTCGTTTTGTCGTGCCTGCCGTGCCCGCGCTGCGCGAACGCATCTGCCACCTGGCCGGGGCCAGCGGCCTGGGTGATGCTCTTCGCGTGGTCGAAGGCCAGTCGCACACCGTGCTGGCCGCGTGCGACGTGACGCTGATTGCCAGCGGAACCGCGACGCTCGAGGCCGCGCTGTTCAAGCGGCCGATGGTGATCGCCTACAACATGAACCCGCTTTCGTGGCATATCATGCGCCGCAAACAGCTGCAGCCCTGGGTGGGCCTGCCCAACATCCTCTGCCGCGAATTCGCCGTGCCCGAGTTGCTGCAGGACGATGCCACGCCGCAGGCGCTGGCCCGAGCCGTGCTGGACTGGCTGGATGCGCCGGAGGAAGTCTCCGCGCTGCAGACCCGCTTTGCCGAACTGCACGACACCCTGCGCCGCGACACCGCCCAACTGGCCACCGATGCGATCGAAAAAGTTCTTCAAGGCTGAGCAGGCCGCCCTGGCCTGGGACGTGCCCGGCCTGGTGGCCGGTGTGGACGAGGCCGGCCGGGGTCCGCTCGCGGGGCCGGTGGTGGCCGCGGCCGTGATCCTGGATGAGCTCAAGCCCATCAAGGGCCTGGCCGATTCCAAGCGGCTCACAGCCCGGCGGCGCGAAACCCTGTACGACGAGATCCGCGCGAAAGCCCTTTGCTGCAGCGTCGCCCTGGCCACGGTCGAGGAAATCGACCGGCTCAACATTCTCCAGGCCACCATGCTGGCCATGCAGCGCGCGGTCAAGGGACTGCGCCTCAAGCCGGTGAAGGTCCTGGTCGACGGCAACCGCCTGCCTGCGCTCGACATGCTGGCCGAGGCGATCGTGTCGGGCGACGCGCTGGTTCCGTCGATTTCGGCGGCGTCGATCCTGGCCAAGGTGACGCGCGACCGCATGCTCGATGAACTGCATCTGGCGCACCCGCAGTACGGTTTCGACCGGCACAAAGGGTACGGCACCGCCGAACACCTGCAGGCCCTGGTGGCCCATGGCGCCCTCCCGGCGCATCGCCGTTCGTTCGCGCCGGTGGCCAGGGCCCTGGAACAGGCCGGTGGATGAGCATGGGCGAGCCGACCGTCATCACCTCGCGCGACAACCCCTTGCTCAAGCGCCTGCGCGTGCTGGCGCGGGACGGCACCGCCTACCGGCGGCAGGGACAAGTGTGGCTCGAGGGCGATCACCTGTGCCGGGCGCTGCTGGCGCGGAACCACAGGCCCTTGCTGGCGGTGTTCACCGAAGCGGGCTGGTCGCGTGCTTCCCATGACCTTCGCGGCGCGGCCGACAGAAGCCATGTGCTGCCCGTGGCGCTGATGAATGGCATCAGCGGCCTGGAGTCGCCCGCCGACATGGGCTTCGTGTGGGACCTGCCCGCACCACCCGACCTCCTGGAAGGCGTGGCCACCGTGGTGCTCGACGGCCTGCAGGATGCCGGCAACGTGGGGTCCATCCTGCGCAGCGCGTCGGCGTTCGGCTTTGCACAGGTCCTGGCTCTCAGGGGAACAGCGGCCCTGTGGTCTCCCAAGGTGGTCCGGGCGGGGATGGGCGCCCATTTCGGACTGCGCCTCGTGGAGGGGCTGGCGGAGGACGACCTTGCCAGGTTGCAAGTCCCGCTGGTGGTGACCAGTTCCCACCAGGGCGAGCTGTTGCACGAGGCCCGGCTTCCGATGCCGTGCGCGTGGGTGCTGGGGCACGAAGGGCGGGGCGTCGGCGATGCCTTGATGGCCAGGGCCAGCTTGTCCGTGCGCATTGCCCAGCCTGGCGGGGAGGAGTCGCTCAATGCCGCGGCCGCGGCCGCGATCTGTCTGCATGCCAGTTCGGTGAGGGCCATGGATCCCGGTGCCTGAAAAGCGCTTGCCGTCGCCGACCTTGCCCCTGAAAGAGCGTGGGTGGCGGGCTATAATTCCGGGGTTTACCCGCAATCGGCGCCACCCGGTGCGCCCGCCCGGCTTCCTGTCCAGGTTCAGTGTCTTTTTTCGTCGTTCCGGCTGGCCCGTCTCGGCGAACGCGGACGCGATTCCTCCCCGGTTGTGCCCCATGGCGGGCGCGGGCGCGTCCAACACTTCTGGAGAACCCCCGTGCTTCCCGTCCACCCGAAAGCCCTTCTCGCGCTAGCCGACGGCACGGTCTTTGCAGGCATCTCGATTGGCGCGGCCGGGCAGACCTGCGGCGAGGTGGTGTTCAACACCTCGATGACCGGTTACCAGGAAATCCTCACCGATCCCAGCTACTGCCAGCAGATCGTCACGCTCACCTATCCGCACATCGGCAACACCGGCGTGAACGGCGAAGACGTGGAAGCCCGCCGCGTCCATGCGGCCGGCCTCGTGATCAAGAACCTGCCCCTGCTGGCATCGAGTTTCCGCAGCGAAGCCTCACTGTCCGAGTACCTGGTCCGCGAGAACACGGTGGCCATCGCCGACCTGGACACCCGTGCCTTGACCCGCCACCTGCGCACCCACGGCGCGCAGAACGGTTGCATTCTGGCTTTGCCCCTGGGCGAGGCGCCGACCGAGGCCCACCGCGCGAGCGCGGTCGCCGCGGCCAAGGCCGCTCCCGACATGAGCGGGCAGGACCTGGCCAAGGTGGTGTCGGTGGATGCGCCCTATGCATGGACCCAGACCGAGTGGCAACTGGGGTTCGGGTATGGCGAACAGATCGCGCCGCGCTTCCATGTGGTCGCCTACGACTTCGGCGTCAAGCACAACATCCTGCGCATGCTCAGCGCGCGCGGCTGCAAGGTCACGGTGGTGCCGGCCCAGACGCCCGCCTCGGACGTGCTCAAGCTCAAGCCCAGCGGCGTGTTCCTCTCCAACGGCCCGGGCGATCCGGAGCCCTGCGACTACGCCATCGATGCCACCCGCGAGATCATCGACAGCGGCATTCCCACTTTCGGCATCTGCCTGGGGCATCAGATCATGGCCATCGCCAGCGGCGCCCGGAGCTACAAGATGAAGTTCGGCCACCATGGCGCCAACCACCCGGTGAAGGACCTGGACAGCGGACGCGTTTCCATCACCAGCCAGAACCATGGCTTCTCGGTCGACGAGAAATCCCTGCCCGCCAACCTGAGGGCCACGCACGTGAGCCTTTTCGATGGCACGCTGCAGGGCCTGGCCCGCACCGACAAGCCCGCCTTCTGCTTCCAGGGACACCCGGAAGCCTCGCCCGGGCCGCACGACATCGGCTACCTGTTCGACCGGTTCATGGATCTCATGCAAGCCAGGGCCTGAGCCTGCATTCCACAAGACACTGCCATGAAGCTCTTCAGTTTTCCCGTCTTCGCCGTTGAAAAGGCCATCTCCAAGCGCATGCTGACCCTGGAGCCGCCGCACCGCGACTGGTTCGCCCAGCGATGGGCGCAGAAGCCCTACCGCAAGGCGTTCCTGGAGAACAAGGCGATGCCGCTGGTCACGCTGCTGGCCAAGGGCAAGACCTGGGACGACGAGACCTTCAACGCGGAGATGGCGGCCTGGGGCGCGCTGTTCTACCCCGCCGAGATCGATGTGCTGCGCCCCATGATCGAAGGCGATGGCCTGCTGCAACTGATGCAGAAGAACGTGCCGGCCGAACGCGTGCAGGCGCTGCTGAACAAACTGGAAACCCAGCGGCACGCCTGAGAGGCCTGCGCTCAAGGAATCAAGCCAACCATGCCCAAAAGAACAGACATCCAGACCGTCCTCATCATCGGCGCCGGCCCCATCATCATCGGCCAGGCCTGTGAGTTCGACTACTCTGGCGTGCAGGCCTGCAAGGCCCTGCGGGAAGAGGGCTACAAGGTCATCCTGATCAACAGCAACCCCGCGACGATCATGACCGACCCGGCCACCGCCGACGTGACCTACATCGAACCCATCACCTGGCAGACGGTGGAGAAGATCATCGCCAAGGAACGCCCGCTGGCAGAGGGCGGTTTCGCGATCCTGCCCACCATGGGCGGGCAGACCGCGCTGAACTGCGCGCTCGACCTCTGGCGCAACG
>CAZFOT010000034.1:0-22476 GCA_964520365.1 uncultured Hydrogenophaga sp.
CCTACCACGCGGGCCTGGACGCCGCCATGCGCCCGCGCCCGCGTGGTAGGGCAGGGCGGTCAGGCCCGCGTCCACCAGCATGGCCGCCACTTCCTCCACCCGCCGGCGCGACTGGCAGTAGACGATGCCGGCGTCGTGCTGGCCGTTGCCGTTGGTGTGTTCGTCGCGGATGAAGCGCAGCAGCTGCGTGGTGGCGTCCTTCTTCTCCACCAGCTGGTAGCGGATGTTGGGCCGGTCGAAGCTGCTGATGAAGGTGCGCGCGTCCTGCAATTGCAGGCGCTCGACGATGTCGGCGCGCGTGAGGTCGTCGGCGGTGGCGGTGAGCGCCACGCGCGGCACGCCGGCGAAGCGCTCGTGCAGCACGGCCAGCGCGCGGTACTCGGGGCGGAAGTCGTGGCCCCACTGGCTCACGCAGTGGGCTTCGTCGATCGCGAACAGGCCGAGCCGGCCGCGCTCGTGCAGCGAATCGAGCAGCGCCAGGAAGCGTGGCGTGGTCAGGCGCTCGGGCGCGGCGTAGAGCAGGGTGAGCTCGCCGCGCAGCATCTGCTTCTCGATGCGCTGAGCGTCTTCGCCGGAGAGGCTGGAGTTCAGGAACGCCGCGGCCACGCCGGCTTCGAGCAGCGCGCCCACCTGGTCGTGCATGAGCGCGATCAGCGGCGAGACCACCACGGTGAGGCCGCGCCCGGCGCGCTCGCGCACGATGGCCGGCACCTGGTAGCACAGCGACTTGCCGCCGCCCGTGGGCATGAGCACCAGCGCGTCGCCGCCCGCGCCCACGTGGGCCACGATGTCGGCCTGCGGGCCGCGGAAGGCGTCGTAGCCGAACACCTCGTGCAGCACACCGAGGCTGGTCTCCATGATTTCGCCGCCGGGGGCGATGTCGATGGCTTCTTCGTTCATGGGTGGTTGCGGATCGCCGTCACATCTGTTCCCAGGGAAGTCCTTCAAACCGCCAGCCGTTGAGGCTGGAGCGCTTGAACGTATCGTTGAGCTCGCCTTCGAAGCCGTGCACCACGTGCGCCACGTCGGAAAAGCCCGCGGCCTCCAGCACTTTGCCAGCATCGAGCGTGCGCTTGCCGCTGCGGCAGATCAGCAGCACCGGCCGATCCTTACTGCCCGCTTCCTCGGCCACCGCGGCGGCGAAGCGGGCCGGGTCGGGCGTGAGGTCGGGGTATTCGTACCAGGGAATGTTCTCCACGCCGGGCGGCCGGCCCACGTAGAGCGACTCGATCTCCATGCGCACGTCCACGAACAGCGGCGCGTCCTGGCCCAGCGCGGCGCGGCGCTCGGTCTCGGCCTGCAGCCAGGCCCAGGCTTCCTTCGGGGACAGGTGTCTCATGGGGGTATTGTCGGGTATGGCGGGTGGCGGGCTGGAAGATGCCCGGCGCCCAACCGCGGTTCGCCTGCCTTTCCTACAATCCTTTTCCATGACCACCCCGACCTACACCCGCGCCCAGGCGCTGCCTGAGATCCTTTCGCACCGCATCGCCATCCTCGATGGCGCCATGGGCACGATGATCCAGCGCTTCAAGCTGGGCGAGGCGCAGTACCGGGGCGAGCGCTTCCAGGACTTCCACAAGGACGTGAAGGGCAACAACGAGCTGCTGAGCCTGACGCAGCCGGACGTGATCCGCGACATCCACGAGGGCTACCTGGCCGCGGGCGCCGACCTGGTCGAGACCAACACCTTCGGCGCCACGACGATCGCGCAGGAGGACTACGACATGGCCGGCCTGGCGCGCGAGATGAACCTGGCCTCGGCCCGCATCGCGCGCGCGGCGGCGACCAAGTTCAGCACACCCGACAAACCCCGCTTCGTGGCCGGCGCCCTGGGTCCCACGCCCAAGACCGCCAGCATCAGCCCCGACGTGAACGACGCGGGCGCGCGCAACGTGAGCTTCGAGCAGCTGCGCGTGGCCTATTACGAACAGGTCGAGGCGCTGGTCGAAGGCGGCGCGGATGTGCTGCTGGTGGAGACGATTTTCGACACGCTCAATGCGAAGGCGGCGCTGTTCGCGATCGACGAGTACTTCGAGGCCTCGGGCGAGCGCCTGCCGCTGATCATCAGCGGCACGGTGACCGACGCCTCGGGCCGCATCCTCAGCGGCCAGACGGTGAGCGCCTTCTGGGCCAGCGTGCGCCACCTGCGCCCGCTGGCCGTGGGTCTGAACTGCGCGCTCGGCGCGGCCCTGATGCGGCCCTACATCCAGGAACTGGCCAAGGTGGCTGGCGACACCTACATCAGCTGCTACCCCAACGCCGGCCTCCCCAACCCGATGAGCGACACCGGCTTCGACGAGACGCCGGAGGTCACGGGCCGCCTGCTGCGGGAGTTCGCGTCGGAAGGGCTGGTCAACATCGTGGGCGGCTGCTGCGGCACCACGCCGCAGCACATCGAGGCCATCCGCCTGGGCGTGGAGCCGCTGGCGCCGCGCGTGGTGGGGCGGTCTCCGTTCTACAAAGACAAAGAGGCGGCTTGAAAGGATCGACATGACACCCGCACCCACCTACCCCGACACCCAGCTCTTCATCGACGGCCAGTGGCGCGACGCCGCGGACGGCCGCTCCCTGGCCGTGGTCAACCCGGCCACGGGCCAGGAAATCGGCCGCGTCGCGCACGCCGCGCGGGTCGATCTGGACGCGGCGATCGCCGCGGCGCAGAAGGGCTTCGGGACCTGGAGCGCGATGACGCCCGCCGAGCGCAGCAGGATCATGCGCAAGGCCGCCGGCCTGATCCGGGAGCGCGCCGAAGACATCGCGCCGCTGATGACGATGGAAAACGGCAAGCCCCTGGCGGAATCGAAAGGCGAGACGCTGGCCGCGGCCGACATCATCGAGTGGTTCGCCGAAGAAGGTTTTCGCGTCTATGGGCGCATCGTGCCTTCGCGGGGCAACCCCGCCTTGAGGCAGATGGTGGTCAAGGACCCGGTGGGACCGGTGGCGGCCTTCACGCCCTGGAACTTCCCCATCAACCAGGTCGTCCGCAAACTGGCTCCGGCGCTGGCGGCGGGCTGCTCCATGATCGTGAAAGCGGCCGAGGAGACCCCGGCCGCGCCCGCGGCGCTGATCCGCGCGTTCCAGGACGCCGGCCTGCCCGAGGGCGTGCTGGGCCTGGTCTATGGAAACCCGGCCGACATCTCCAGCTACCTGATTGCCCACCCCGCGATCCGCAAGATCACCTTCACCGGCTCGACCGCGGTGGGCAAGCAGCTGGCCGCCCTGGCAGGCCAGCACATGAAGCGCGCGACGATGGAGCTCGGCGGCCACGCGCCGGTGATCGTCTGCGAGGACGCCGACATCGCGCTGGCGGTCAAGGTCTCGGGCGGTTTCAAGTTCCGCAACGCGGGGCAGGTGTGCATTTCACCGACCCGCTTCCTGGTGCATGAAAGCGTGCGCGACGCGTTCGCCGAAGCGCTCGGCGCATGGGCGCGTGGCGTGAAGGTGGCCGACGGCCTCGAGCAGGGCACCCAGATGGGGCCGCTGGCCAACCCTCGCCGGCTGGCGGCCATGGTGGAGATCTGCGACGACGCCGTCCGCAAGGGCGCGCAGGTGCTGGCGGGCGGCCAGCGGATCGGCGAGACCGGCAACTTCTGGGCGCCCACCGTGCTGGCCGACGTGCCGCTGGACGCCCGCGTCTTCAACGACGAGCCCTTCGGCCCCGTGGCGGCGATACGGTCCTTCTCGACGCTCGACGAGGCGATCGCGGAAGCGAATCGCCTGCCCTACGGTCTGGCGGGCTATGCCTTCACCCGTTCGCTCAGGCACGCCGACCTGCTCTCGCGGAAAGTGGAAGTCGGCATGCTCTGGATCAACATGCCCGCCATGCCCAGCGCGGAGATGCCCTTCGGCGGGATCAAGGATTCGGGCCACGGATCGGAAGGCGGCCCGGAGGCGGTGGACGCCTACCTGAACACCCGCTCGGTCAGCGTCATGAACCTGTGAACACGCCCGGGCGCCGCTGCCGCTGCGGTGGGTGTGCTACCGCCGGTCCGGCGTCGGCATGAGCTGGTCGATCTCTGCTTGCATGGTCTGCACCAGCTGGCTGTAGACCTGCAGCTTGTGCCGGTTGTCGCGCAGCCGCTCGGCCAGGCGCTGGGCCACGGCGGTCATGAGCTTGGCGGCGGTGGCCGGCTGCTCGGCGATCAGCGACTCCAGCGCTGCGCGGTCGAGCACGGCGCACTGCACATCGGTGCTGGCGGTGCAGGTGGCCGAGCGCGCGGCGCCGTCCACCAGCGACATCTCCCCGATCAGGCTGCCCGGCCCGACCACGTTGACCGTGACCGGATCGGTCCGGCTGGGCATCAGCGACTCCACCGTGATCTCGCCGTCGAGCACCAGCACCATGAAATCGGTGTCGGTGATCTCGCCCTGGCGGATGATGGTGGTGCCGACGGCGTAGCGGCGCGGCTGCATGAAGCGGACCACGGTCAGGGCTTCGGCCTCGTCGAGCTGCATCAGGGCGGTGGGCGCGCGCAGCAGGTAGGCCGCCTCGTGGGCGCTGGTCGAGCCATCGACCTGCAAGGCGTCCTTGCGGGCGCGGGCTTGGCGCCTGTTGCCGAACAGCATGTCTAGAAAGGCCATGCCGGATTGTGCCCTGTCGGCCAGGGCGCGAGCGTGGGGGCTGCCCAGCCATGGCACATCGATTGCTTCACGGGAACCATGCACATCGACGCGCACGCCCTGCTCAGCCGGCCGCTGGCCCCGGCCGGCGACGCCTGGCGCAACCCGCTGGAGCTGCTGCTGGCGTCCACCGGCGAGGGCATCTACGGCGTGGACCTGGACGGGCAGTGCATGTTCATCAACCCGGCGGGCGCGCGCATGATCGGCTTCGAGCCGCACGAACTGCTGGGGCGCAACATGCACGGGCTCACCCACCATGCGCACGCCGACGGGTCGGCCTACTCCGAGGCCGACTGCCCGATCTTCAATGCGTTCCGCCAGGGCCTGCCCTGCCGCATCGACAGCGAGGTGTTCTGGCGCCGCGACGGCACGGCGTTCCCGGTCGAGTATTCGAGCCACCCCATCATCGACCAGGGCCAGGTGCGCGGCGCGGTGGTGACCTTCGTGGACATCACCGACCGCCGCCGCGCGGCCGATGCCCTGCAGCGCGCAAAGGACGAGCTGGAGGCGCGCGTGCGCGAGCGCACCGGCGCGCTGGAGACGGCGCTGCGCCAGGTGCGCGAGCTCGCGGCGTGGTCGGAGACCGTGCGCGAGGAGGAACGCACCCGCATCGCGCGCGAGGTGCACGACGAGCTCGGCAGCCTGCTGGTGGCGCTGAAGATGGACGTGAACTGGATGGACAAGCGCCTGGCCGAGCAGACCCGGCGCAGCCCGGACGCGGCCGAGGACATGCGCGAGCGCATGCGCTGCAAGTGCCAGAACATGAGCCGCCTGATCGAGAACGCGGTGGACAACGTGGGCCGCATCATCACCGACCTGCGCCCCAGCATCCTCGACCACCAGGGCCTGTGGGCGGCGCTGGAGTGGCAGGCGCAGGAATTCGTGCAGTCGGCCGAAATGTCCCTGGATTGGTGCATGGACGTGGACCAGGACGGCGAACTGCCCGACCCGCCCGATCCGCTGGCCATGGCGGTGTTCCGCATCTTCCAGGAGATGCTGAGCAACGTGGGCCGCCATGCGCGCGCGCGGCACCTGGCCATCGACATCTGCGCGCGGGACGGCGCCATGGTGCTCTCGGTGCAGGACGACGGGGTGGGCGCACCGCCCCATGTCTTTGAAGCCGCCGACGCCTATGGCGTGATGGGTATGCGCGAGCGTGCCCGCCACTTCGGCGGCCGGATCGACATCCACAGCGTGCCCGGTGCGGGCACCCGCATGTGCCTGTCGCTGGCGCTTCCCCCCTCCGCGGAACCCATCGCGTGAACGCCGCCGCCGTGACCGACACCATCCGCGTGCTCATCGGCGACGACCACCGCATCGTGCGCGAAGGCCTCAAGCAGATCCTGGCCGACGCGGCCGACGTGCGGGTGGTGGCCGAGGCCCAGGCTGGCGAAGAGGTGCTGGCGCAGGTGCGCGAGCTGCGCGGCAGCGAAGGGCTGGACCTGGTGCTGCTCGACATCGCCATGCCCGGCCTGGACGGACTGGACGTGCTGCAGGTGCTCCGGCGCGAGCACCCGCGCCTGCCGGTGCTCATGCTCAGCACCTACCCCGAGAAGCAGTACGCGGTGCGCTGCATCCGCCTGGGCGCCTGCGGCTACCTCAACAAGAGCGCCGACCCCGACGACATGATCGCCGCGGTGCGCAAGGCCGCCGGCGGCGGCGTGTTCCTCACGCAGGCCACGGCCGAGGCGCTGGCCGCCGCGGTGGGCAGCGCGGGCGCGCAAGGCGGGCCCGAGACGCTGTCGCACCGCGAGCACCAGGTCTATCGCCTGCTCACCCAGGGCCGCACCGTGAGCGAAATTGGTGCGCAGCTCGGTCTGGCACCCAACACGGTGAGCACTTACCGTGCGCGCATCCTGGAAAAGACCGGCGCGAAGAACGACGTGGAGCTCGCGCTGTATGCCGAGCGCCACGCTCGCGCGCCCAAAACCCCCTGAACCGGCCGCCGTTGTAGGGCTGGCCCTACACGGCGTCGGGCACCGCTGCGCGAATTGCGCACGGTTCCGCCCGGCGGTGCTTTCGGCAGGGGTTCTGGCCCGGCGCTTGCAACGAACACCCCGTCATCAATTCACGAGGTGCGCCATGTCCGAATTCTTCGACCCCTACAACGCCGACCGCCCGCTCATGATGAAGTGCAGTTGCGGACGCGACCACACCGTGGCCGACCACCATGCCGAGGTGGCCGCCGACAGCGCGGCCGTGGAATTGCGCCGGCGCAGCGAGACCGCGGCGTTCGAGGCCTACAGCAATCAGTTCATCGAGGCCACGCTGGTGAAGGCGCTGTTCCCGCACGACGCCGTGCGCCGCCGCTTCCTGCGCGCGGTGGGCAAGGGCACGGCCATGGCCGCCATCGCGAGTGTGCTGCCGGTGACCAGCCTGCAGGCCATGGCGCAGGAAAAGCAGGGCGCGCTGGAGAAGACGAATCTGAAGATCGGCTTCATCCCCATCACCTGCGCCACGCCGCTGATCATGGCGCACCCGCTGGGCTTCTACCAGAAGCAGGGCCTCAACGTCGAAGTCACCAAGACGGCCGGCTGGGCCCTGGTGCGCGACAAGATGATCAACAAGGAATACGACGCCTCGCACTTCCTCTCGCCCATGCCGCTGGCGATCTCGCTCGGCCTGGGCAGCAACGCCACACCGATGAACGTGGCGACCATCCAGAACATCAACGGCCAGGCCATCACGCTGAGCCTCAAGCACAAGGACAACCGCGACCCGAAGAACTGGAAGGGCTTCAGGTTCGGCATCCCGTTCGACTATTCGATCCACAACTTCCTGCTGCGCTACTACCTGGCCGAGCACGGCATCAACCCCGACACCGACGTGCAGTTGCGCGTGATCCCGCCGGCCGAGATGGTGGCCAACCTGCGCGCGGGCAACATCGACGGCTTCCTCGGCCCCGACCCGTTCAACCAGCGCGCGGTGTTCGACGAAGTCGGCTTCATCCACGTGCTCACCAAGGACCTCTGGAACGGCCACCCCTGCTGCGCCTTCGGCACCAGCACCGAGTTCATCCAGCAGAACCCCAACACCTTCGCGGCGCTGTACCGTGCGGTGCTCACCTCGGCCGCCATGGCGCGCGACCCGAAGAACCGCGAACTCATCGCCAAGGTGATCGCGCCCAGCCAGTACCTGAACCAGCCCGAGGCCGTGCTCACCCAGGTGCTCACCGGCCGCTTCGCCGACGGCCTGGGCAAGATCCAGAACGTGCCCGACCGCGCCGACTTCGACCCCATGCCGTGGCAGAGCATGGCGGTGTGGATGCTCACGCAGATGCAGCGCTGGGGCTACATCAAGGGCGAGGTGAACTACCAGCAGATCGCCGAGCGCGTGTTCCTCATCACCGATGCGCGCAAGCACATGAAAGAGCTGGACCAGCCGTTCGCGGCGGGTCCGGGCTACAGGAAGCACACCATCATGGGCAAGGAATTCGACCCGGCCAAACCCGCGGAGTATCTGAAGAGCTTCGCGATTCAAAAGGCAGCTTGACCATGAAGACCGCCAGCCTGCACCTGCGCGCGGCCCTGGTCTCGCTGCTGCTGTTCGCCGTGTTCGTCGGCGCGTGGCAGCTCTCCACCAGCGGGCCGAGCATCGGCGGCTCCTCGGCCGGCCTGACGGCCGAGCAGATCGAGTACGAGAAGATGATGGGCCGGGACCCCGGCGCCGCCAAGAGCACCGGTTTCCCGCCGCCGATCGAGGTGGCCAGGGCGAGCTGGGCGCACCTGTCCGACCCGTTCTACGACAAAGGCCCGAACGACAAGGGCATCGGCATCCAGCTCGCACACTCGCTCGCCCGCGTCGGCCTGGGCTTCCTGCTGGCGATGGCGGTGGCGATTCCCCTGGGTTTCCTCATCGGCATGTCGCCGCTGATGCGCAAGGCCTTCGATCCCTTCGTGCAGGTCTTGAAGCCCATCAGCCCGCTGGCCTGGATGCCGCTGGCGCTCTACACGCTCAAGGACTCGGACGTCAGCGGCATCTTCGTCATTTTCATCTGCTCGGTCTGGCCGATGCTGATCAACACCGCCTTCGGCGTGGCCTCGGTCAAGCGCGAGTGGCTCAACGTGGCCAGCACGCTGGAGGTGAATCCGATCCGCAAGGCCTTCCAGGTGATCCTGCCGGCCGCCGCGCCCACCATCCTCACCGGCATGCGCATCAGCATGGGCATCGCCTGGCTGGTGATCGTCGCGGCCGAGATGCTGGTGGGCGGCACCGGCGTCGGCTACTTCGTGTGGAACGAGTGGAACAACCTCTCGCTCACCAACGTGATCTTCGCCGTGCTGCTCATCGGCGTGGTCGGCATGCTGCTCGACCTGATGTTCGCCCAGCTCCAGAAGGCGGTGACGTATGTGGAGTGACACCAGCGAACGCACGGCCCTGGCACCGGCCCCAACGAAAGCCCACAAGATGACGACAGGTTTCCTCCAGGTCGAAAACCTCGCCAAGGCCTACCAGGCCGACAAGCCCGTGTTCGCCGACGTTTCGTTCGCGATCGACAAGGGCGAGTTCGTCTGCATCATCGGCCACAGCGGCTGCGGCAAGACCACCATCCTCAACGTGCTCGCCGGCCTGGACACCGCGAGCTCGGGCCACTGCTTCATGGACGGGCGCGAGATCGCCGGCCCCAGCCTGGAGCGCGGCGTGGTGTTCCAGAGCCACGCGCTCATGCCCTGGCTCACCGTGCGGCAGAACATCGCCTTCGCCGTCAGGTCGCGCTGGCCCGAGTGGGGCCGCGCCGAGGTGAACGCGCAGGTCGAGAAGTTCGTTGCAATGGTGGGCCTGAGCCACGCCATCGACAAGAAGCCGAGCCAGCTCTCGGGCGGCATGAAGCAGCGCGTGGGCATCGCGCGCGCCTTCACCATCCAGCCCAAGATGCTGCTGCTCGACGAGCCTTTCGGCGCGCTCGATGCGCTCACGCGCGGCACCATCCAGGACGAGCTCATGGGCATCGTGCGCGAGACGCACCAGACCGTGTTCATGATCACGCACGATGTGGACGAGGCCATCCTGCTGGCCGACCGCATCCTGCTCATGAGCAACGGCAACGAGGGTCCGAGCGGCTACGTGCCCGGCGGTATGGCCGAGGTGGTGGTCAACCCGCTGCCGCGCCAGCGCACGCGCGCGCAATTGCACCACCTGGACGGTTACTACGAGCTACGCAACCACATCGTGGATTTCCTGGTCACCAGGGCCAAGGCCCATTGATCGCTTCTTCCTTTTTCTTCTTCAACACAAGCAACGAGGCAACCCATGAGCCGACTCGACGTCACCGAAAAGATCATCAGCACCAAGGTTTCCAAGGGCATCAGTTGGGCCGACGTGGCCAAGAAGGTGGGCCAGTCCAAGGAATGGACCACGGCCCTGTGCCTGGGCCAGATGACGGCCACGCCCGCGCAGGCCAAGGCCCTGGGCAAGATCTTCGGCCTTTCCACCGAAGAGCAGAAATGGCTGCAGGTCGTGCCCTACAAGGGCTCCTTGCCCACCTCGGTGCCGACCGATCCGCTGATCTACCGCTTCTACGAACTCGTGAGCGTCTACGGCACTACCTTCAAGGAGCTCATCCACGAAGAATTCGGCGACGGCATCATGAGCGCGATCGATTTCAAGATGGACCTGCAGCGCCAGGCCGATCCGAACGGCGACCGCGTGAACATCGTGATGTCGGGCAAGTTCCTGCCGTACAAGCAGTATTGACCCCCCGCCGCGCTGCGCGCGACCCCCCTGGAAGGGGGGCGGCACCTCGGGCCGGCGGAGCCGGACCCTCGTTGCCCCTGGATGGGGTCGCTTCATGCGGTGCGCTTTTTTGAGAACTGAGCAAGTCATGGAACCACGCCTTCCGCTGCCGCCCTTCACCGCCGAGACCGCCGCGCAGAAGGTGCGCATGGCCGAAGACGCCTGGAACTCGCGCGACCCGGACCGCGTGATCAAGGTCTACACCGAGGACACGCGCTGGCGCAACCGCGCGGAGTTCCCGGTGGGCCGGGACGAAGTGCATGCCTTCCTGGTGCGCAAATGGGCGAAGGAATTCGACTACCGGCTTATCAAGGAACTCTGGGCGTTCGACGCCAACCGCATCGCGGTGCGCTTCGTCTACGAATGGCGCGACGACTCGGGCCACTGGTTCCGCTCGCACGGCAACGAGAACTGGCAGTTCAACGCGCTGGGCTACATGGAGCAGCGCCACGCCAGCATCAACGACCGGCCGATCCATGAGAGCGAGCGGCTGTTCCATTGGCCGCTGGGACGGCGGCCTGATGGGCACGCGGGTTTGAGCGAATTGGGGCTTTGAAGGCGCTGCTCAGTAACGATCCGCTCGATCTCGTGCATCTGTCGATTGAGCACCTCGAGCCACACCTCGCAGCGATTCCAGCGAAGGTTCGGCGGAAATCAGCAAGCTATTGGCATTGGGTGTGAGGATCAAGGCCTGGCCTGGAGCCCATTGCAGCCGAGAGCACACCGACCGTAGGATGGTGATCTGGAAGCGCTTGTTGAGAACGGTGGTGTCGGCCATGGTTGAGATTCGATTCGGTTCGATCGGAAGCAAGCCAGATTCGACAACTGTGTCAGGCGTATTGCGAGCTCAGCCTGGCAGCGGAATCCACTCCTGGTCATCCCCCGGCGGCAGCGGGATGCGGCCCGCCGCCCAGTCGGCCTTGGCCTGCTCGATGCGTTCCTTGCGCGAGGACACGAAGTTCCAGAAGATGTGGCGCTCGCCCAGCGGCTCGCCACCGAAGATCATCAGCGTGCTCTTCTCGCGCGCGGTGATCACCGCGTCCGCATCGTCGCCGAACACCAGCAACTGGCCCGGCACGTAGGTTTGGCCGTCGTAATCGATCTCGCCGCGCGCCACGTACACCGCCTGCTCCTTGTGGCCGCCCGGCAAGGCCTGGCTCGCGCCGGCCTGCCATTCGGTGTGCAGGTAGAACAGCGGCGAGTGCGTGCGCACCGGGCTCTGCATGCCATAGGCCTCGCCCGCGATCAGGCGCATCCACACCCCACCGCCATCGCGCACCGGCAGGTCGGCCGCCGGGTAGTGGGTGAAGGCCGGATCGGTCTCCTCGTCGGCCTCGGGCAGGGCCACCCAGAGCTGCATCAGTTCCAGGCCGCCGCCGGCGAACGACTCGGGGTGACTGAAACGCTCGGAATGCGAGATGCCGCGCCCCGCCGTCATCCAGTTCACGTCGCCCGGATTGATGAGCTGGTGCACGCCCAGGCTGTCGCGGTGCGCCACCTGGCCGCTGAGCAGGTAGCTCACGGTGGACAGGCCGATGTGCGGGTGCGGGCGCACGTCGGCCGCACGCGTGTCCTCGGCCGCGAGCGTCACCGGCCCGGCGTGGTCGACGAAGATCCACGGGCCGACCATGCGGCGTTTCGCATACGGCAGCACGCGCCGCACCTTCAGGCCGTGGCCGAGGTCGGCGGCGCGCGCCGTGATCACCATCTCCAGCATGAGGGCTCCTTGTGTTGTGTTCGTGGGACGTGTCCGGCGATTCTCACGGCGTTGGCGGCATGGCACAAGCGAAGTCCGCGAATGGTGCTTGTCCGCGCATGGCGGCTGCCGGATACTGGCTTGAGGAGGGGTAGGCATGGATTGGTTCGGCGTCGTGTTCTCTGTGGCCTTTCTGTTGGCATTGCTCACGGGCAAGGCCTACTTTCGCGGTGTGGTGGACCGCGAGGAATCGCCGTCGCTGTATTGGCAGATCGTGGGCTGCTATGCGGTGCTGGCCGCCCTGGGGCCGGTGCTGCGCCTGATCAAGGCGGGTTGACGGCGCCCTGCACTTGGTTGGCCACGATGCGCTCGCGCAGCAAGGACAGCACCATGGCATTGGAATGGGTCAGAGTCCAGCGCCGGTCCAACTGGGCCACCAGCGGCGCAAAGTCCACGCAGGCCTGCAGCACGAGCACGCGGTCGCCGTCGCGCGAGTGGGTGTCGAGCAGGGTCCGCAGGCGGGTCCTGGCTACGCGGCAGGCCAGTGCCCGCGACGCGGCGGCCGGCGCATGGCCGACCACCCAATGGGCGCGGTGGCTCAGCACGGCGCGCAGGATGTGCGCCATGCAGCCGTCTGGATTGGGCCCGCCGGACACGGCCACCACCGCATCGGGCGCCAGCAATTCCCGGGCGATGTACAGGCGCAGTGCCAGCAGATAGGGGCGAAGGACGCCGGGCTGGTCGAGCAGCCAGCGGGCGGCGGGGAACAAGGCCATTTCGTGCCGGGCCGATGACGCTTCCCCGGCGCCGGAGCCGTCCAGCCAGATGAATTGCGTACGGCCCCGCCAGTCCGATGCCGCGCCGTCGGCACGCAGCAGTTCCAGCATGGCCCGCAAATCGCTGTCCACCAGCAGGCGCGCGGCGTGGCCGCCCCGGGCGGACGGCAGCCATTGGGCGGCATCATGATGGTGGTGGTTTTGCCAGGGCGATGGCGGGCGCGCCGCCGAATCCAGCCGGCCCAGCAGGTCGCGCGCCCGTTCCCGGGCCATGGTGATGACATCGGGCAATCGCGACAGCAGCGATGGGCGCATGCGCTGGTTCTCCCTTTGAATGAACAAAAAGTTTACTTTGAAATAAATCAAAAGTCATTCAGGAGAGCCGTGAAAACCTACGTTTCTGTTCATGAACGAAAAAGCGGAGTTCGCCGAGCGCCTGCGCGAAGCCATGACCCGGGCAGGCTATCCCCTGCGGCCGGTGGTGCTCGAACGCGAGTTCAACACCCGCTTCTGGGGCCGCTCCATCACCCTGCAGGCGGCGCGGCGCTGGCTGCGGGGCGAGGCGATCCCGGCCCAGGACAAGCTGCAGGTGCTGGCCGACTGGCTGGGTATCGAGCCCGAGGTGCTGCGCTTCGGGGTGGCCGTGCGCCAGTCGGTGCAGGATCGCCGCCAGCGCTGGGAAGAAGGCCTCCACTATGTGGAGCGCGAAACGATCGAGGCCTATCTTTCGCTGCCCGCCGAGCTGCGGCGCACGCTGCGCGAGGTGATCATGACGTATGCGCGCGACCATGCGCACCGGTCTGCGGTAGCGGGCACCATTCCCAAGGACAGCGGCTCGTAGTACGGCGCGCCGGCCGGAAGGTGGGCACCTGCAGATGCGGCCGAGTGGCTGAAGATCGAACCCGAGGTGTTCGATGCGTTCCTTCGTTTGCCCGCGTCACAGCGCAAGATCCTGCGCGAGGTGATCCTGACGTTTGCCAAGGCACACGCCGAGCCCGAGTCTTGAGGGGATTGAAAGCCCCCGCTAAAACACTGCCATCAAATTAAACATTGCTTTGATGTGTGAGGCTTGTTTTAAAGAAGGCTTGCATATGGTGCGCACCGCAGACGTCTACGCCATCACCACCCTCGGAACGCTGCAGGAACTGGGCTTCGTGACGAAGAACCGCACCTTCAGCTACCAGGCGTACATCGATCTGCTCAGCCGCTGAGCGTGGGTCGCCGGGTCAATGCAGTGTCAGCGGGCAGGTGGTTGTCTTCACCCGCACGACGGCGGTCCGCACTTCGTAAGGCACCGGCGCATCGCCACAGATGGCGGCGGCGATGGTTCGCGCCTGGCGGGCGATGGGTTCGATGAAGCGGCTGGCCTGACCGTTGACCGTGATGCAGTCGCCCATGGCGTGGATGCGCTCGTCGCTGGTGCGCAGCGTGGCGGCGTCCACCGCGATGCCGTTGTGCCACGCGAGGCCGGCGCTCTGCGCCAGGCGCGGCGGCGTCTGCAGCCCTGCGGCGGCGATCACCTGGTCGGCCGCGAAGCGCTGGCCGCAGGCGGTGGTGAGGCGGTAGCGGCCGGCGATGCGCTCCAGCTGCGCCACCTGCACGCCGCCGACGAAACGGATCGACAGGTCCTTCCACGCGTCGAGCAGGCGATCGCCCGCGCCTTCGGCCTGCCAGCGCGCCAGCGGCGCGGCCTGAACGTCGAGCAGGGTGACGCGGTGGCCGCCGAGCGCGAGGTCGTTGGCGAGTTCGCTGCCGATCAGGCCGGCGCCGACGATGGCCACGTCCTTCGGTGAATCACCGAGCGCGGCGCGCAGCTTCCGGTATGCATCCAGATGGTTGATGCGCCAACACAGCGCGGCCGGTAGGGCCGGTGGCAGCGCGGCCTGCGCGCCGTGGGCCAGCACGAGCCGGTCGTATTTCAGGGTGCCGCGCGTGGTGCGCAGCGTGCGCGTGTCGGCGCAGATGCGCACCGCCTGGGTGTGCGCGAGCAGACGCACGCCCAGGCGCGTGGCCGCCGCCGCGCCGCTCTCCCTGGCGAGTGTTTCGGGCGCGATGCCGCGCGCCAGCGCCACCGAGAGCAGGGGCTTGTCGTACACGTCGCCCGCGCAGTGGCTCACGAGGGTGATGGGCAGCTTGGCGTCCAGCGCACGCAGGGCCTCGGCCATCTGCCAGCCGGCGCGGCCCGCGCCGACGATGACCACGCCGGCCGCGCCGCGCGGTGCCACGGGCGCGCCGGTCGTCGCCATGCCGGCGCGCAGCGTGTCCAGCGTGGGCGCGGTGTAGGGCGTGAAGTCGGCCTTGGTCACGCCGCACAGCGGGCAGGCCCAGTCGGCGGGGATGTCGGCGAAGCGCGTGCCGGGTGGCAGGCCGCCGTCGGGGTCGCCGTCGGCCTCGTGGTAGACGTAGCCGCAGGCTTCGCAGATGTACGACTGGTAGGGCGCGAGGGCCTGCACGGCCGAGGCCACCGCTGACAAGGGAGTGTTCATGCCGGCATCTCTTCCTGGCTCAGCCGAGCGATCTCCTTGCGCAGGTGTTTGATGGCCGGCGTCACGATGGCCACGAAGTGCGATTCGCGCACACGGCGCTGCACCTCGGAGCTCATGAGGTAGCCGCGCGCGCCCTGATGCAGCAGCGCCGATTGCGCGGCGCGCAGGCAGAGCTCGGCGCCGTGGGCGCGCGCGTCGAGCACGTCGATGAAGAAATCCACCGAACTGTCGAAAGGGGTTTCGGCGAGCTTCATCACGCGCGCGCTGAGCGCGTCCAGCTCGGCCTGCAGCGCGTCGGGCCGGTCTTCGAGGAACTGGTTCACGTGGCCGAGCTGCGCTTCCACCGCCCACATGGAATCGATGGCACCCTGCGTCACGCCCACCGCCATGCCGCACTGGAGCATGACGAAGGCGGCGCGGATGCGCGCGATATAAGGCCTGGACGGATCGGCCATGATCTGATCCGCGCCGACGAAAACGTCTTTCAGGCGCAGTGCATAGGTGCCCGTGCCTTCCATGGCCGAGAAGCTCGGGCACTCGCGCAGTGCCACGCCCGGCGCGTCGCAGCGCAGCAGGAACATCACCTCGCGGCCCGCGCTTTGCTGCTCGCCGTCCATCACCGCCGCGAGCACGCCGCAGGCGTGGCCCGGGCCCAGGTTGCTCACCCAGGGCAGGGTGCCGTTGACGAGGTAGCCGCCTGCCACCGGCGTGGCCTTGAGCAGCAGGCTCTCGATCTGCGCGTAGCTCTTCATGGGGTTGGACATGCCGGTGCCGCCCAGCGTGGCGCCGCTGGCGTGCGCGGCCAGGGCCTTGCCCATGAGCGCCGGGTTGCCCGAGGCCTGCATGTACAACCCGCAGACCGCCTGGCACCAGACCATGAAGCCGGTGGCGCCGCACACGCGCGAGACTTCGGCCATGGTGCGGATCGCCAGGCCGTAGTCGCCCCGGCCCACCGGTGCGTCCAGGTGCGCGCCGAACACGCCGAGCGCGCCGAGCTGCTGCAGCACCTCGCGCGGGTAGAAGCCCTCGCGGTCGCAGGCTTGCACCACGGCGGCCAGCGGGCCCTGCGCCACGGCGCGCACCGAGGCGATCAGTTCGTCGGCCGATGTCTCGTGGGTCATCAGTTCGCGAGGGAGGTCGTTCGGGTTCATGCCAGGGCGATGGTGAAGGGGATGGGGTTGCGCATGGTGTTGGCCACGGGCGAGTAGAAATTGGCGTGCCGCACGATCTCGTCGAGCACCTCGCGCGGCGCGTCGCCTTCCACCAGCACCTTCACGCGGATGGCCTGGAAGCCCATCTCGGGCGGCGTCTTCTCCAGCGCGCCGCCCGCGCCCCAGGCCGCGGGGTTGCCGATGTCGCCTTCGAGGAACACCTCGAGCTTGCTCAGCTTCACGCCTTTCCAGGTGGCCACGGCGGTCACGCCCACGGCGATGCAGCCGCCCAGCCCGGAGAGCACGATCTCGCCCGGCGCGGGCGCGGTGTCCTGGCCGAACAGGTGCAGCGGCTCGTCCACCACCACTGGCGCGTGGTTGCCCACGTACGACAGCGAGCGGTACTGCCCCTCCATCACGGTGTGGACCTTGTTGGTGCCGCGGCTGGCGGGGTTGGCCTTGCCCTTGGCGGCGAAGGCGGCGAGGCCGGCGCTGTCGATGGGGCGCAGGTGGGCGGTGACGGTGGTGGGCTCGGGCGTGGCGGTGTCGGACATGCTGTCTCCGGGTGGTGGGGAAAGAGGGTGAAAGGTGTTTCGGTCAGGCCGCGAGGGCGAGTTCGGGTTGCCTGCTCGGCTTCGCCACCGGCAGGCCGGTTTCGATCGGCAGGCTCTCGTCGCGCGACCACTCGTTCCACGAGCCGAAGTACATGCGCACGTCGCTGAAGCCGGCCTGCTTGAGCGCCAGGAAGGTGTTGGAGGCGCGCGCACCCTTGAAGCAGTAGAGGTAAACCGTGTCGTCGGGTGCGATGCCGGCGGTGGCGCATTCGGCTTTCACCTCGTCGGGCGTCTTGAACACCGGGCCTTGCGCCGAAGGCTTCATGAAGCGGTACCACTCGACCCATTTGGCGCCGGGCAGGCGGCCCTTGCGCGGCGCGAAGTCCTTGCCGTAGGGACTGGAGCTGTCGCCGATCCACTCGTCCACGTCGCGCACGTCGAGCAGCACGGTGTCGGTGCCGAGCGCGGCCTGCACGTCGGCCTGGGTCAGCATCACGTCGGCCATGGGCAGGTCGGGGAAGGTGGCGGGTACCGGCTCGGCGGCTTCGGTGGAGATGGGCAGGCCGGCGGCCTTCCAGGCGCTGAAGCCGCCGTTGAGCACCTTGATCTTCGGATAACCCAGCCAGGTCAGCAGGTAGTAGCCGCGGCAGGACTGGCCGTAGCCGCTGTTCATGGCGTCCTCGTAGAACACGGCCGTCTCCTGGCCCGAGAGGCCGGCGGCGCCGAGCGCGGCGGCGAAGGTGGCCTTGAGCGCCTGCAGGCCTTCGGGCGTGGAGGTGGCGAGGTAGGTGAAGACCTCGCGCAGGTTCACCGCGCCGGGAATGTGGCCGGCGGCGAAGGTGTCCGCGTCGCGGGTGTCGATGACCACCACGGGTTCGTCGGACGATTGCAGGGCCTGCAACTGGTCGGGTGCAATCAGGATGGCGTCGATGCTCATGGGAACCTCACGAAAAAAGCGGCCGGCGGGATTGCCTGCGGTGCCTTTGCGCAATCAACGTGCCAGTTCCCCTGGATCTTCTGAGATGGTCCCTATTTCATTGATTCAATTGATGTGATTGCTCCTAAAAAAGGAGCTATAAGCGCAGTCTCGCAGCATCGCGAATCTTCAATGTGTCGACACTTTGCCAACACATTGGCGGCTGCTTCAGCGCAAGCCCGCCTTGCGCAGCCGGTAGCCGAACTGCCGCAACGTGAGCCCCAGGCTCTGCGCCGCGCGCGACTGGTTGCCCTCGTGCCGGGCCAGCGCGTCCCGCAGTGCCTGCGCGCTGTGCGAGCGCGCGCTCTGGTAGTTGCGCACCAGGCCGGCCTCGCCGGCAAGGGCCGGTGGCGGCGGCGGGACGATCGCGCCGGGCGCCTCGGGCAGGAAGCGCTCCAGCGCGGCGGCGGTCACGGGCGTGTGGTCGGCCAGCAGCACCAGGCGCTCGATCAGGTTGCCCAGCTCGCGGATGTTGCCCGGCCAGTCCAGCGTCTCCAGCCGGGCCAGCGCGTCCGGCGCCAGGTGCACGTTGCGCTGGTGCGCCTGGTTGGCCCGGCTCACGAAGTGCAGGGCCAGGGCGCGCACGTCGCCGTGGCGTTCGCGCAGGCTGGGCAGGCGGATCGGGATCACGTTCAGGCGGTAGTACAGGTCCTGCCGGAAGCGCCCGGCCTGCACCTCGCGCGCCAGGTCGCGGTTGGTGGCGGCCACCAGCCGCACGTCGATGCGGATCTCGCGCTGCCCGCCCAGCCGCACCAGCGTGCCTTCCTGCAGCGTGCGCAGCAGCTTGGATTGCATGGCCAGCGGCAGCTCGCCGATCTCGTCGAGGAAGATCGTGCCGCCGTGCGCCTGCTCGAACCAGCCGGGGCGGGCGCTGTTCGCGCCGGTGAAGGCGCCGCGCTCGTGGCCGAACAGCTCGGACTCGAACAGGGTTTCGGGAATCGCCGAGCAGTTGACCTTGATGAAGGGCTGGTCGCGCCGGCCGCTGGCCAGGTGTACGGCGCGCGCGAACAGCTCCTTGCCCGTGCCCGATTCGCCCAGCAGCAGCACCGTGGCCTGCGACTGCGAGACGCGCTCGAGTTCACCCAGCGCCCGCAGCAGCGCGGGCGAACGCCCGATCAGCCCGTAGCGCGCGGTGCTGGTGTCGAGCGCACGGGCCAGCTCGGCGTTGCGTGCTTCGAGCTGGCGCGTCTCCTCGGCCACGAGCTGTTCGAGCTGCAGCAACTGGCCCGCCAGCGTGGACAGGATGCGCAGCACCGCCAGGTCGTCGTTGAGGTGGCGCTGGCGGCTGCGGATGCGGTGGCAGCCCAGCACGCCGATGGTGGCGCCGTTGACCTCGATCGGCAGCGCGATGAAGGCCACGGTCTGCGGCGGCAGGCGGCTGCGCGCCACGGTGCGGAACAGGAACAGCGGCTCGGCGTCCACGTCCTGCACGATGGCGGGCAGGCCGGAGGCCAGCACGCGGCCGGTGATGCCCTCGCCCCAGCGGAACACGCCGCGTCGCGCCTCGTCGGCCGTGAGGCCGTAGGCGTGGCGGACCGACGCGCTGCGCTCGCGCCCGGGCGTCGCCTCGTCGGCCAGCACCATGCGCCCGCGGTTCAGGCCCAGCAGCTCGCTCATGAGGTGCAGCATCTCGCGCAGCACGAAGGCCGGCGCCAGGCTGCGGCCCACCAGCTTCATCACCTCGCGCATGAGCAGCAACTCCTGGGCGTGCCAGTCGGTGGCGGGCGGGGCGTCGGACTCGATCGGGTTCGGGGTCATGCGCCCCGGGTGCAAGCAAGCATCGCACCAATGGCTGCACCGGCCGGCCGGTCAGCTCGCGGTACTGCCGCAAGCGGTGCTCATCCCGCCTGGTGCCGGAGCTTGTCGGCCAATGCCTGCCGGGCGGTCTGCTCGGCGTGCCTTGCGGTGGCATCGCGCCCGATGGCGAGCGCGCCGGTGGCCGCGCCCGATGCGTTTTTCAGCAGGCCGAAGCTGAAGTCCACGTAGAGCCGGGTGCCGTACTTGCTCTGCGCGCGTGTCGTCAATATGCGGCCTTCGTGGCGCAGCAGGCCCGAAGCCATCGCCTGCCGATAACCGGCCTGGTGCGCGTGGCGAAGCTTCTCGGGGATGACGAGGTCCAGGCTGTGCCCCAGGATCTCGGCGGAGCCGTAGCCGAAGAGAACTTCCGCCCCCCGGTTCCAGAACCTGACGTTGCCGTCGCGGTCCAGGACGATGATGGCGTCCTGCGTCTGTTCCAGCAGGGCCCGGCACAGCGCGGCGCAGTCGGCCTGATTGGAGAGGGACCATTTCATGGCGCGGCGTGGTCCCGTGGCGGTTTTGCATCCGTCGAGAGCAAGGCCAGGATGCGGCGCAGCGTCTGGAGCTCGTCGCGGTGCAGGCGGGCCAACTGGTCGAGCCGCTGCTTGCCCAGTGCCGTCAGGCGAACCTCCACCTGGCGCAGGTCGGCTTCGCTGGGCCGGCGCCACACCAGGCCCAGCGCCTCGCAGCGCGAGATCAGGGCCACCACCCCGTGGTGCTTGGACTGCAGGCGTTCGGCCAGCTCGCTCACGCAGGCCCAGTCGCGGTCTGGAAACCCGCCGATCTGGAGCATGAGCTGGTATTGCAGCGGTGTGACCTGGTGCTCCCTGGCGGCGGTTTCGCTGAAGTGCAGGAACAGGCGCAGCTGGTAGCGGAACTGGGCCAGGGCCTCGATGTCGCGCTTGGGCAGCTTGCGATCCGTGCGGTTTTCCAGCGCTTTGGGCATTCGGAAAATATATCATGCTGTGATATAAATGGCAACGATCCGCCGACACCGCATGAAACTTCACATCCTGTCCGACCTTCACCTCGGGCAAGGCGCCCTGGAGCCGCCCCGCAGCGACGCCGACCTTGTCGTGCTCGCGGGCGACGTCGCGCGCCCGGCGCAGGCTGCGGCCTGGGCGCGCGCGCTGGACAAGCCGGCGCTGTACGTGCTGGGGAACCACGAGTTCTACGGCGGCAGCATCGCCGCGACGGCGAGCCAGTTGAAGGATCTTTGCGAGGGCACGCAGGTGCGGGTGCTGGACAACGAATCGGTGGTCATCTCGGGCGTGCGCTTCCTGGGTTCGACCCTGTGGACCGACTTCCTGCTGCTCGGCGATGGCGAGACCCGGGATGCGGCCACCGAAGCGGCCATGCAAGCCATGCGCGACTACAGCCGCATCCACCTGGACGAAGCGCGGCAGGCGCTCTTCACGCCGACGGACTGCACGCTGCTCTTCCGGCGCAACGAGACCTGGCTGCGCCGGCAGCTTGCCCGGCCGCACCCCGGCCCGACCGTGGTCATCACGCACCACGCGCCCTCGGCACGCAGCATCCATCCGCGCTTCGCCGATTCCTTGCTCAACGTCTGCTTCGCCTCCGACGTGGAACACCTTCTGGATGGCGACAAGGTACAGCTATGGATACACGGACACATGCACGACAGCTTCGATTACCGGGTGAACGGCACCCGCGTGGTGTGCAACCCGCGGGGCTATGCGCGCAATGGCGTGGGCGAGAACGCGGACTTCGATCCCGGCCTGATCGTCGAGGTGGGCTGACGGCTAGAATCCTGCTTTCTCAAGGAGCGCTGCAGCGCCGGCGGGCTTGTTTTCAGCCTCCACCGTGCGTCAGGCTTGAGTGGGCGCGAACAGGCCCAAACGGCGCTCACCGGTCTGTTTTCCACGAACTGCCTTGGTGAGCCCCATGTCCGACTCCGATTCCCCGTCTTCCCACGTGCCGCCCATGCTGCTCTCCGGCCTGGAGCCGCTGCGCATCGGCGAAGGCAGCCTGTTCGTCAACGTGGGTGAGCGCACCAACGTCACCGGCTCCAAGGCCTTCGCCCGCATGATCCTCAACGGCGAGTACGAGCAGGCGCTGGCCGTGGCGCGCCAGCAGGTCGAGAACGGCGCCCAGATCATCGATGTCAACATGGACGAGGCCATGCTCGACAGCCAGGCCGCCATGGTGCGTTTCCTCAACCTGATCGCCGGCGAGCCCGACATCGCGCGCGTGCCGGTGATGGTGGATTCCTCCAAGTGGGACGTGATCGAGGCCGGCCTGCGCTGCGTGCAGGGCAAGGGCGTGGTGAACTCGATTTCCATGAAGGAGGGCGTGGACGAGTTCAAGCGCCAGGCCCGGCTGGTCAAGCGCTACGGCGCGGCCGCCGTGGTGATGGCCTTCGACGAGAAAGGCCAGGCCGACACCTACGAGCGCAAGATCGAGATCTGCGAGCGCGCCTACCGCGTGCTGGTGGACGAAGTGGGTTTCCCGCCCGAGGACATCATCTTCGACCCCAACATCTTCGCCATCGCCACCGGCATCGAGGAACACAACAACTACGCGGTGGACTTCATCAACGCCACGCGCTGGATCAAGCAGCACCTGCCGGGTGCCAAGGTCAGCGGCGGAGTGTCCAACGTCTCGTTCAGCTTCCGGGGCAACGACCCGGTGCGCGAGGCCATCCACACCGTGTTCCTGTACCA
>CAZFOT010000034.1:22486-22862 GCA_964520365.1 uncultured Hydrogenophaga sp.
CCACGCCATTCAAGCCGGCATGGACATGGGCATCGTCAACGCCGGCATGGTGGGCGTGTACGACGAACTCGAACCCGAGCTGCGCGAGCGCGTGGAAGACGTGGTGCTCAACCGCCGGCCCGACGCCGGCGAGCGCCTGGTGGACGTGGCCGAGAGCGCCAAGGGTTCGGCCAAGGACGACAGCAAGAAGAACGAATGGCGCGCGCTGCCGATCCGCGAGCGCCTCTCCCACGCGCTGGTGCGCGGCATCAACGATTTCATCACCGAAGACACCGAAGAAATGTGGCGCGAGATCGAGGCCGGAGGCGGGCGCCCGCTGGGCGTGATCGAAGGCCCGCTGATGGACGGCATGAACGTGGTCGGCGACCTGTTCGGC
>CAZFOT010000035.1:0-22292 GCA_964520365.1 uncultured Hydrogenophaga sp.
GAGGAAGCGCGCGGGGCGCAGGCCGTTGCGGTCCAGCGTGGCACCGATCTGGCGACCATCGGTGAACACGATCGAGGCCGGGCCATCCCAGGGCTCCATCATGGCCGCGTGGTATTCGTAGAAGGCCTTGCGGCGCTCGTCCATCGTGGTGTGCTGCTCCCACGGCTCGGGGATCATCATCATCACCGCCTGGGCCAGCGGGTAGCCCGCCATGGTCATCAGTTCCAGGCAGTTGTCGAAGGTGGCGGTATCCGATTGGCTGGCGAAACTGATGGGATACAGCTTTTTCAGGTCTTCGCCCAGCACAGGCGAGCTCATGACACCCTCGCGGGCCTTCATCCAGTTGTAATTGCCCTTGACGGTGTTGATCTCGCCGTTGTGCGCCACATAGCGGTACGGATGGGCCAACGGCCACTCGGGGAAGGTGTTGGTGGAGAAACGCTGGTGCACCAGGCCCAGCGCCGACACACACCGTTCATCCTCCAGATCATTGAAGTAAGTACCAACTTGACTCGCAAGCAGCAGGCCCTTGTACACCACGGTGCGGCTGCTCATGCTGACCACGTAGTATTCCTTGCTGTGCGTCAACCGGAGGCGCTGGATGTTGGCGCTGGCGGTCTTGCGGATCACGTACAGCTTGCGCTCCAGCGCGTCCTGCACGATCACGTCATTGCCCCGGCCGATGAAGACCTGGCGGATCACCGGTTCCTTCTTGCGCACGGTGGGCGACATCGGCATCTCGCGGTTGACGGGCACATCCCGCCAGCCCAGCAGCACCTGGCCTTCGGCCCGTATGGCGCGCTCCATTTCCTGCTCGCAGGCGAGGCGGCTGGCGTGCTCCTTGGGCATGAAGATCATGCCCACGCCGTATTCACCGGCCGGCGGCAGCGTCACCCCCTGGGCCGCCATTTCTTCCCGGTACAGCGCGTCGGGCAACTGGATCAGCAAGCCCGCGCCATCCCCCATGAGCTTGTCGGCACCCACCGCGCCGCGATGGTCGAGGTTTTCAAGGATCTTGAGGCCTTGCTGCACGATGGCATGGCTTTTCTCGCCCTTGATGTGTGCCACGAAACCCACGCCACAAGCGTCATGCTCGTGGGCCGGGTCGTAGAGCCCTTGTTGCTGGAGATGCTGCTGCTCGGCGGCCGTGGTCATGGCTGTTCCTTCTTCATTCTGGGGCGCGGCTGGAAAACGTGGGATGCAGAGCATAGTGCAATGCAACAAGAATGCCAAGGGCTTTAAATAGGGGTCAGATTCTTATTTATTCAGCGCAAAATCAAGCAGCCATTTAATTAGGGACATATTAATCGCCTGACAGGCAGCCCGGAATGCCATGGCGCGCCGGGGCCGCGCAGCTATCGCAGGGCGGGCCGGCCCGCCCTGGCCTTGCTCACGCGTCTTTTCGTCTGCTGCTGGAGGCCGGCGATGAAGTCCGCGCTGCCCATGGCCCAACCGTGCATGACCGACGCCTCGATCTCCGCGCACTGCTGCTCGGCCAGCCCTTCGTCCACCCGCGCGGCATAAGCCGCTTCGCGGGCAAATGGTGTGTTGCCCAATCCCCAATACACCGGGTGCGACGAAAGATGCCTGTCCTGGGCCTGGCCGATGTGGTGCCGGTGGCTGGACCATGGGTATTGGCGCGGCTGGGCGACGAGCCCCGCGCGCACCGGCATGAGGTCCAGATAGCACATGGCGGGCAGCAAATGGCGCTCGGCCTGGAGCACGGTCGAACGGTAGCGCCCATCCCAGAGCGTGCCGCTGCGCTGGTGCAGGTCGTTGAAGTAGCGCACGTAGCGGCGTCCCAGCGCCTGCATCATCAGCGGGACCCCTTCGCCGGTCTCGGGCGTCGCAAGCAGGTGCAGACAGGTGTCCATGAGGACGTAGGCGTGAAGCGCCACCCGGCACTGGCGGGCCTGCTCGGCCAGCGTCTCCAGCAGCACGCGGCGGTCGGCATCCGTCTTCACGATCGGCTGCCGGTTGTTGCCGCGCTGGACCACATGGTGAAGACCCCCAGGGATCGTGAGTCGGGGCAAGCGCGCCATGAAGCTCCTATCGCGGTAACCGGTGGGGCGGATTATGCAATTGCGGGCCGGCCGGCCGCCTCACCGCGACGTCACCGCCCGCCATGTCCGCTGCAGCCGCCAGGCCAGCACGAGCCCCGCCATCGAGCACGCGCCGGTCACCAGCCATGTCGCATGCCAGCCGCCCATCACCACCGCCACCCACGCCACCAGCGGCGGACCGAGGAACTGTCCCAGCGATGAGAACTGCTGCATCCATCCCACCGTGGTGGACACAGTGCCTTCACCGGGCGCCAGGGCCACCGCCAGGCCGAACAGGGTGCCGGGAATCAGGCCCCCCAGCCCCGAGAACACCAGGACCGCCAGGTATTGCGCGACCGGATGGCCGGTGCCGGCAAACGCCACCACGGACCCCAGCCCCATGGCGAGGTAGCCGGCGGCCAGCAGCGCGCCCGGTTGAAACCCCCGCGAAAGGCATCGCCCCGCGCCGATGTTTCCGGTCATGTTGATGCCCGCCGCCAGCGCGCTCAGTCCACCGGCCACCGCGCCGGAATAGCCGGCTTGCGTATAGATGGTGGGGAGAAAGCCGATAACCGCCATCCATTGCCCTGAATACATCAGGAAAGCCAGGGCCACCAGCCAGGGACCGGGTGCCGAGAGCGTGCGCCGCAGCCTTGGCCAGAGGGACAGCGGCAACGCCGGCGGACTTCCCGCGCCGCGGGCGGCGGGAACACCGCGGATCAACCCGATGGCCGCACCGATGGACAGCGCCCCGAGGAAAACCCAGGCCCACCGCCAGCCCATCCAGGCCAGCAAGGGCACGCCGGCCAGCAATGCCAGGGCGGTCCCCACCGGCATGTAGGCGCCCCACCACCCCAGTGCCCTGGCGAGCACGGCGGGCTCCCGGACCAGCTGGCGCAACAAGGCGGGCGCCGGAAGCACTGCCAGCAAGAAGCCCGCACCTTCGAGCACGCGGGTGGCCAGGAGAAAACGAACGTCAGGCGCCAGCGCTCCCAGCCCACTGCCGGCCGCCAGAATCACCAGGCCGGCCAGCATCACGCGCCGGGCACCCCACCGATCCGCCATCAGGCCCACGGGAAGGCCCAGCAGCATCCCCGCCAATTGCACCAGGGACAGCAGGAACCCGGCTTCGAGCAGCGTCAGCCCCAAGGTCTCCTGCAGCACCGGGATCGCGACGGGCAGCTTGCCCACATGCAAGGCGCAGGTCACGCCCACGATCACCACCAGCGCCGCCACGCCGCGCGACCCCAGGGGTGTCGATGGAACCGGCATCGCCTGAGCCCCCTACCGGAAGACCGATGTCCCCACCAGACGCTCGTGCTCGCGAATGGCGAATCTGTCCGTCATGCCCGCGATGTGATCGGCCACCGTCCGCGCCAGGGGCTGCTGTTCGGGGGCTCCCCCCTCGAGAAATTCTTCCGGCTGCCGCAGGTACAAGGCAAACAGGTCGGCGACCACCTGCTTGGCGCGTGCCGTGTTCTCCATGACCTGGGCGTGGCGGTACAGATTCCGGTACAGGAACGACTTCATCGCGCTGGAGCCGGCCTGCATGCTTTCCGAAAAGCCCACGAGGGGAGGAAGCGAACGCACGTCTTCCGCCAGCTCGACGCCCGCGGCCTCGATGCGTTCGCGCGTCGTGTCGATCACGTCGTAGACCTGCTCGCTCAACATCAACCGGATCGACTCGAAGAGCAGCCGCCGCCCCCGAAGGCCGGGATGCGCGGCCAATGCCGCCCGACGATGCTTCTCGAACAGCGGAACCTCTTCCAACTGCTCCATCGTCAGCAGTCCGGACCGCACGCCGTCGTCGATGTCGTGCGCGTTGTAGGCGATTTCATCGGCCAGGTTGCAAAGCTGCGCCTCGAGGGAAGGAGCGCCGCCATGGATGAACCGTGCCGCCACCCCGCCCGGTTCCCGCAGCTCCAGGACTTGCGCGTTGGCGCGCGAGCAATGTTTCAAAATGCCTTCGCGGGTCTCGAACGACAGGTTCAGGCCATTGAATGCGGGATAGCGCTCTTCCAGCCAGTCCACCACCCGCAGGCTCTGCAGGTTGTGCTCGAACCCGCCCACGGAGGCTCCATCGGGCAGGGCCTTCAGGCAGGCGTTCAATGCGTCCTGGCCCGCGTGCCCGAAGGGGGTGTGCCCGAGATCGTGCGCCAGGGCGATGCCCTCGACCAGGTCTTCATTGAGCTGCAGGGATCGGGCGATGCTCCGGCCCAGTTGCGCCACCTCCAGGGAATGCGTCATGCGGGTGCGAAACAGATCGCCTTCATGGTTCAGGAACACCTGCGTCTTGTAGACCAGCCGGCGAAACGCGGTGGAATGGATGACCCGGTCCCTGTCGCGCTGGAACGCGGTTCGGGTCGGCGCGGCCGCCTCGGGGATCCTGCGGCCCCGGCTTCGCGCCGGGTCGCTCGCGTACGGCGCAAGCCGTGCGTGCGAAGGCGCCTGGCGCGCACTCATTGCGCGACGCAGCTGCGCTCGATCACCTCGGCCACCAGCCGGTCGGGCGCCTCGCGCAGGTTGGCGCGGCCAGGACCATCGATCACCACGAACCGGATCGCGCCCCGCTCGGCCTTCTTGTCCACGCGCATCAGTTCGAGGTACTTCCCCGTGTTGTCCCCGGCATCCAGCAGCGGGGCCACGGTGGGAAGACCAGTCCTTTGCACCAGGGATTCGAGCCGCTTCAGGAACGCCTCGTCCACCAGGCCCAGCGCCAGCGACAGGCGCGCGGCCATCACCATGCCGCAGCCCACCGCTTCCCCGTGCAGCCAGGCGCCATAACCCATGCCGGCCTCGATCGCGTGCCCGAAGGTGTGCCCGAAGTTCAGGATGGCCCGCAACCCGGACTCCCGCTCGTCCTGCCCGACCACCCATGCCTTGATCTCGCAGCTGCGCCGGATCGCATGGGTCAGGGCAGCGGCGTCCTTGGCCATCAGGGCGTCCACATGGGCCTCGATCCAGTCGAAGAACGCCATGTCCGCGATCGGGCCGTACTTGATGACCTCGGCCATGCCCGCGCTCAGTTCGCGCGCCGGCAGCGTCGAGAGCGTGTCAAGGTCGCAGATCACGCGCAAGGGCTGGTGAAACGCCCCGACCATGTTCTTGCCCATGGGGTGGTTGATGCCCGTCTTGCCGCCCACGGACGAATCCACCTGCGCCAGCAGCGTCGTGGGCACCTGGACGAACGCAACCCCGCGCATGTAGCAGGCCGCGGCGAAGCCGGTCATGTCACCGACGACGCCACCGCCCAGGGCGTAGAGCACGGTCTTCCGGTCGCATTGCTTCTTCAGCAGTTCGTCGAAGATGGCATTGAGCGTTTCCCAGGTCTTGTGAACCTCGCCATCGGGCAGCACCAGGGTGTGCACCACGGGGTGGCGCGCGGCCAGGGCCGTTGCAAGGCGGCCGGCGTACAAGGGCGACACCGTCTCATTGCTGACGATCAATGCCGAGCTGGCAGCCGGCAACCCCTCGAAGGCATCGGGACACCCCAGCAGGCCTGGGCCGATGTGGATCCGGTAGCTTCGATCGCCGAGGTCAATGGCGACGCATCCCGAACCGGCCCGCGAATCTGTCTCGTTCATGGGCAGAGTTTAGAGCACTGCGGCTCCGGGGACCGATCGGGTGCTTCTATGCGGCGGGACTGCCCGGGCGGCAGCCAGCCAACTCCAGCTGCATCACGATCATGTTGACCAGCGTCGCCACCGAAGGGCGTCCCGTTTCAATCACGTAATGAGCGGTTTCGCGGTATAGCGGATCACGCGCATCGCAGAGATCGCGCAGTTTCGCCAAGGGATCGGCCACCTGGAGCAATGGCCTGTTCCGGTCGTGCCTCAATCGCCGATACACCTCATCCGGCGACGAGCGCAGGTAGACCACCTGGCAGCGCTGCCGCAAGCGCTGCCGCGTCTCGGCCCTGAGCACGGAGCCGCCCCCGGTGGAGAGAACACCCCCCGGCATCCGGGTGAGCTGATCGATCTCGTCGGCTTCGATGTCCCGGAATCGATCCTCGCCTTCGCGCTCGAAGAATTCGCGGATCGAGCAACCCAGGCGCTGCTCGATCCGCACATCGGAGTCCACGAAAGGAAGATGGAACCGCCGCGCCAACTGGCGTCCCACAGTCGATTTGCCCGACCCGGGTAAGCCGACCAAGGCGACGATGGTCATCTGCAACGGTAAATCAGGCGAATGTCTCTACGCGCAAACCAGAAAACGTCGGCAAGTCGCGGCCAATGGCAAGCTACCGTCACGGAGTGACGTTCTCTTCTTCTGCCTCGATGACCATTTCCACGATAAAACTCTTCGAATGATGGTCCAGCACATTGATCGTTGACGGGTCCACGCAGCCCCGCCCGAATCGGGTCCTCACCACGAACTGGGGATCCTTGCCATCGAGCCGGTAGGCAGCATCACTACCCAGCACGATCGGGACATACTGGCGAATGCCATTCACGACATCGTGGATGCCGATCTCGAAGATGTCCGGGTCTGAAACATGGATTCTGAACGGCTTCTGCCCGCCGTTGATGGTGAACACGGTATCGGCAACACCACGAGCACCACAACTCGGAACCGTGTACTTGACCTCTGCCGGGTTGACCGTCATTTCACCGGCATCCCCCGCCTCGTTTCCACCGCCACCGCAGGCGCTCATCAGCCCCACCGTCATGGCCATCAGGCCAATTGCCTTTGCAACTTTCATACAAATCCTCAAATGTTCATCAGGTAATGGACAAGGCTCAACGGGACACACCGCGATCGGTGATGACGCGGGGCGTCAGGAACACCAGCAACTCCGACTTGTTGGCCGTGCGGCTGCGGTTCTTGAAGAGATTGCCGAGCACCGGAATGTCGCCAAAAAGCGGCACCTTGGTGACGTCATCGATTTCGATGAGTTCAAAAATCCCGCCGATCACCACGGTACCCCCGTTCTCGACCAGGACCTGGGTCTGCACGTGCTTGGTATTGATGGCGATGCCCGCCGTGGTGGTTTCACCGCGGCTGTCCTTGTTGATGTCCACGTCCAGGATGATGTTGCCTTCTGGCGTGATCTGCGGCGTCACTTCCAGCTTCAGATTGGCCTTGCGGAATGCAATGGCCGTGGCACCGCTGGATGTTGCGGTCTGGTAGGGGTACTCGGTGCCCTGCTCGATCAAGGCTTTCACCTGATCGGCCGTCACGATGCGGGGGCTGGAAACGATCTTGCCTCGTCCGTCTGCTTCGAGTGCCGAAATCTCCAGGTTGAGGAACCGGTTGGCGGCCGAACTGAACAGCGAAACTGCAAATGCCGCCGGGTTGAAGCCCCCCGCGCCTGTTGATGGCAGATTCACGAACGACGTGTTGATGGTGTCCAGCACGTTCTCGCTCTCGACCGTGGTGCTCGAGACGGCGTTGTAGCTCCCGCCGATGGCGATGCGGTCCGACCCACCGATGGGATAACCCGGTTGCCCGCCGCGCACACCGCGCAGGTCGCTGCCGCCCAGGCGCACGCCGATGGACCGGCCGAAACGATCGTCCGCCTCCACGATGCGCGCTTCGATCAGCACCTGGCGGATCGGGATGTCCAGCTTGGTGATGAAGGCCTGGATCTGCTCGAGCTTGGACGGGATGTCCGTCACGAACAACTGGTTGGTGCGGGGTTCCGCGATCACACTGCCCCGGGGCGACAGAATCCGCGCGCTCTGGGCGCCCTGGCCGCTGCCGCCACCTGTCCCGCTACCCGTGGCCGTGATCTGGGCGGCGACATCGGCGGCTTTCGCATAGTTCATCTGGAAGCCCTGGGTTCTCAGGGTTTCCAGGCTCTCCAGCGACGCTCTGGACTCGAGCTCCTGCTTCTCGCGCGCCGCGATTTCATCGCCGGGAGCGATCCAGAGCACGTTGCCGTTCTTCCGCATCCCCAGGCCCTTGGCCTGGAGAATGATGTCAAGCGCCTGATCCCATGGCACATCCTTCAGGCGAAGCGTGACGGAGCCCGTGACCGAATCGGATGTGACCACGTTGAAGTTGGTGAAATCGGCGATCACCTGGAGCAGCGACCGCACCTCGATGTTCTGGAAGTTCAGCGACAGCTTCTCGCCGTTGTAGCCGGGCCCCTGGGTCAGCTTGGTGGGATCCACCAACTGTTCGCGAACTTCGAGCACGAACTGGTTGTCGCTCTGGTAGGCGGAATGCTCCCAGTTTCCCTTCGGGCTGACCACCATCCGGACCCTGTCGCCGGCCTGCGAGGTGACGATGGACTCCACCGGCGTGCCGAAATCCGTGACGTCCAGACGCCTTCTCAGGCCTTCCGGAAGCGAAGTCTTGAGGAATTCCACGACCAGATTCTGGCCTTGCTGGCGAATGTCCACACCCACCTGGTTGTTGGCCAGTTCCACGACGACGCGCCCGGCGCTTCCCGCGCCGCGGCGGAAATCGATGTCGCGAAGAGGCGCCACCTCGTTGTTCCGGCTTTCGGCGAAAGCCTGCGGTTCAGCGGGCGCCACGGTCGCGGTTTGCGACCGCTCCAGCACGACGACCAGCGCATTGCCATCGATGCTGGCCTGGTAGGCGGACGGCTGCTTGAGGTTGATCACCACGCGGGTTCTGTCGCCTGCCTGCACCACGTTGGCCGAGCGCAGATTCCCCTGGTTCAGGTCGATCGCATTGCGCCCGATGGCATTCGCCATGCCAGGAAAGTCGAGCGCGATCCGGGCCGGGGACTGGATGGTGAACCCGGTGGGGATGGCCGCCATGGGCTCGTTCGTCTCTATGCGGATGACCTCCACCCCGCCTTGAACAGCGCCGGTCAGCGACTTGATGGCATTCTGGGCATGCGCCCAGGTGGCGCCGGCGGCAACCAGCGCGGCGACCAGTCCCTTTGCAACGATATGGCGGCCCATGAATACGGACACCATGCTCTTTTTCTGCTTGTTCATTTGGAGGCTTCCTCTTGTAACTGTAGCGCTGCCGGCCGTTCGGTCCACTCACCTGCGGCATCCTGCACGATCTCGCGCAGAATGACCTCTGTTTCGGTGATGCGGTCGACCCGGCCGAAATTCTGACCCAGATAGTTCCCCGGACGCACCTGATAAAGCAGGTTGTCAACCTTGACCAGCGCCACGAGCTGGCTTTGCTGGCTCAAGCTTCCGACCATGGACATCACATCCAGCGGGAAAGCCTCCAAGGGTTGCTTGCGCCGGTTGAGTTCCGGCTCGATCAACGCGGAATTCGACAGGGAAACGCTTTGCCCGCTGCGCAGAATGCTGGCCAGCTTCGCGGCGCTGAAGGGCTCCTCCATGCGTTCGCCCGTATACGGTTGAGGATCGAACTTGGAGGGCTCCGGAATCGGGGTCACGCTGGGGCGGATGCTGTTCCTCTCGCTCACCATCCACTGCTGCAACTCGTCCTCGCTGGACGAGGAACAGCCGGTCAATCCGATGGAAAGCGCGGCGACGGCCAACAGAGACAAGGGATTCACTGGAGTCATTTCTTGGCTCCCTTGGCGGTTTGCGCCTTTTGCTGCAGCGCAATCTCTTCCTCGTCGAGGTAGCGGAAGGTTTTGGCAATCCCGTCCAGGGTCAATATGCCCTCGCGATCCCTCACCGGTGTCAATGCAAGGTTGTTCAGCGTCACGATCCGCGAAAGATTGGCGATGTCGGCGGCAAACAGGCCAATATCGTGGTAACCCCCCGTCACCTTGATGGTGATGGGCAGCTCGGCGTAGTATTCCTTCACGGCCACCTGCCCAGGCCTGAACAGCTCGAACTGCAGGCTGCGCCCCAACCCTGCCTGGTTGATGTCGGACAGCAGGGCATCCATTTCCGCCTTGCTGGGCAACTGTTTCTCGAGTTGCGTCACATAGGTTTGAACCTGCTCAAGCTGTTTTCTCAGCGCATCGAGGTTCACGGCCTGCACGAGCTTGCCGCGGTAGGTTTCCCGAAGCTGGGTTTCCCGGTTCTTTGCCGTGACGAGTTCCTCGTCCACATCCTTCAGCCAGACAAACCACAAGGCTGCGATCACCGCGGCGCAGACGGCGATGTACAGCAGGTTTTTCGGCAGGTAGGGCCATTGCGAGGGGTCGTTGGGGTCCAGTCCCGAGAACTGGCTTCGCAACTGGTCCTGGATTTTCCTGAAATCCAGATGGATTGATTTCGATTTAGCCATGGTGTGCGGTAACCTCGGTCAAACTTTCCCAGCCGTGCCTGGCGCGGTTCCTGGCGCAATTCCACCAGAGTCCTTCGACGTGGGACGCTGAAGCGCCACCCTGACGGTGAAATTGGATACCCGCCGCTGTTCCCGGTTGTTGACGGCGACATTGGCCGCCACGATTTCGATCAGCTCCGGCCGGGTCAGCCAGGGGCTTTGGTTGGCAAGATTGCGCAACAGCTCCGACACACGCTCCTGCGATTGGGCCACCCCCGTCAGCAGCACGCTTTGCCCCTCCTGCTTCATGGTCCTCAGATAAATGCCGTCCGGCAACTGGGCGACCAGTTCGTCAAGCAGGTGAACCGGCAGATTCCGATCGGCCTGAAGATCCTCCACCGCGGTCTGGCGCGCGCGCAATGAAGCAATTTCACGCTGCAAGCCGGCAATGTCCTTGATTTCCTCGTCCAGACGCGCAATCTCCCGCTGCAGAAAGCTGTTGCGAGACTCCTGATTGGCGATCTGCCCCTGGTACCAGGTGAACACGACCCCGCAGATGATGCCGCCGAGCAAGGCGGACAGGCCCAGTTGGGTGAAGAACTGATCTTTTTGCTTTTTGCGCGCGGCCTCTCGATGAGGCAACAGATTGATCAGGATCATTGGTAGAACCTCCGCAACGCCAAGCCAGTTGAAGTGAGGTAGGAAGGCGCCTCACGGGCAATCTTGCGGGGTTGGATGGACGGCGCCATGTCCATGGCATCGAAAGGATTGATGACCATGCAGGCAAACGAGGTCTGGTGCGTGATGGCTTCCGTCAGGCCGGGCAAGGACGCGCTGCCGCCCGCCAGCAGAATGTGATCCACCTTGTTGTGAGGCGTGCTCGTGAAGAAGAATTGCAGCGCCCTGCCAATTTCCTGCGCCATGCTCTCGATGAATGGCTCCAGGACGGCGGACCTGTAATCGTCGGGCAGGTCTCCGGACCGCTTCTTGGCCTCTGCCTCATCGGACGAGAATCCGTACTGCCGCACGATCAATTGCGTCAATTGCGCGCCGCCGAAGGCCTGATCGCGCTCGTAAAGCACGTCGTCGTTGCGGATGACCTGCATGCTGGTGGTCAAGGCGCCCACTTCGAACAAGGCCACCAGGGAATCGACCCCCTGGTTCGGCAAGGTCTCCATGACCCGCCCCGCGGCCATTCGCGATGCGTAGGACTCCACGTCCATCACCACCGGCTTGAGCCCGGCAGCCTCGGCCAGGCCCTGGCGATCGGACACCTTTTCCTTGCGCGAAGCCGCAATCAGGACCTCCACGTCGCCCACGGAATTGGCGCTGGGCCCGATGAGACAGAAGTCCAGGCTCACTTCATCGAGCGAGAAGGGAATGTACTGATTGGCCTCCGATTCGACCTGGGCCTCCAGTTCCTTGTCCGACAGCCCGCCTGGCAGGATGATTTTCTTGGTGATCACCGCGGCGGCCGGCAGCGCGAGCGCCACGTTCTTGGTCTTGCTCCCGCTTTTTCGCACCACGCGCCGGACCGCGTCGGCCACCTCGTCGAATTTCTCGATGTTGCCGTCCGTGATCCATCCGCGTTCGAGCGGTTCCATGGCGCAACGCTCGAGCACCAGATCCCCGGCCCGGTTGCGGCTGAGTTCGACCAATTTGACGCTGGAGGAACTCACGTCGATCCCCAGCAATGGCGCCGCTTCCCGGCTGAATAACGACCCCAATGAGATCAAGGTGGCCCCCAGAATAGAACGCGCCCGAAGGCGCAAAACTTAAGAATTCACTTGAATGCTAGCAGCAAGCCCCTTGACCAGCAAAGACATTTTGTCCTTGGAAGAGAATGGAGCGTTGCCAAAAGCATACGCATTTTTTAACGCTTGCTTGTCGAAGGTTACGACTGGGTCTGCCCTGAGCCACGCGAGAGCGCTTGTCAAGTGAGTCCTCACCAGCACCAGGACGGCAGCGCGATTTTTATAATCTGCCGCACATCTACCGATTCATTGCATGCCCAACGATCAAACCGCCGCGCCTCGAAAGCTCCGAAAACCAGTATGGAGGGACCATCCCGCGTTGTGGTGGCTGATTCGCCTTGTGGTAGGAATGGCCGGACTGGCGGCAGCGGGCCTGGCCGGATTGATGATGGCCGTTGCCATCGCGCTCGCGGTCGCCTACCCCAACCTGCCCGACGTCACGAGCCTTGCCGACTACCGGCCCAAGCTCCCGCTGCGCGTGCTCTCGGCGGACGGCCGGCTCATCCAGGAGTTCGGTGAGGAACGGCGCAACCTGCTGACCATCCGGGAGATACCGGACGTGGTGATCCATGCCGTCCTGGCCATCGAGGACACACGCTTTTTCGAGCACAGCGGCGTGGACTACAGGGGCATGGTGCGCGCGGCGCTGGCCAATCTCGGGCGAGCCAAGAGCCAGGGGGCGTCGACCATCACCATGCAGGTGGCGCGCAACGTCTACCTCTCGGCGGAGAAGAGCTACACGCGCAAGATCTACGAGGTGCTCCTGACGTTCAAGCTCGAGCACATGCTCACCAAGGAACAGATTCTGGAGATCTATATGAACCAGATCTTTCTTGGACAGCGCGCCTATGGGTTCTCGGCCGCCTCGCAAACCTATTTCGGAAAACCGCTGAAGGACGTATCCGTGGCGGAGGCAGCCATGCTCGCTGGCCTCCCACAGGCGCCATCGGCATACAACCCCATCTCCAACCCCAAGCGCGCGCGCGCCAGGCAGCGGCACATCATCGACCGGATGGAGCAGAACGGGTTCATCACGGCCGCCCAGGCCCAGGAGGCCAGGGATGAGAAGCTGGTGATCCAGCGGGTGGCGCAAAGCCGGATCCATGCCGAATTCGCCGCAGAGATGGTCAGGCAGGCCATGGTGACGCAATACGGCGACGAGGCCTACACGCGCGGCCTCATCGTCACCACCACCTTGCAGGCCAACGAGCAGCAGGCCGCCTACCGGGCGGTTCGCAAGGGCGTGCTGGACTACGAGAGCCGCCAGATCTACCGGGGGCCGGAACTCTTCATCGACTTGCCGTCCGATCCGGATGCCCGGGACGATGCCATCGACAACGCCCTCAACGACCGCCCCGACAACGACGACCTGCTCTCTGCGGTGGTGCTGGAGGCCAGTCCGCGCAAGGTCGTGGCGGTTCGCCAGGACGGCGAGCCTTTCGAGATCACGGGCGAAGGTCTTCGCCCGGCGCGCTCCGGCCTCTCGGACAAGGCCGGCCCCAACATCAAGCTCCGCCCGGGCGCGGTGATTCGCGTGGTCAGTACCGGCGAGAAATCGTGGCGCATCACCCAGTTGCCCGAGGTGGAAGCGGCACTGGTCGCCATGGACCCGCGCACCGGCCACGTGAGGGCGCTGGTCGGCGGCTTCGACTTCCAGAAGAACAAGTTCAACCACGTGACCCAGGCCTGGCGGCAGCCAGGGTCGAGCTTCAAACCCTTCATCTACTCCGCCGCGCTGGAAAAGGGCGTCTCGCCGATGACCGTGGTGAACGACGCGCCCTTGTTCTACAGCGCGAGCGACACGGGTGGAAAACCCTGGGAACCCAAGAACTACGACGGCCAGTTCGACGGACCGATGTCGGTGCGCCGGGCGCTGGCCAAGTCCAAGAACATGGTGTCCATTCGCATCCTGCAGTTGGTTGGCACGCAAAGCGCGCAATCCTGGGTGTCGCGATTCGGATTCGACGCGGAGAAGCACCCGCCATACCTCACGATGGCGCTTGGCGCCGGCGCGGTGACGCCGATGCAGATGGCCATCGGCTACGCCGTGTTCGCCAATGGTGGCTACCGCGTCGCCCCGTCCCTGATTTCGCGGGTGACCGACCACAAGGGAAAGGTGCTCTTCGAGGCGACACCGCCGGTGCTGGACGATTCGCGGCGGGTCATCGACGAGCGCAACGCCTTCATCATGAACAGCCTGCTGCAGGAGATCACGCGCTCGGGCACCGCGGCGCGGGCGCAGTCGCTGGGCCGACCCGATCTCTTCGGCAAGACGGGCACCACCAACGACTCCGTCGACGCCTGGTTCGTGGGTTTTCAGCCATCGGTGGTGGCGGCGACCTGGGTCGGCTACGACACGCCGCGCAACCTGGGCAGCCGGGAAACCGGCGGCGGACTCAGCCTGCCAATCTGGATGACTTACATGTCCGAGGCGCTCAAAGGCGTGCCCGCGGCCTCGTACACGCAACCGCGCGGCGTGATCAGGGTCGGTGGCGAGTGGTACTACGAAGAATTCGGGCCAGGCAACAGTGTCCACGGCATCGGGCTGGACGACCCCTGGCCGGGGCAGGCCCCCGATCCCGGTCTCTTTGGCGGCGGCACGGAGAGCACCGCGCCGCCGGCCACGCCGCTGCGGTCCGAGGACCGGCGCAGCATCCTGGATCTGTTCAGGAACTGAAGTCCAGCTCCGTGCCGGCCTGCTCGCTGGCGAAACGGCCAAGGTGTTCCCAGAATTCGCCGTGGTCCTTGGTGTCCATCCAGCGCTGGCCGTCGAACCGGTAGTGAAAGCCGCCGGCGCGCGCGGCCATCCAGATCTCCTGCAGCGGCTTCTGCAGATTCACGATGATCTGGCTGCCATTGGGAAACGTGAGCGTGATCATCCCGCCCACCCGTTGGTTGTCGACATCGGCATCGCTGGTGTCATTGATCCGGTCGCAAGCCAGTTCAATGCGGCGCAGCAACGCTTCGGCGTGGTCGAGATACTCGGTGTCGGTCATTACTACAATGCGCGAATGAATACAAGGAACCGGATTCTAGGCGTGGCCGCTGCATTCAGAGGCGCGGCTTGTTCGTTTGCCCTGCTCCTGGGCGGGTTGCTGGTGTCCGGGTGCGGCCAGAAGGGGCCTTTGTACCTGCCCACGGGCAACCCCGCTGCGCCCGCGACGGCGCCCGGCGCCCTCCAGCCCGGCCCGTTGCAGGAAGAAATCGATCTTCCCCGCTGAGCCAGGCACGCCTTCCCAGGGCGGTTCAGCGGCGGCCGACGGCCGCGCGAAGCCTGTGCCAGAGACGCCAGCCCAGCAGCGAGCCGAGCATGGCGGCGTACACCACCACCTCGGCATGGTCGTTCTTGCCGCTGCGCATCCAGAAGAAGTGCAGGACGGCCAAGCCCGCCACCACGTACACACTGCGGTGCAGCCATCGCCAGCGCAGCGCGCCCAGCGCCCGGATCGCACCATCGAACGAGGTGGCCGCCATGGACAGAAGCAGGATCCAGGCCGTCATGCCGACCAGGATGAACGGGCGTTTGAGCACATCTTCGACCACGGCGCCCATGTCGAGCCCCATGTCGAACCAGGCGTAGGCCGTCAGATGCAGACTCGCATAGAAGAACACGAACAGCCCCATCATGCGCCTTATCCGGGCCAGCGCGGGCCAGCCGGCAAGGGTGCGCAAAGGCGTCACGAGCAACACGAGAACCAGAAAACGAAGGCTCCAGTCACCCAGCGAGCGGATCAAGGCTTCCGCAGGGTTCGCCCCCAGTTGGTCGCTCACGGCGGCCCAGCACAACCACACGGCAGGCAGGCAGGCGGCCAGGAAAAGCACGGGCTTGGCCGCCCGATGCATCAGGCAGCGGTTGGCCCATCCGGCCCTTGCCGAGGGTGACCGTTCAGGCGCGGCCTTGGCGCCGGAAGAGGTGGCGTGCTGCATGCGAGGGCGTGCCGGGGTATCAGTAGAGCTTTTTCAGGTCCATGCCGGCGTACAGTTGCCCCACCTGGGGTTCGTATCCGTTGAACATCAGCGTCTTGCGGCGCTTGGCCAGAAGCCCTCCCGCCTCGCCAATGCGGCGTTCGGTGGCCTGGCTCCAGCGCGGATGGGAAACGTCGGGATTGACGTTGGAATAGAAACCGTATTCCTGCGGCGCCGCCAGGTGCCATGAGGTGCTGGGTTCCTTGTCGGTGAAGCGGATCTTCACCAGCGACTTGCCGCTCTTGAATCCGTACTTCCATGGCACCACCAGCCGGACTGGCGCACCGTTCTGATTGGGCAGGATTTCACCGTACATGCCGAAAGCCAGCATGGCCAGGGGGTGCAACGCCTCATCCATGCGCAAGCCCTCCACATAGGGCCACAGAAGAACGTTCGAGCGAAGTCCCGGCATCATGTCCCGGTCCGCGAGCGTGACGAATTCAATGTATTTGGCACTCCCCTGGGGCTGAACCTGCTTGACCAGTTCCAGCAGCGAATATCCGACCCAGGGAATCACCATCGACCAGCCTTCCACGCAACGCAACCGGTAGACGCGCTCCTCCATCGGCGCGAGCTTCAGCAGGTCATCGAGATCGTAGGTGCGGGGTTTGTTGACCAGACCCTCCACGGCCACCGTCCAGGGGCGCGTCTTCAGGGTGCCGCCAAGGCGCGCGGGATCGGACTTGTCGGTCCCGAATTCGTAGAAATTGTTGTAGCTGGAAGCGTGCTGGTAGCTGGTGAGCGCTTCCAGCGTGGTGGCCCCGGACACGCTGGACCTTGCGCCGGACAGCGCAGCGCCTTTGCCCGGACGGGAGTCCGCTGCTTGTGCAAGAGCCTCCCGGGCAGCCCACGATGCCATGGAAGCGCCCGCCGCCCCCAGGGCGATCCGGCGCAGCCAATCGCGCCTGCGCAGGTAAGCGGAACGGGAGGTGATTTCGCTGGGTAGCGGGTGCTGGAAACCGTCGTTCGAGGAACGAGTGATCATGAGAGGCTCCTTCGTGACCGATGGGCCGTACGAATCGCCCTATTCTTTCAAAGTTCCGGTCCGTTGCCCGCCTTGCAGTGCCATGCCCCCAAAGATCGGCATGGCGGCTTCATTCACACCGTTTCAGAGCTCGCCATAGCTGTGCAGGCCCGACAGGAACATGTTCACCCCCAGGAAGGCAAACGTCGTGACGGCCAGCCCGACCAAGGCCCACCAAGCGGCCACCGTGCCTCGCAATCCCTTCATCAGGCGCATGTGCAGCCAGGCGGCGTAGTTGAGCCAGACAATCAGCGCCCAGGTCTCCTTCGGGTCCCAGCCCCAGTAGCCGCCCCAAGCCTCGGCGGCCCACAGCGCGCCCAGCACGGTGGCGATGGTGAAGAAGGCAAAGCCGATGGCGATGGCCTTGTACATCACGTCGTCCAGCACCTCGAAGGTGGGCAGGCGCCCGGCGATGCGCTTGCGCGCCACCAGGATGCCGCCCACGATCAGCGCCGAGACGCCGAAATAGATGAACCAGTAGCTGCCGCCCTTGTCCAGCGAGGACTGGCGAAACACCAGCGGCTCCAGGCACAGCACCACGCCCAGCAGCCACAGGGGCGCCAGCCTGTACCAGCGGGTTTCGCCGGCGCTTTGCTTGATGAGGTAGGCAAAGGCGAGCATGGCGGCGATGGCGAACGTCCCATAGCCGACGAAATTGGCCGGCACGTGCAGCTTCATCCACCAGCTCTGCAACGCGGGGATCAGAGGCTGGATTTCGTGCGCCTCGCGCACCACCGTGTACCAGAGCAGGAACCCCACGGCCGCGCTGACCACCAGCATTACGAAGGCGCCCATGGCCCGCGTCCTGTACTGGTCTTCGTAATACAGGTAGAAAGTGGCGGTCATCCAGCAGAACAGCACGAACACTTCGTAGAGGTTGCTGACCGGTATGTGCCCGATGTCGGGGCCGATCTGATGGCTCTCGTACCAGCGCACCATGGTGCCCACCAGTGCCAGCACCACGGCCACCCAGGCCATGCGGGAGCCCAGCAGTTCGAAGGTATCGCCGGCCCGGGTGAACATGCCCAGCCAGTAAAAGGCGGTGCTCATGAAGAACAGCATGCTCATCCAGAGGATCGCCGACTGGCTGGAGATGAAATACTTGAGCAGGAACGCCGAATCGGCCCGGGCCAGATCGGCGCCGCCACCGGGCGCCTGGTACAGCCAGATCGCCAGCAAGGCCAGCACCGCCACCGCGGCCACCAGCGCCCGCAACGGCCGCCAGAACCACGCGAGCCAGATCACCGAGGGCAAGGTGCCCACGAGAATCGCTTTCTCGTAGCCGTCCATCGCGTGGTGGTACTGCAAGAACGCCCACGCACCGCCGGCAACCACGAGCAAGGCGAACAACCAGTCCCAGACGTCGCGGCGGGCGAAATAGCCGGGCCCGATGCCCGATGCGCCGCTCTCCTTCTTCAGCTCGATCGTGCGGGTGGCGGTGGTCGTGTTCATGGGTGCACCTTCAACAACTGGCTTTTCAAGACATCGAACTCGCGGTCGGCTTCCATCGTCTTGCGGTTGGTCGACAAGGCCATGCTGGCCTGCGTCCCCTCCTCCGAGGCTGGGGCCAGCCAGACCCACAGCCGCCGCTCGCGCACATAGAGCATGGCGAAAACGCCCACGATCAGCAAGAGGCAGCCGAGGTACACGATGTTCTGGCCCGGCGCGCGCGCCACCTGGAACACGCTGGCCTGGACATGCTCGAAGTCCTTGAGCTGGAATGTCATGGGCGCCGGATACAGGAAGCTGTCGCTCAGGCTGATGACCGCGGCGGTCATGAACTGCTGCGTGAACTCGTCGCGCTCCATCGGCGGCAGGCCCTCGCGCTCGCGAGTGAGCTGCATCAACTCGAACAGCACGCCGTTGAGGATGCGCACCAGCACGTCGCTCGCCCGCTCCCTTTCCTCGGCCGGCACATTGGCTTCGAGAAACGAGGACAGGGCCGGCAAGCCACCCAGGATCGGCGGCATCCCCGGGGCGGTCTGCATGGACGCCGGCATTTCGATCGGCTCGGCGCCGGCGAACAGGCCCACGGCGCGGGATGCCGAGGCGATCAGGGCCTGCGCCAGATCGGCCCGCCCGCCTTCGACCGCTTGCTCGGCGTAGCGCCGCACCGCCTCGGCCCGCATCTCCTCGCTGGCCAGGCCAGCGCGCAGGCGGACGAACCCGTCCAGGGCGTCCCGCTCGTCGGCCGGAACGCGCAGGTACCTGAACGCATCCGAAGGGTTTTCGCGCAAGCCCAGCAGGTACATGCGCATGCCGTCGAGCTCCATGGGGAGCATGTAGTTGTGGTATTCGACGGCCTGCCCGGCCGAGTCGCGCAGCTTGTAGGTGATGCTCGGACCCACGTTGCGCAGCACTTTCTCCGTCACGGTCTTGTGGCCCGAACCCAGCCGGCTCTCGATGGCGCCGCGCAGATCGACCTTGCGCACGTCCACTTCCTGGCCATTGCCCGATTCGCCGAAGTTCTCGACGTTGATCACGCGCAGGCCGGTGTACTCGAGCGTCAGACGTTCGTCGCCATTGCTCAGGGCGCTCGACCCGCCGATCACACCTTCGACCTCGAACGGGCGCGTGGGCCGGGTCAGGGGCACCGCCTGCAGCCTGACGCGGGACCCGCCGTCGTCAAAGCTGGATTGGTAGATGTTGATGCCTCGGTGGCTCGCGGGGTGGTTGACCTCCACCCTGGCCGGTTTGCGTTCGCCGGTTTCGTTGTCGTGGATCACGATGTCGCTGGCGAACAGCTTGGGCATGCCCGTGTCGTAGTACTCGACGATGAACTTCTTGAGCTCCACGCGAAACGGCAGGTCCTGCAGCAGCACGCCCGCGGGCTGGGCCAGGATGGCGGTACCGGCCGTGGTGCCTTCCGTGACCAGCAGGTTGCCCCGGAACGTGGGGTTGCTGGCGGACAGGCGGTGCTCGGCAGGCACGTCGGCGATCAGCCCGCCGCCCATGAAAGGCGTCTTGCCGTTGAACCACATCTGCGCCCGCACCACGAGATCGCCGTCGAGCAATCCGCCGATGCAGATGAGCACGATGGCGCTGTGCGCGGCGAGATAGCCGATCTTGTTGGCGGTGCCCGTCTTGGCCGCCACCATCCAGCCCACGCCCGAAGGCGTTTCCCGCGACTGCAGCTTGACCTTCCACCCCGAGCCCAGCAGGGCCTGTCCGATGCGGTGGGCCGCGGCTTCAGGCTGCTCGCCCAGCGCGCTTTCGGCCCGGTGCGGGAACGCCTTCAGGCTCTGCTCCCGGATGTTTTCCTTGAACGCCTTGAAATCAACCAGGATCTTGGGCGTGTTGCGGGCGATGCACAGGCTGGTGCTGACGACCAGAAAGGCCAGGATGGTCAGGAACCACCAGACGCTGTAGACGGAGAAAAGACCGGCGCTGGCAAAGACGTCGGCCCAGAACGGGCCGAACTGGTTGACGTAGTTGTTCAGCGGCTCGTGCTGCTTGACCACCGTGCCGATCACCGACGCCACGCAGATCACCGTGAGCAGCGAAATGGCAAAGCGCATGGACGACAGCAACTCCACCAGATCGCTGACGAACCGCGAGCCAGTGCGAAGCTGCATTCCCTGGGTGGAGAAGGTCATGAGGGCCGATGAGGATGGGGCAAGAAAAAAGGCGTGCCTGGCAGAACCAGAACGCGCCTCCCATGTGATGCGGTTGTTGCCAGCGGGTTCAATGGACGATGCCAGGTCCGTGCATTGTGCCGCCAAATATTATTGATGACTTATATCCAAGCCTCCACCGGGGTTACCCCAGCCTTCAGCGCAGGCCGGCGATGTAGTCGGAGACGGCCTGGATTTCCTGGTCGGTCAGGTGGGCCGCGATCTGCGCCATCTGCTCGCTGTTCTTGCGCGCGCCGCTGCGGAACTGGTTCATCTGGTCCCGGGTGTATTCGGCATGCTGTCCGGCCAGACGGGGATATTGCGCCGGGGTGCCCGAGCCCGCGGGACCATGGCAAGCGGCACACGCGGCGATCTGGCGACCGGCAATGCCGCCGCGGTAGATGCGCTCACCCAGGCGCACCAGGTCTTTGTCCTGTGCAAAGCCGGTCTTTGCATTCTGGTTCGCCAGCCAGAAAGCGACGTTGCGCATGTCCTCGTCGGACAGGTTGCTGGCGAAGCCCTTCATGATGGCGTTGTTGCGCTTGCCCGATTTGTACTCCTGCAACTGCTTGATCAGATATTCGGGATGCTGCTGCGCCAGCTTGGGGTTCGCGGGCGTGCTGGAATTGCCGTCTGCGGCGTGGCACGCCACGCACACTTGTCCGAACAGGGTTGCCCCCTTGCCCAGGTCAGGCTTGACGGCTTGGGCATGAGCGCTGAACGACAAAGCCGCTGCAGCGGCGCAAAGAAACGAAACGGGCAATTTCATGACAGGGCGGACGTCGGTGCCGACGAATTCGGGTTGGTGGGATTCTCGGTTTTTCTGTTTTTCTGGTCTTAGCCGATCGATTTTACAATGCCCCATTGAGAAAACCCCTGAATGACCGAATACCCCACTCCAGCCCCCGGCCCCGCTCTTGTCGCCGGCGGAGCCCGCGACGCGGTGAAAGACGCTGAAAAACCCAGTCTCGCATCGCCTCCGGATCCCAAGATCGCGCACGGCTGGCTGCACACGGCGCGCTTTCTCACCACCGCGCCGCAACTCGAACACCTGCCGGCGCTGGACTTGCCCGAGGTGGCTTTCGTCGGACGCTCCAACGCCGGCAAATCGACCTGCATCAACACACTGACCCAGCAGAAGCGGCTGGCCTTTGCGTCCAAGACCCCGGGGCGCACCCAGAGCATCAATCTGTTCTCGCTGGGCAAGCAGGGGGTGCACGACGCCGTGCTGGCCGACCTGCCAGGCTATGGCTATGCCGCAGTCCCCAGGGAGGCCAAGCTGCGTTGGCAAAGGGTGATGGGCAACTACCTCATGACACGGCCCAACCTTCGCGCGGTGGTGCTGCTGTGCGATCCGCGGCTGGGTCTGACCGAACTGGACGAAATCCTGCTGGAGGTGATCCGGCCCCGGGTGGAGCAGGGACTGAAGTTCCTGGTGCTGCTGACCAAGGCCGACAAGCTCAGCCGCGCGGAAGCCACCAAGGCGCTGTCGATCGCCCGGCTCCAGTGCGGTGGGGGCGAAGCCAGGCTGTTCTCCGCCCTCAAGAAGCAGGGACTGGACGAGGTCGCGCAACTGCTGTGGCAATGGACCCACGAGCCGAAGGACACTGCCGCGGGCGAGCCGGCCGATACGGATGGCGAACCACCGGCACTCGATTGATCGCCAGCCATCTCAGTGCACCACCGAGCGACCCGCAGCGCATGGAGCGCCCCCACCCAGAGGCACCGCGGAACCGGCTTTGCCGGGCCGCTGGTGCCGCCCCCTTGAGGG
>CAZFOT010000036.1:0-22261 GCA_964520365.1 uncultured Hydrogenophaga sp.
TGCGTTTTGCGCCTAGCAGCCCATCCCGAAAAGGCGCTTGCGCGGCCCCTTGTAGCTCGTGAACAGGCTCTTACAATCCCAGCGGCCGGCACCGACGCGGCGATACCGTCACCACGCACCCATTGAACCCAGGTTGAAACGCAAGCCCCGACTCGCCTCGCAGCATGCCGTCAGACGCACCCACCACCTGGTGGCGACGCTGGGCGGACTCCCGCTGCTCGGCCTGGCCTGGCTGGCCGGGCGTGCCCTGCAGCACGCGGACATGGTTTCCAACCTGTTCCCGCAAACCATTCTGTGGAGCATCCTGCCCTATCTGCTGGCGGCCCATCTGATCTACCGCGCCGTGCACCTGCCCGCGGCGGAACAGTTCAGCATGGTGCTCATCAACACCCTGACGCCCTATCTCATCCTCATCCTGGGGTTCGCTCTCATGCAGCAGCGCTATTCCCGCGGCGCCGTGCTGACGGCCATGGCGCTGACCGTCGCGTGGTTCTGGATGATGGAGCGGCGCGCCCAACGGCGCCAGAAGCTGCGCCTGGTGCACCTGGAGGCCGACGCCCCGCAGCAGTTGCTGGCCCAGCTCGGGCGGCAGCGCCACCGCATCGAGCGCCAGGTCGAGTTCGTCCACTGGCCCGACGCCGCCCAACCCATGCCCGCGTGCAACGGCGCGCTGATCATCCGGCAGCCGGATTCGGCCGAGCAGGCGCAGCAACTGGCCCAACTCAAGCTGCAGCACGTGCGGCTCTACGCCGTGGCGTACCTGGCCGAATCGTTCACCGGGAGGAAATCCCGTGAAGCGCTGACCGACCCCCTGTGGCAGCCGGACGGTAACCCCGCCTACGACACCGTCAAGCGCATCGCCGACTGCGCGGTGGTGCTTCTGCTGGCGCCGCTGTGGGTGCCGTTGGGCGCCCTGGTGGCACTGGGCATCCGGCTCGACTCCCCCGGTCCCGCCCTCTTCAGCCAGATGCGCACCGGCTGGCACGGCAAGCCGTTCCGCATCTGGAAGTTCCGGACCATGACCGCCCAGGCGCCGCAGGCCGAAGCCCGGTTCGCGCAGCGGAACGACGCGCGCGTCACGCGGCTCGGGCGATTCCTGCGCAAGAGCCGGCTCGACGAAATCCCGCAACTCGTCAACGTGCTGCTCGGCCACATGAGCCTGATCGGCCCCCGGCCGGAACAGCACACCTTCGTGGAGCAGTTCGCCATCGAGATCCCGAGCTACCCCTATCGGCACCTGGTCCGCCCGGGCCTGACCGGCTGGGCCCAAGTCATGCAGGGGTACGCGGCCTCCGCCGGCGAGACCAACCTGAAACTGCAGTACGACCTGTACTACGTCAGCCACTATTCGATCGCGCTGGATCTGCTGATCGTGGCCAAGACCGTGAAGACGATCCTGACGGGATTCGGGGCGCGCTGACGATCAAGCCGATCGCTCCCGATCCGCGATCGGCGGGCGAATGCGCGCCACGGCTTCAACCAGCGCGCCGGACTGGTATTGGCGCGAATATCGAAACCGCTCGGCCTGCACCCGCGCGGCTGCCTGCCGCAGCATTTCGGGATGGCGGCTGAGCCGCGCAACAAGTTCCGCGCAGGCTTCCCATTCGCCGGCAGCAAACGTCCATCCCATGCCGGACGCTTCCACCTCGACACCCGCCTCGCTTCGGGGCATGACCACGCACGGCAGGCCGGCACCGATGTACTCGAACACCTTTACCGGGAACGTGTTCCCCGCCTGCTCCGTGTGCAGCGAAAGCCCCAGGTCCACTTGCTCGAGCAAGTCCAGTATGGCCGCGTGATCGAGCTGCCCGAGGCAGCGCACATTGGGCAGGCCTGCCTGCCGCACTGGCTCCAAACCGGGTCCATAGCCTGCGAGAACGAATTCGTGCGGCGCGGCGTGCTCGGCGCACCTGACCGCCAGCGCCAGGAACGAAGCGTCATCGAACAGTCTGCCGAACAGGCCATGGACCAGGATGCGCAGGCGCGGCGGCCCGGATGGGCTCGGTCGGCCGACCGGGAAACGAGCGAAGGCATCGGCGTCGTATCCGTTGCGCTGCACCGCCACGTCCAGGGAAAGGTCTTGCCGAATCTGCCTTGCCAATCCGTTGGTAGCGACCAGCACGCCAGCAGCCCCGCGATAGAGTCCGCGCTCCATTCGCCGCAGCACCCGGCCCGGCAGTCCGCCCCTGGACAACACCTCCAGATCGAACAGCACCTGCGGATAGCGATCGCGCACTTCCAGCACATAGGGCTTGCCCAGCCAGGTGCAAACCCAGGCGCAGATCAGGTTGGCGAAAAAGGGGGGGGAAGTCAGCAGCACCGCGTCATGGCGCCGCCGCATGCGCCACAGGCGCCCGGCCAGCCGCAGGCCGAGCCCCCATTCGCCGAACACGCGCCGTACCAAACCGCCGTTGCCGACGCCACCTGCCCCGACCGTATGCACCACCGGTCGCTGCACTGCCGTGTCGCCACCGACTCCAGCCGCAGCGACCGTCAGCACCTCGACATCCGATCCGCTGGCCAGCAATGCCTTGACGTTGAAGCGAGAACGCACGGAGATGGCGCTCGACGCACCGTGGTAGTCGGCTGTGACGTAGAGGAGCCTCATCACGGAAGGTCAGGCGATAGCCGCGCCCAGAACCTCAACAACCCGATCCTGCTGCTCTTCTGTCAGTTCGACCCACAACGGCAAACGAACCAGCCGCTCCGATTGCCTGTTGGTCACCTCCAGATCGCCGACGGCCCGGCCATACCGCCTTCCTCCTGGCGAGGAATGAAGGGGAACGTAGTGAAAAACCGAAAAGATGTCGTTCCGCTTCAACTCGGCAAGTACCTTTTGCCTGTCAATTCTCGGTGACAGCAAAACGTAGTACATGTGGGCATTGTGCTGGCATTCCTTTGGCACAACGGGGCGGCGCAGCAAACCGTTGATCTCAAGCCGTTCAAGCAATGCATGGTAGCGCTGCCAGATCGACATGCGATGGCTGGTGATGCGCTCCGCCTCTTCCAGTTGTGCCCAAAGAAATGCTGCCGTCAACTCTCCGGGCAGGAATGAAGATCCCACTTCCTGCCAAGTGTATTTGTCCACCTCGCCACGAAAGAATCGGCTCCGATCGGTGCCTTTCTCCCGGATGATTTCGGCACGCATCACCAGTTCCGGATCGTTCACGAGCAGTGCACCGCCCTCTCCGGAGATGACGTTCTTTGTCTCGTGGAAACTGTAGGCGCCCAAATCGGAGATACTGCCCAATGCGCGCCCTTTGTAGGTGGCCATCACCCCTTGGGCGGCATCTTCCACCACTTTCAGGCCATGTCGCCTGGCAACGGCCATGATGGCATCCATCTCGCAGGCCACGCCGGCATAGTGGACCGGCACGACGGCGCGCGTACGGGGCGTGATTGCAGCCTCGAAAAGGGTTTCGTCGAGGTTGAGCGTATCTTCCCTGATGTCGACAAAAACGGGTACACCACCTCGCAGAACAAAGGCATTGGCCGTGGATACGAAGGTGTATGACGGCATGATGATTTCGTCACCTGGCTGGATGTCCAGCAACAGGGCCGCCATTTCCAACGCAGCGGTGCATGAATGCGTCAGCAAAACCCTGCTGGAGCCGCTTTTTTTCTCAAGCCAGTCATGACAGCGCTTGGTGAACGGACCATCACCAGCAAGCCGATTGCCGAACTTGGCCTCGGCGATGTGGTACAGCTCCTTGCCGGTCATGTAGGGCCGATTGAATGGAATCCTCTGAGTCATTTCATTTCTCCACAAAACTCACACCTTCTGCCGGCAGCGGTCTGCGGGCATTTGCGTTCATTCCTGCGCGGCGCAAACAGGCGAAGTCGAATCAAATGCGCTCAAGGACCAGCAATCTGGAGCCGCCAATCGGCAGTGGTATGCCGCGTTTGATGACGAGAAGCTCAAGCCACATCACAGCGCCCAGGATCCGATTGCGCAGGGGGCTCAGCGTCAGGGCCTCACTGGTCTGGGTTCCATCACTTCGCTTCGCCATGAGGCGAGATGCCAGCATCAAGGGAAGGAGCAAGGTGACAAAAGACGTGCTGTGGACGATCCTGAACCCGGCGGCCTTGACCTTGTCGTGAAGGTCGTTGGCGCTGTAGCGCCTTTGATGGCATGCCGCTTCGTCAACCGGGCTCCAGAGCCATTGATGCTGCGGCACGGAAATCAGGCATCCGCCACCTGGCTTGATGGCTTTGTGGAAGTTCTTCAAAACCAGTTCATCTTCAAGAATGTGCTCGATGACGTCAAATGCCGCCACGATGTCAAACTCTGCCTGATAAGGAAGTTTTCGCGCATCGGCCTGCACGAGTTCGACGGCCGGGAGTCGCTTGGCCGCAAAATCGAGGCCGGCCACGTGGATTTCGCTTCCAGTGGCCCGAGCCAGCGGGAATTTCCGGGTGATGCCCGACAGGACAAAGCCTGTTCCGCACCCCACTTCGAGGATGGAGTTGAACGACGGGAAGTATTTCTGCAATGCCCACAGCACAATTTCATTTCTTGCGCGAAACCAGAAATTCCCATCCTCGACACTGGCCAGTCCGCCGAAGCTTTGCTCGTAAAAACCATCGTTCCGGTGCGCCAGATCAGGCGCCCATGCAAGGAACCCATTCATCCGCGCAGGTTTGAACGCACACCTTGCGCAGCCGCTTGCCGTGTCGATGTTCTCGCTTTCACAGGATGGACAGATGATCATCAGGAACCTCGAACCGATCGATCCTGTTCTGCGAAAACATAATACTTGAACAGAATGAAGAGAACCCCTGCAACGCCGAAAATGGCTCCTACCTGCACCATCTGATGAGGAAATCCCATCCGATCGTGGAACAAATAGAGCAGGCCCAGATTCATGCCATAGCCAATCAAATGAGCAACTGAATACCGACCGATGCTCCGCGCGGTATAGCGATCTTCAAAGGCAAAGGTGAATCTGGAGTGGCCAAAATATGCCAATGTGGCCCCAATCGGATACATGATCGCAACGGCAGTCTTCGGGTCAAGCCAGAACCACGTGATCAGCAAATAAATCAGATAGCCTCTCAGATTGTTCAGCAGGCCAACCACCCCATAGCGCAGCAGTTGCGCGAACCACGGCTTCCAGTCAGAAGCAAGCATGGTCAATGCTCTGACGGTCATTGTCCGGTCTGACTCACGCTCGCATTGACATACTCGACCATTTCATCAATCGTGCCGATCTTCTCAATGTCTTCGTCGAGTATTTCAATACCGTATTGCTCCTGAACGGCCAGGATGACGCTGAACATTCCCAACGAATCGATGCCCTGATCGGCCAGCTTCAGGTCAGGACGCAGATTCTCCGGGGCCTCGACCACCTTGGCCTTGCGGATGGCGGCCACTATGTCATCGCGTGTCACTTGCACTTTTCACTCCTTGCGTTGAATAACCGTACTGGCCCACGACAGGCCCAAACCAAAGCCGCACAACAGCATGCGCGCGTTCCCCGGCTCCTGCATGAGTTCGCTCAGCATGAGGGGAATAGAAGAGGACACCGTGTTGCCATACGTGGCCGACATGAAGGGCACCTTGTCTCGCTCCACTTGCAAGCGATCCGCGATCGTTTCCACGATGTATCGGCTGCCTTGGTGCAGCACGAAACGGTCGATGTCGGGCAACGCCAGATCGTTCGCGGCAACAGTGTCGCGGACATTCGCCGACACCTGCAAAGCGGCGAAGTTGAACACGGCGCGTCCATTCATGAACAGCACACCATCGTTGCAGGCGATCTTGTCGGCATCGACGCCTTGCGTGCCAAACGTGAACCTGCCCAGCGTGTATTGGGGCTCGGCATCGAGCAAGGTGGCTGTCGCCGCATCGCCAAAAATCATGGCCGTCGCCTTGTCGGTCGGGTCCACGATGCGCGAGTAGGGATCGGCCGTCAACAGCACGCCGCGCTTCAAGCCGTTGGCTTGCATGAACGCGGACAACACGGACAGCCCGTACACATAGCCGGAGCAACCCAGGCCCAAGTCGAAACAGGCGCAGTTCGGTGGCAGACCCGCCCTGCCGTGCAGTTCCGCCGACAGGTGGGGAATGTTGCGATCCGGATTCTGGGTAACGACGACCAGCGCTTCAACCGTTGACGATCCGATGCCGCTGTCTTCCAGCAACCGGGTCAACGCCTGCGCGGCCATGTCCAGCGTGCCTTGCCCATCGTCCATGCGCGCGACCTGTTGGAAACCGATGCGTTCGCGAACTTGCTCCGGTGTGGAGCTCAGAGATTGGGCGCGTGCGAGGTTGTCGATGCGCCCGGCCGGGATGTATGTCGCTATCTTTTTGATGCCTATCATGGTGCAGTCTTTGCGCTGAAGTAGATCTGTCCGATCGGGTGCCCGTTGCTCTCCACTTCGGTGCGCGTCAGGCGCGTCCCCAAGGTCTGCTTCAATGCCATGGAGACGCCGTGCAGGCCAGCTCGCAACGGCCATTCGGGGGATTCCCAGCGGCAGAAGACCCAGTTCGTGCCTTGCGGCTTGTCGAGCACCGCGAGGTGCAGCGCCTTGCACATCGACACCAGCACCTCGATCTGGCTGAAGCCCGGGACATCCCGTGCGAGCCGGATACACCGGGCGGCGGCATCCACTTCACAGCGGTGGGTGATCTGCGACTCGTCATAGGGTACCCGCAATTCAGGAACGCCTGCATCGGACTTCAGGCGCGCCTGCATCGGCTGTCCTTGCGCGACAAACCGCATGACGGCGATGTCATCGGCCGTCGGGGCGCCAGCTTGTTGCGGACCGACATGCAGCCGCAAATGGGTGTTCGCCATCTTGTGGATAAGAAACTCCACATCCGTCAATTGCGTGTGGCCGACATCCGAAAGGCATCTAGCCGCCTCATCGAACATGGTCGTACCATGCACATAATCCCTGTTACCCTTGAAGGCAAGATGGAGTCTACGGTCGCCCATCGTCAGGTACCTCCCAGATACCGGGTCATGTTGATGCGGTGATTGACAGCAAAATTGCCTGACACCACGCCACCTGGTGCCACATCCGCCACCACCACCGACCCCATCTTTATCTGCGCGCCATCGCCCACGGACAACCCCTGGGCAACCGAAGCGGATGCGCCAACCCAGACCCGATCACCCAATTGGCTGCGACCCGCTATCACGGTATTTCCAGAGACCACGCAGGCTTCGCCGACACGGGCACCATGGCCGATATTGGCCATGATGCCGATCTGGCAGTGCTGTCCAATTTTCGTGAAGCGGCGAAACAGGGATTTTGCAATGATGGCGCCAGCCAATATCTGGCAGCCGGCACCAATTTCGACGCCGCCGGCATGGTTCACGAGCAACAGACGCCCATCTGGCTGGCGAATGGTCAGCAGCCCCTCGGCACCAATCACGACGTTCGGACCGATCTCCACATCATCGCCGACGATGCAATGATCCTCGATCACGGTATTGGCGCCGATCACCACGCGATTCCCCAGCCATGAGTTCGGAGAGACCACGGCACTGGGATGCACCCGGCAGTCCTGGCCAATACCGAAATCCATCTGCGGCAGCATCTTACCAAGTGCTTTCAACTTCACATACAGATCGAAAAACCGATGCCGAGGATTTTCGGCAACGATCACCGCCGTGCTGGATTTCGACAGTTCCTGCGCCAGCGAAGGCGGGCAGAGGATGGCCGAAACGCAAGGATTCTCGGCAGCCTTCTGGAGATAAAACAGGTTCTGAGCGTAAACCAGGCTGCCCGGCGTGGTGGTATCGGCTTCGTCCAGAACGAAAAAACTTCCATCCCGAACAATGTCGGAATCTGAAAAATGGTCGCTGATCCGCAAGGGGAAACGACCGTTTGAATCGGATTGCATCAAATTCGCTCTTCAAATACTGAGAATTGCTGGATATTGCTGGCATCCTCGACCAAGCGGCCGATGTATTCACCCAGTATGCCAAGCGCCAGCAATATGTTTCCGGACAGAAAAGACACCAACACGGCGAGGGAGGTCCAGCCGGGCAGAACGTAGTCACCCAGCAAAGCCCGTGCGGTCACGTATGCAGCATACGTCATGCTCAACAGACTGATGATCATCCCCCAACCCACCATGAAACGCAGCGGCATATAGGAGTGGTTGATGAGCAAATATGAGAGCGTTTTGATCAGTTTCGGAAAGGAATACGAAGACGAGGTGCCATTTTCACGTGCGGCATGCCGGATATCGACATTGCAGATCAGCGCGTGCGGAACCGACTTGAAAACCATTGCAGCAATATGGGGATGAGCGCCTTTGTAAGCGGTCAGCTTTGTTGCAACGGAAAGTGTCATCGCACGAAAACTCGAAAGGCCAAGCGCCTTGGGTTTTCCAATTATACGGCCAGCGAGAAGTTGATTGACACGTGATCCCAGATTCCTCCACCAACGATGCTTCTTTTCCAGCCTGTCGATTCTGCCGATCACCACACATTTCCCGCAATTCAGTTGCTCGATGAAAAGCGGTATGTCTTCGGGGTAGCACTGCAGGTCATCGTCGATGGTGACGACGTAAGGCTTGGTGGCATAACCCAATCCACAAAGCGTCGCGTGCTGCTGTCCATGATTCCGAGCAAAGCGCACGCACTTCACACGGTGGTCTGCCTCATGCAGCTCGCAGGCGACATTCCAGGTGTCGTCCGAGCTTGCATCGTCAACCAGTATCAGTTCCCAATCCGGCGTCAGCTTGTCCAATTGCGCTGCCAAGCGTTGATGCAGCGAGCGCAGCATCGTCGAACTGTGAAAAACGGGCACCACGACACTGATTCCTCTAGCAGAAGAACAGGACGAATTTTCAGGCGAAAATTCCTCAGACATCAATAACCCCTGGTAGCGCGACAGGTTTCGACATTTTCCGCTATCTTCCGTGGCGCATAAAGATATTGATTGTATATGCCGGATCTTCTTCCCGGCGTTTCCGCTGACAACCAATCACCCACGACTTGATAGTCGGCGTAGAAATTCAAACCCTGTGCGGTCAAGAGTTCCATTGGGATGCGACGAGGTCCATCAGGTTCGATCAATATCCAGGCTGCTGCAATTTTTTCGCACCCCACGCGATTCAAGGCAGCTGTGGCACGAGACAGGCTTCCGGGATAGCCGCCAATGTTCCAGGCTTGGCCGAGGCTCTCGGCACCCAAAATATAGATTGCACCCGGGGATCGACCGGACAGATCGATCATTGGGGTGCCCTGTCTGAAGTCTGCATTTTCAGAAACCGTCATCACACCAGCGATGTATTCCGCATGGCTCCGCGAAAGCATCAGCTCCGACTGGTGAGGACCCAGTTTCACAACGGATGTGTTGAGCCTGAGTGGTTGAGGCTGGCGATATGGTTTTTCGAATCCTGTCTGGAGAAGAGCTGCCGTGACTGTTTGAGTTGCGAGCACGAGAGGCATTGCCACCATCCAGGTCCCGCGCCTGCGAACCAGCGAACCGGAAAAGACGAGACCGGCGGCCAGCCAGAAGACAGCGGCCGAGCTCCCTGTCTGCCAGTAGTTGCCATTCGTCCCGAATGCGTAGATGTGCGGCATCGCGAGGAACAAACCGAACATGGCCCACTGCGAGCCAGAGAGCGCCTCGGACCGATCCAACGCCACCCGGGCGAATATTGTTGCGAAGACCACCCCGAATATCAAAAGCCCCTGGAATCGACCCAGATCAGTCGTTCGATCGACGTTGCCCGACATCAGAAATATCGTCAGCAAGAAGAGCAGGAGCGACACGGCGAAACCGACGATCAACCCCTTCCAATTCTCGGTCCACAGACCCCACACAGCGAGGAACGCTGAATAAAGGATCAACAAAAGGATAAATTTGCCGCCCTTGTTGAATTGAAAACCATCAACACGCAGGATCCGCGACAGCGTGTGTCCACTATCAAGATGTCTCCCCAACTCCATGCCAAGTCTGATGCGCTCCACAAAAGCAAAGGCAGAGCCATCAATCCATAAGGCACTGGCAAAAAGAAGCAAGACAGCGCTCGCCGCCGCGAGGAAAAGGAGCCGAAAAGAGAACTTCCCTGAAAAGATGAGATAGACGAAAACACCGACAGCCAAGGCAAGCGCCGTGCTCGGTTTGGCCATGAAGGACAGCCATCCACCAATTCCCATGATTACCCAGCCGAGAACGCTTCTCGGAGAAATATTTTTCTCAGCCAGCAGCAAGCCGATGCTCGCGATCAGCATGGCGTGCAACGCCAGGCCGTTGTAATTGGGCGTCAGCAGCCAGGAATCGAAGATGATGAGGGAACTGGTGGCAAAACCTGTCGCCGTCGCATGAAGAATCAATGGTTCATTTTTGATTTCCGGGACCAGCTTGGCAATAAAAACGATAACAAAAATCCAGGCCAAGCCGAACGTCATAATAATATTTGCCCGTCGAAGCACGGAAATATCGCCATCGAACAAGACAAAAAGCGGATGATAAATAAAACCGAATTGAGTGACCGATGCCTCGTAGATGAACGGATTGCGCATCCAGATCAGGTAGAAACTCTCATCGGTGAAATCGACACCATGGTCGCTATATTTAAGGATCTGGTGCAGGATGAAAATTGTTCCCGCCATCGAGAATGCAATCATGACACCCCGAAGCATGGAGACAGTGGAAGTGCGTTGATTTTCAGTTGATAGCATGAGGCACGGTCCACCATCAGAATAATAAATTCTCGACGATCTTTTCCGCGGCATCACCTGCCCCATAAGGCCGCACGGCCATCCCGCGTCGCCCCAGACTGGTCTTGATGATTTCGCTCAACTTCAATGCATCCTGAGGTGGAGCCAGGAAGTTCCAGCCGGCGCTGACGAGTTCCACCCACTCCGTTTCGTCGCGCAAGGTGACGCAAGGGACCTCATGAAAAAAGGCTTCCTTCTGGACGCCGCCGGAGTCGGTAACGATCAGTGCCGAGAACTTCTCCAATTGCACCATGTCCAGATAGCCCACTGGCTCAATCAGAGTGACCCGTTTGGCCAATCGCGTCAAACACCCCATGCGTCCCAGAATGTCGCGGGTACGCGGGTGCAGCGGCCAGATGACGGGTTGCGTTTGAGCTGCGGCCTCCAAAGCCGCCACAATGGCGGTCAGGCGCGCCGGATCGTCCGTGTTTTCCGCCCGATGGATGGTAGTCAGGAGATAGCCCTTGGGTGCGAGGCCCAGGCGCTCCAGAACCCCACCCTTGTCCGTCACCCGAGCACCATGGTGCAAGGCCACGTCGTACATCACGTCGCCCACCGGCACGATGTGCTCGGGCGCCACCCCCTCGCGCAGCAAGTGCTGCGCCGCGGCCTCGGTGGGCGTGAACAGCCAGCGGGAGATGCGGTCCGTCAGGATGCGGTTCACTTCCTCGGGCATGGCCATGTTGAAGCTGCGCAGGCCCGCTTCCACGTGCGCCACCGGAATGTGCAGCTTCACCGCCGCCAGCGCCCCGGCCAGGGTGGAATTGGTGTCGCCGTACACCAGCACGACGTCGGGCTTTTCGTGCAGCAGCACGCGCTCCACTTCGATGAGCATGCGCCCCGTCATGTCGCCATGCGAGCCGCCGTGGATGTCCAGGAAATGGTCCGGCTTTCGCATGCCCAGTTCGTCGAAGAACACGTCGGACATGTTGGCGTCGAAGTGCTGGCCGGTGTGCACCACGATTTCGCGCAAGCGCCCGGAACGAGCGATGGCGTGCGACACCACGCTGGCCTTGATGAACTGAGGGCGGGCGCCCAGGACGGTGAGGATGGTTTTCATCGAGCTGTCTTGCTCCTGGCAAGCAGGGCGTCGTAGAAGGCAAGCAGCTTGCGCTCCTCGATGCCCCAGTTGTAGCGCTCCTGCACCGCCTTCTGGCCGTTGCGCCCCATCTGTTCGGCGGTGGCGGGATCGGCGGCCAGGCGGTCAATGGCATCCGCAATGGCCTGGGGATTCAGCGGGTCCACGCAAAGACCGCACTCATTGCCCTCCACGATTTCCCGCCATAGGGGAAAATGGGAAGCGATCACCGGGACGCCGGCGCTCATGTACTCGAACATTTTGTTGGGCTGTGCATCAATGTGATTGGGCGCCGGCAAGAACGTCACCAACCCGGCAACGGCGCGCTGGAGCACGTCGCGTACACCGTCCCGATCCAGAAAGCCCAGCGGGTCAACCCTGCCCCAGCCTGCGCCGCCCTTGGCGGTGCGCTCGGCCTCGGCTTCCGAGAACTTGCCGACCAGTTGCAGCCGAGCCCCCGAACGCGCCAATGCCATCGCCTGCACCACCTCCAGGATGCCCCGGATGCGGGTGATGCCCCCGACATACGCGACCTGCGCGCACTTCGCGGACCAGTCGATCTCTCCCGCAGCCAGTTCGCCGAGCAGCGGAAAGTTGTTGATGTCGGCCACGTTCGGATGGATGCGCAGGAACTTGTCGCGAATGAATGGTGTGGCGGCGATGATCCCGTCCAGGCGGCGGCAGGCCCAGGCCTCGTACGCGGCGAACCCCCAGGACAGCAGCCTGCGCGACAGCGGGTTCAGATAGGGTTTGCCCAGCAATTGCTTGGGCACATCTTCGTGGGCATCGAAGACCACCCGCTTGCCCAGCTTCCTGAGCCTCAAACCCACGGGAATGAGTTCTGGATCGTGGAAGTGATAGACCGCCGCGTCCAGCGCCACCGCCTTGTCCAGAACGCGCCGGGTGACATTGCGCATCCGGTCCAGCCGCCCCATAGGGGCACCCACGTCGTGAATGTGCACGCCATCGCGCATCTCGTCGCCCCTGCCATCGGCCACCACCAGGGCAACCTCGTAGCCCGCGCGCGCAAGCGACCGGCACTGCTTGAGAAAGATGCGGGTGTCGTGGCGCGGATGCGCCGACGTGAGATGAGCGATGCGGGCTTCACAGTTCACGGTAAACCTCTTCCAGCACCTTCTCCTGCTCTTCCCAGCAATACCTGCGCCGGGCTTCCTTGACACGGCTCACCAACGTCGCATGGTCCATGCTGCGCATCGACGCCAGGGCGTCTCGGAAGCCATCCGCATCGTTGCTCCGCGCGACCACACCGATGCCATTTTCATCGACCAGACGCTTCATCTCGACGAGGTTCGAGACGAGCATCGGAATCCCTGCCATGAGGTATTCGAAGATCTTGTTGGGTAGACAGTATTCATAGCTCAGGCATACAGGTTCAATGAACGACACCCCATAGTCCGCCGAGCAGGTGTAGTTCAACAGGACGTCCGGCGGAACCGCCGGGTGGAAAAAAATCCGGCCATCCTGGCTCTGGTGCTCGCGAACAAGGTTCTCCAGAGGTCCGTAGCCCATCAGCACGAACACGACCTGATCGTCCGGCAACCCCCGGAACGCCTGCAAAAGCATCTCGATCCCGCGCCCCTTGCTGAGCCCGCCCTGGTACAGCACGATGATCTGGTCCGGCCGGATGCCGAAGCGTTCGCGAAACAGGTTCCTTTTCTCCGGCTCGGCGAACGGCGGGCAGTTCAGCACCAGGGCTGGCCTGCGAATCCGATACAGGCGGACGTATTCGTTGGCGATCGCCTCGCTCACGGTCATCGCACGGTCGGCAAAGCGGATCAGCGCGCCTTCCAGCAGATAGTTGAGCGCGATGTTCACCCGCCTGGTCGGGCTCACACGGTGGATTTCGTACTCGTGCGCGTCATAGACCACCCGGGCGCGGCCCAGCCTCAGCAGCTTGACCGCCACACCGACCGGCAGGGCATTCAGGTCGTTGCAATGCACGATGTCCGCCCGGCGGCAGTGGCGCAACGCCCGAAGAAAGAATTCCAGGTACTTCAGCAACTGGATCGGCTTGGCCTTGGACCAGGGCCGAGACACCAGCCGGATCCGCCGCACCGGAATGCCCGCCACCACCTCGTTCTCGAGCAAATCCCTGCCGTGCATGGCGATCACGCGCACGGCATAGCCCCAGGCGCGCAGAGACATGGCTTCCTTCAGCACCCGGCTGTCGTTCGTGAATTCGTTCAGGACGATCAGATCAATTTTCTTCTGCACCATGTTCCCTGACTGTCGTCAAATGCGGCTGTTTGCCCTACTGCCGCCTTCAACTGGCGGGGCCAGCACAAGGTCCTGATAGGTGCCAACGCGGACCACCCGCCCACGATCCAGTTCAACGATGCGATCACAGCTTGCCAAGGTGCTCAACCGGTGGGCGATCAGCAGTATCGTCAGGTCTTGACTGAGGCCGCCGATGGCATCCATCACCGCTTTCTCCGTCTCGTTGTCTAGCGCACTGGTGGCCTCGTCGAAGACGATCACGTCCGCCTGCTTGTACAGCGCCCGAGCAATACCGATGCGCTGGCGCTGCCCACCAGAAAGGCGCACACCACGCTCGCCGACGAAAGTTTCGTATTGATCGGACAGGGTTTCAACCATGTCGGACAGTTGAGCCTGTCGTATCGCCGTCTTGACCCGGTCGATATCGATCCGACTCCTGGGCACACCAAAAGCGACGTTTTCGAGAATGCTGGCATCGGCCAGAAAGATGGTCTGAGGCACATGGGCAATGCGACGTTGCCAAGCGCCCAGGCTCTGACCTTCCACGGCGCATCCGTCCACCATCAACCGACCTTCCGATGGGTGCAGCAAGCCCATGACGATGTCCACCAGCGTGCTCTTCCCGCTACCGGTGCTGCCCATGATCCCGACGCGCTCCCCTTTGCGCACGGTCAGATCGATGTTGCTCAGGACCAAGGGAGCATCCGGTTGGTAGGAGAAACCCACATCGTGCAGTTCGAGCGCGGATGAGAACGGCAGCGGAGCGATGACTCGCGCCGCGAATCCGGAGGGAGCCGGCTGCTCCAGCAAGTCAAGCGCAGCGGCAAGGGGGGCCTGACTGCCCTTGATGTTGCTCCACGAGAGATAGCATTGCTGCAACATGGGAAGCATGCGCTGGGCTCCCAACGCCAGAGCACCCAGTACTGGGATGGCGTCTCCGAGGCTGTGAGAGCCCTTCGCCATGGCGTACGCCAAGCCGGATATGAGCACCATGCCAAGGGCTTCAGCCCCGAAACGAGGACTGCCACCGATGAATGCGTTATTGCTTTGAGCGCGCCGCAAACGATGATCGGCTGTCTGATAGATCTGGCAATAGGTGTCCTGTGTTCCGTCGAGCAGCACGTCCCGAATTCCACCCAACCCCTCCTGAATGACCTTCGTCACGTTGCCCGACTCGCGAGCAATGTGCACGCTGTTGCGAACCAATCGGCGACGGGTGAACACGATGACCATCAGATAGATCACGCCAAAGCCGGCAAACGCACCCAGAGCCACTTCGGCATCTATCCACAACAGGGTGGCCATGATCATGACCAGCATGAACCCTGCTCCCACCATGTTCACCATCGGAATCAACACCTGGAAGATGACGACGGTGGTCTGTTGCGTGATCCCCGCGATGACCTGACTGCTGTTGCGAGCGATATGCACCGTATATGGCTGGTGCAACGTACGCCGGTAGATCTCCTTGCTGAGGTCGGCGCCTGTTTCGGCGGAGAGGCGTGTGTTCAGGTACAGCAGCAGCAGGCGCACCGATCCAGCGATCACAGCGGCTGCGGCAAACACGATGGTCAGTGGCCAAAGCAACTCACGAGCAGAGGTAATTCCCAGTGCCCGGACGAAAGGCTGGGCATAGGCGTGATCAAAAACGCGCTGAGGCTCGATGAGCACACCCAGGAAAGGCAGCACCGCGCCAATGCTGAACACTTCCGCGAACGATGCGAAGACCATCACGATGGTAAGCAGCCCATACTGAATCCTGCGCCGCTTGGGTAGCGCGCGCCATAAACGCTGCAACAACCCAGACAGCGGGGGCTGCCGGGCTTCCTTCTTCGCCTTGGCGCTGCCCGCCGCCTTTACCTGCATTTCTGGACGTTGGGGTTGCATGCCCACCTTCGCCTCAATGGAATGCTGCCATCACGAGGCCGGCAACACGCTCCGAAGCATCGGCGTCGAGCCCGGGATGCATCGGCAGGCTGAGAACCCGCCTCGCCATTGCGTCCCCCACCGGCAGCACCGCCGCATCGTCAGCCACGGCCGGCTGCCGGTTCAGCGGCACGGGATAGTGCACAGCGGTCGGGATGCCCGCTTCCTTGAGCGCCTGCTGCACGCGCGCCCGGTCATTGACCTGCAAGGTGTACTGCGCCCAGGCGCTGCGATTGTGCGCCTCCACGTGCGGCGTGGTGTGCAGCCCGGCTTCGTTGAACAGGCGCGTGTAGCGCCCGGCCACCACCTCGCGCTGCTGCAGTTCCTCGTCCAGCACCGCCAGCTTGGGCAGCAGCACGGCGGCCTGTATCGTGTCGAGCCGGCTGTTCACGCCCACGCGCACGTGGTGGTAGCGGCGCTCCTGGCCGTGGCGCGCGATCTGGCGCACGACTCTGGCGAGTTCGTCGTCGTTGGTGAAGATCGCGCCACCGTCGCCGTAGCAGCCCAGCGGCTTGCTGGGAAAGAAACTGGCGCAGGCGATGGTGGTGAGGTTGCAGCTCTTGCGCCCCTTGTAGGTGGCACCGAAGCTCTGCGCGGCGTCTTCGATCACCGCGATGCCGTGCCGCTCGGCAATGGCGTTGATGGCGTCATAGTCCGCGCACTGACCGTACAGGCTGACCGGGATGATGGCCTTGGTACGCGGTGTGATGGCGGCTTCGAGCAGGGCTGGGTCGAGGTTGCAGGTGCGCGCGTCCACGTCCACATACACCGGCCGGGCGCCGAGCAGCGCCACGGTTTCGGCGGTGGCGATGTAGGTGAAGCCAGGCGTGATGACTTCGTCGCCCGGGCCGATGCCCAGCGCCATCTGCGCGATCTGCAGCGCGTCGGTGCCGTTGGCCACGGTGATGCAATGCGCGGCGCCGGTGTAGGCGCGCAATTTGTCCTCCAGTTCCGCCACCTCGGGGCCCAGGATGTACTGGCCGTGATCGAGCACGCGCTGGATGCCGGCGTCGATTTCGGCCTTGAGCCGTTGGTACTGGGATTTGAGGTCGATGAATTCCATGCTGCGGTGTTTCCTGCGGCGCCGATCAGGCCTGCCGCCTCAGTTGGTCCCCGTCCAGGGTGTAGCGCGCGCCGGTGTGCGGGCAGGTGGCCTCGCCCGCGCCCGCCAGCGGCAGCGGCAGTTGCTCGCCGTATTCGCTCATCCAGCCCACCTGGCGCGCCGGCACGCCCACCATGAGCGCGTAGGGCTTGACGTCGCGGTGGACCACGGCCCCGGCCCCAACGAAGGCGAACTCGCCGACGGTGACGCCGCAGACGATGGTGCAGTTGGCCCCGAGCGTGGCGCCGCGCTTCACCAGCGTGTCGCGGTATTCGCTCTTGCGCTCGACCAGGGCGCGCGGGTTGTGCACGTTGGTGAACACCATGCTGGGGCCGCAGAACACGCCCTCTTCCAGCGTGACGTTGTCGTACACGCTGACGTTGTTCTGGATCTTGCAGCGGTCGCCGATGATGACCCGGTTGCCGACGAACACGTTCTGACCGAGCGACACCCCGCGCCCGATGCGCGCGCCGCCGCAGACGTGCACGAAGTGCCACACGCGCGAGCCCTCGCCGATGACCGCGCCGGAATCGACGATGGCGCTGGAATGGACCGAAACCGCAGCGCTCACTGGACTGCCCTCCATGCTGCGCACTGCGGGACTGCGCGCCTTCGGAACGGCCGGGCGGCGCTCATGCCAGCCTCGCCAGGAAGGGGTGGGCCTCGCCGCCGGCTGCGGCCACCGGGCGGGCGGTGCGGATGACGTTGACGGTCTCGATGCAGTGGCGCGCGTCGGCCAGCCCATAGCCCCGCCCGGCCAGGATTTCCCGGTAGCTGGTGGTGTGCAGGTCGGTGAAACCTTCGCTGAATTCGAGCTGCTCGCCGCTGATGTCGATGTTGCGGTAGGTGGTCTTGCTGCCCTTCACTTCATCGGGCAGGTCGTTGGCGTCGATCGACAGGAACCAGCGCACGCGGGCACGTTCGTATTCGAGGTAGCCTGCGGCTTTGGCCTCGCCGCTGAAATGCACCACGTTGCGCTGCAGCCGGCCGAAGATGAAGTGCAGCATGTCGTAGAAGTGCACGCCGATATTGGTCGCCACGCCGAACGACTTGCGCGGGTCGCCCTTCCAGCTTTCCATGTACCACTTGCCGCGGCTGGTGATGTAGGTCAGCTCCACGTCGAACTTCGCCGTGTCCGGCGCGGCCTGCACCTTCTCCCGCAGCTTCAGGATGGCGTCGTGGTGCCGCAGTTGCAGGATGTTGTACACGCGGCGCCCGGTTTCCGCCTCGATGCGGGTCAGTTCGTCCAGCAGCTCCGGCGTGGGCACCAGGGGTTTTTCGCAGATCACGTCGCAGCCCAGCCGCAGACCGGCCGCGATGTGCGGATGGTGCAGGTGGTTCGGGCTGCACACGGCCACGTAGTCCAGCGCGGCGCCCGGCTGGCGCTTGAGGCACTGGGCATGTTCCTGGAAACGCTCGAACTCGGTGAAGAACGCGCTCTGCGGCGAGATGCTGTCGATGATGCCGACCGAGTCGTTGATGTCGTAGGCCACGGACAGGCGGTGGCCGGTGTCCTTGATGGCGCGCATGTGGCGCGGGGCGATGTAGCCGGCCGCGCCGATGAGGGCAAAATTCTTCATGAATGGGTTCAGAGGCGGAAGACGGAGAAGCCCTGGGCAGCGGCTTCGTGGCGGTTGTACAGGCTCTTGACGTCGGCCAGCACGGGCTGGGCGCCCCGGCACAGGCGGCGCAGGTCCGCCACGGCGGCGTTGCGGTATTCGTTGTGGCCGACCGCGACGACCAGGGCGTCCACCGGTTCGTCCGGGCTCACCCGGCCCAGGGCCAGGCCGTATTCCTGCTGCACTTCCTCGGCGCTGGCCCAGGGGTCGGCCACCACCACGTTGGCGCCCCAGCCCTGGAATTCACGCACCATGTCGATCACCTTGCTGTTGCGGATGTCGGGGCAGTTCTCCTTGAACGTGATGCCCTGCACCCCGATGCGGCAGCGCGGCACGTCCATGCCGTTCTGAAGCATGCGCTTGATGGTGTTGCGCGCCACGTAACGGGCCATATTGTCGTTGATGCGCCGCCCGGCCAGGATGACCTGGGGGTGGTAGCCCAGTTCCTCGGCTTTGTGCGTGAGGTAATACGGGTCCACCCCGATGCAGTGCCCGCCCACCATGCCGGGGCGGAACGGCAGGAAGTTCCACTTGCTGCCAGCCGCTTCGAGCACTTCGAGGGTGTCTATGCCGGCGCGCTCGAAGATGACCGACAGCTCGTTGACGAAGGCGATGTTGAGGTCGCGCTGGCTGTTCTCGATCACCTTGGCCGCTTCCGCCACCTTGAGGCTGCTGGCCTTCCAGGTGCCGGCGGTGATGATCTGGCCGTACAGCCGGTCCACCGCGTCGGCCGCCTCGGGCGTGGAGCCGCTGGTGATCTTTCGGATGGTGGTCAGGGTGTTGACCTTGTCGCCGGGGTTGATGCGCTCGGGGCTGTAGCCGCAGAAGAAGTCCTGGTTGAACTTCAGGCCGCTGGCCTGTTCGAGTTCGGGCACGCAGACTTCCTCGGTCGCGCCGGGGTACACGGTCGATTCGTAGATCACCACGTCGCCGGCCTTGAGCGCCAGGCCGACCGTGCGGCTCGCCTTGCGCAGCGGACTCATGTCGGGCCGGTTGGCGGTGTCCACCGGCGTCGGCACCGTGACGATGAAGACGCGCGCGGCCTTCAGATCGTCCGCGTCGGCGCTGTAGCGCAGTTGCTGCGCCGCCCTGAGGGCTTCGGGGCTGCATTCCAGGGTGTGGTCTTCTCCGGCCCGCAGCTCGGCCACCCGCCGGGCATTGATGTCGAAGCCGAGCACCGGGCGGTGCTTGCCGAATTCCACGGCCAGGGGCAGGCCGACGTAACCGAGGCCGATGACGGCGATAAGAGCGTCGTTTGCAATCATGGAAGATGTCTTGGGTTGCGTGGGGAAGGCCGGCCGGCGCGCGGGTCGCGGCCAAGCGTTTCCCTCAGGTTGTAGCGCCAGCCGGCGTAGGCCACGCCCAGCGGCACCAGGTCGCCGCCGTCCAGCGGAAACCGGCAAGCGTGCGTGGAACCGCGCTTGATGGGATGCTCGACCGTGGCCAGGCGGTTGATGTTGCTCCGCGGCATGTAGAGGTTGCGATAGTCCTTCAGGAAAAAGAGGTAGTAGGCGCTGAAGCCGTCGGTGCAGATCGGTCGGGCCGGGGCCGCCGCCAGCAAGCGGGCGTGCGCGGCATCGAGCGCCGCCTGCTCCTGGACCGACAGCCCGAAGTACATCTTCCGCGGGTCGAGGCTTTGGTACAGGGAGACGGCATACGTGCGGGTGATCTGCACCGGATCGACCCAGCGGGAATGGCCGTACACCCCCAGCCCGATCAGGACCGTGGCCAGCATCTGGCCGCCCAGGCGCCATCGCGGCGCCTCTCGCAGCGCCAGCCCGAGCACACCCAGAAACACCGGGATGCCCAGGAAGAGGAAACTCGCGAAGGAGAACCGCCAGGCGATGCCGGGGTAGGTGACCATGGCCAGGATGCCGGCGCTGGTCTCGAACAACAGGGCCAGCGGCATGAGCCCGGTCAGCAGCACGAACACCATCGGCCGGATGCCCACGCCCTGGCGCAAGCGCCAGGCCAGCAGCAGCGCCGCAGCCATCAGCACCAGGCCGGTGCTGTGCAGCGTGTTCCAGCCGGTCAACGCCCGATTGCTGCGGCGATTGACCAGGTGGTGGCCGTACAGGTCGATGCGATCGGCCAGCAGCGCCCAGTCGCCGGCGCCCACCAGCCGCACCAGTTCCGGCATGCGGTACGAAAACTGCAGCGCCAGGTAGACGGCCGCGACGGCCAGCGGCAGCAGCAGTGGTAACCAGCGCCAGAAGCGCCCCCGCAGGTACACACAGGCCAGGGCCACCGCCGACAGGCCGAAATATGGCGCCTCGGCCACGTGAAACCCGATCACGGCGGCCAGGCTGGCCGCGCAGACGGCGAGCATCAGGCCGCGCCGGGCAGGCGTGAGCGGCATGCCCACGGCGTAGAGCAGGGCAGCGGTGGCCAGCAGGCTGAACGGCAGCGCGATCTGGTAGTTGATGGAATACCACAGCACCCAGGGCAGGACGACGCGCGAGGAGGTGCCGTGCATCAGCATCCAGACCAGCACGCCGATCGCCGCCAGCAGCGCCAATTCGCCGCGCGCCATCTCCGCGCGCTGGAAGATGACCCGCAACACCCAGTACCCCGAAAGGCCGATGAGCACCGAGGTCAGCAGGAACTGCAGGCGATGGATCAGGAGCGCCCGGTCCCAGAAGTCCAGGTCCGGCAACCACTCGAACACCCGGTACCAGCCCAGGTGCCAGAGGTAACGCGTGGAATACCCCGGCGCACCGGGAACGCCGGCCGCTTCGATGTTTCCCAGGTGCCACCACATGTCGTAGCCGGGAAACATGAAGGGATGGCTGTTGGCGATGAACAGCACGCCCAGCGCCACCGACACAAGGAACGCAGCGGTAAGGTTTGAAATACGGAGTGGCACGAAAAACGAAACGAGAAAACAGCGGCTGCAGGGCAAGACCCGGCCCGAACGGCGCTTGCCGATCAGGCGCACTCCCTATCGGAGCGGGAGGAGCCAGGGCGTCCCGAGGCCCATGGCCGGACACGCTATTGTGCTGCAACCACCGAGCCCCCCTGCAGGGCAGTCCCTGGGATGGGGAGCGCGCGGTCCGCGCCGGGCATCAAAGACTCGTGGCCTTGAAGGTGTCGCAGGCCTGCACGCTGCCGTGTTGCAGGCCGGTGTTGAACCAGCGCTGCCGCTGCGCGCTGGTGCCGTGCGTGAAACTGTCGGGCACGACCTGCCCCTGGCTCTTGCGCTGCAGGGCGTCGTCGCCGATGGCGGCGGCGGCATTGAGCGCCTCTTCCACGTCGCCCGGCTCCAGGATGGCCTGCGTCTTGTGGTTGTGGTGCGCCCAGATGCCGGCGAAACAATCGGCCTGGAGCTCCAGCCGCACGCTCAGCGCGTTGTATTCGCGCTGGCTGACGCGGCCGCGCATCTGGTCCATCTTGTCCGTGATGCCCAGCAGGTTCTGCACGTGGTGGCCCACTTCGTGGGCGATCACGTAGGCCTGGGCGAAGTCCCCGGGTGCGCCCAGCTGGCTGCGCAAGGTGTCGTAGAAGCTCAGGTCGATGTAGACCTTCTCGTCGCCCGGGCAGTAGAACGGCCCCATGGCCGACTGCCCGGTGCCGCAGGCGGTCTGCTGGTAGCCGCGAAACAGCACCA
>CAZFOT010000037.1:0-19232 GCA_964520365.1 uncultured Hydrogenophaga sp.
CGCAGCGGCGCGCCAGAGAGGGGGGAAGCCGCGTCAGCGGCGCAGGGGGGTGTTCCCCTACAGCGGCTTCATGACCAGGCCGATCACCAGGCCCGCGTCCGTGACCGTGATGGCGCCCGGCTGCATGCCCATCGCGTCCACCGCCGCCAGGTCCTGCCGCTGCAACTGGTGCAGCACCACTTCGCGAAGGGACTGCTCGGCCAGCGCGGGCGCGTAGGTGTTGAGCAGATCGACCACGCCGGGCTGCAGGGTGGGGAAGCGCAGGCGGTTGAAGCGCAACTGGTGCGCGCGCACCGTGCGGTCGCTGGCCTCGTAGCGCAGCGCGAAGTCCACCTCGAACGTGCCCTGGTGGCCGCGGTTGAGCGCCGGGCCGGCGGCTTCCACCGCCATCTCGGCCAGCAGGCGGTTGCGCTCGGGCAGCAGGCGCAGGCGCGGCGTGCGCAGGTCCAGGTTGAGCAGGCCCGGCACCGGGTAGCGCAGCGGAAACCGCTGGTCCACCGAGCGCTGCAGCAACTCGGCGGACACGGTGTAGCCAGGCGGCCCAGAGGGCTCGGTGTCGGGCGGCTGCGCCCGGACCATGCCGCCGAGCGCCCCGCACAGGGTGGCGATAAAAAGCGATCTGCGTTGCATATGCCTCCTTCGAGCCCGTTGCTGACCGGGGGGGCGGCCGGGGCAGTCCTATTTCTGGAAAACCTCGACCTTGCCCTTCAACCGGATCAGCAGCGGCTGCCCCTTGCGGTCCAGCGTCTTGCCCGCGGGCACCCTCACCCAGCCTTCGCTGATGCAGTACTCCGACACGTCGAAACGCTCCTTGCCGTTGAAGCGGATGCCGATGTCGTGCTCGAACACGGCGGCCACGTGATGCGGGCTGCGCGGGTCGATCGAGAGGCGGTCGGGCAGGGGAGGCCGGGAAGGGTTCGTGGTGTCGTCGTTCATGGCAGGATTGTCGGCCAGTTCGTGGTGCGTTTCAGCCGCCCAGGCCGGCGAACACGTTCTGCACGTCCTCGTGTGCGTCCAGTGCGGCCAGAAAGGCCTCCACCTCTTCCAGGTGCTCGGCGCTCAGGCTGGCCGGGTCGATCGGGTTCTTCGGCTTGTAGCCCAGCTTGGACGACAGGACCGTGAAGCCCTGGGCCGGCAAGGCGCGGCTCACCAGGTCGAGGTCGGTGGGGTCGGTCAGGAACACCGTCACGCCTTCGTCGTGTCCCGGGTGGAAGTCCTGCGCGCCCGCTTCGATCGCGGCCAGCTCCGGGTCGGCGCCCGCCACCGCCGGTTCGGCCTCGATCATGCCCACGTGGTCGAAGTCCCACGCCACCGTGCCCGAACTGCCCAGTTGGCCCTTGCGGAACAGCACGCGCATGTCGGACGCGGCGCGGTTCACGTTGTCCGTCAGGCATTCGACCATGACCGGCACGCGGTGCGGCGCAAAGCCTTCGTAGACCACGTGCTCGAAATGCACCGCCTCGCCCGTGAGACCGGCGCCTTTCTTGATCGCGCGGTCCAGCGTGTCCTTGGGCATGGAGACCTTGCGCGCCTGCTCCACCACCAGCCGCAGCCGCGAATTGGCCGCCGGGTCGGCCCCGTGGCGCGCCGCGATCATGATGTCCTTGGCCAGCTTGCCGAACAGGCGGCCCTTGGCGTTCGCGGCGAGGTCCTTGTGCTTGGCTTTCCATTGCGCGCCCATGGTGTGTTCCCTTTGTTTCGGTAGGAGGATGGCAAGGAGTTTAGTACCCACCCACCGGTTGCACGGTAGGATTTGGCTCCGATCGAGACATGGAAATGGAGTTCGCCATGGAAACACAGGAACTGCACCGAGGCCGCCTGATCGACCACATCCAGCTGGTCGTGAAGGACCTCCCGGCCAGCCAGGTCTTCTACCAGGCCGTGTTCGACGCCTTGCAAATCCCGATGGGTGGCACGGGCGAGGGCTACTTCTGGGCCGACGAACTCTTCGTGTCCACGGCCGGCAGCGCGGCCGCGCACGGCGAGCTGACGGGGCGCCACCACCTGGCATTCCAGGCACAGGATCAGGCCATGGTCGAAGCGTTCCACCAGGCCGCGCTCGCCAGCGGCGGCAGAGACAACGGCGCGCCCGGGCCGCGCAACTACCACCCGGGCTACTACGCCGCCTTCGTGCTGGACCCGGACGGCAACAACATCGAGGCCGTGTACCACGGCGAGGCCCGGCGCAGCGCGCCGTCGGTGAAAGTGACGTTCTGAACCGGGTGCTGCCCACTCAGGGTGTCTTTGCCCGCTCGAAGCGGTAGAACAGATTGGGCTCGGACAGCACGTAGATCGCGCCATCGGGGCCGATGGCCAGGCCCTCGGGCTGCGGCACCTTGCGCGCGAGTCCATGAAAGCCGCGCCACAAGGGCATCATGCCGATGGGTCGCCCGTCGGGTGCGTACTCCACCACCAGGGCCGACTCCTCGCTGAGCAGGAACAGGTTGCCGGTCGGCTCGTGCAGGGTGAGGGAGGACAGGTCGCTCATGAACAGCGAGGCCGCGCGCGAGGACTGCCATTCGCTGATGTCGATGTTGAAGCCCACGGATTCGTTGAAGACATCCAGGCCGCTGATGACGAGCACGCGCAAAGGGCGCTTTTCCTTCACCACGAACAGCCGATTCTGCACGCTGTCCCAGGACACGCCTTCGAAGCTGCTGTTGTGGACCGTGTCGATGCCAATGCCCAGGCTGGACTTGCCCGTCACCGACACGCGCGTGGTGTCGGGCCGGATCCGCACCCAGTACATGGTGTGGCTGTGCTCGTCGGAGATGACGTAGGTGTCGTTCTCCACGTAGGTGATGCCCTCGGGGTCCCTGGCGCCGTCCAGTTCGATGACGCGCAGCAGGCGGCCATCGGTCGTCAGCTCGGCGATCCGGGGTGGCCGGTTGATGACCGTGAAAAGCGTGCCGGTTTCGGTGTTGAAGGTCAGGCCCGAGGCGTTGCGGGTCAGCCCTTGCACCGCCAGCCCTTCGATGGCGACGCGGTAGTCCGGCAGCCACAGGGACCTGCCTTTCCACTGCTCGGCGTGCAGGTGGCTGCTCACCCAGTAGAAGCCCAGCGCCAGCACCTTGAAGTACCAGACGAAGAGCACGGCGATGCCCAGCAGGGCCGCCCACACCCAGGGCCTTTGGATGCGCCTCATTTCAATCTTCCAGCACTCGCACCTTCACGCTCTTGCCCTTGATGCGCCCGGCATTCAACCGGCTCGCGGCCTGCTGCGCGATGTCGCGGTCCACCGCCACGTAGGTGGACCATTCGTTCACGTTGATCTTGCCCACCTGCTCGCGGGTGTAGCCCAGGTCGGCCGTCAGGGCGCCGAGCACGTCGCCGGGGCGGATCTTTTCCTTGCGCCCGCCCTGGATGTGCAGCGTCACCATGGGCGGCACCAGCGGCCCCTGGCCGGTGGGCACGAGTTCGCTCAACGGGTGCCATTTCGACTCACGCCCCTGCAGTTGCTCGATCTTGCCCACGCTGCCCATTTCGTCGAGGCTGGCGAGGTTGAGCGCCAGGCCGCTTTCGCCCGCGCGGCCGGTGCGGCCGATGCGGTGGATGTGCACCTCGGCATCGGGCGTCACGTCCACGTTGATCACCGCGGCCAGGCTGGCGATGTCCAGGCCGCGCGCGGCCACGTCGGTGGCCACCAGCACCGAGCAACTGCGGTTGGCGAAGCGCACCAGCACCTGGTCGCGCTCGCGCTGCTCCAGTTCGCCGAACAGCGCGAGCGCGCTGATGCCCTGGGCCTGCAGCACGGCCACGAGGTCGCGGCACTGGGCCTTGGTGTTGCAGAACGCGAGCGTGCTCGCCGGGCGGAAGTGGGCGAGCAGTTGGCTCACGGTGTCCAGTCGCTCGTTCTCGGTGACTTCGTACCAGCGCTGCTCGATCTGCGCGCCCGCGTGCTGTGTTTCCACCTTCACCGTGACGGGTTCGCGCATGAACTGCGCGCTGAGCGTGGCGATGCCTTCCGGGTAGGTGGCCGAGAACAGCAGGGTCTGGCGATTCTTGGGGCACTGCTTCGCGACCTTCACGATGTCGTCGAAGAAGCCCATGTCGAGCATGCGGTCGGCCTCGTCGAGCACCAGGGTGTTGAGCGCATCGAGCTGCAGGCTGCCGCGCTCCAGATGGTCCATGACGCGGCCCGGTGTGCCCACCACGATGTGCGCGCCGTGCTCCAGCGTGGCGAGCTGGCCGCGCAGCGGCACGCCGCCGCACAGTGTGACGACCTTGATGTTGTCCTCGGCGCGCGCCAGGCGCCGGATTTCGGTGGTCACCTGGTCGGCCAGTTCGCGCGTGGGGCACAGCACCAGGGTCTGCACCGCGAAGCGGCGCGGGTTCAGGTTCGCCAGCAGGGCGAGGGCGAACGCGGCGGTCTTGCCGCTGCCGGTCTTGGCTTGGGCGATGATGTCCTTGCCCAGCAGGGCCGGCGGCAGCGCGGCGGCCTGGATCGGCGTCATTTCGCGGTAGCCGAGCCGTTCCAGGTTGGCCAGCGTGGCGGGGGAGAGGGGCAGGGTGCCGAAGGCGGTCGGGGAAACGGAAGTCATCCCCGATTATCGGGGGTCACCCCTGCGCCAGATCGGCCATCTCCGCCGCGCTGAACCCCGCGGCCCGCCGCGCCACTTCGTTGAACGGCGGGCGCAGCCGGGGCGCGTTGAAGGTGCGTGTCAGCGCGCGGTAATGCGCCACCGGCTCCAGTCCCTGCTGCGCGCACAGCCACGCGTACCAGCGGTTGCCCACGGCCACGTGGCCGATCTCGTCGCGCAGGATCACGTCGAGGATCTCGATGGCCCGCCGCGCGGCGGGCGTGTTCACCTTGCGCAGCCGCGCCTGGATCAGCGGCGTGGCGTCGAGCCCGCGCGCCTCCAGCGTGCGCGGCACCAGCGCCATGCGCGCGGTCGCGTCGTCCTGCGTCTTCACGCACATCTCCCACAAGCCGTTGTGTGCCGGGAAGTCGCCATAGCCATGGCCCAGGCTGCGCAGGTGGTCGCGCAGCAGGCCGAAGTGGATGGCTTCCTCGTGCGCCACGCGCAGCCAGTCGGTGTAGAACGCCTCGGGCAGGCCGGGAAAGCGCCAGGCCGCGTCGAGCGCGAGGTCGATGGCGTTGAATTCGATGTGGGCCACCGCGTGCAGCAGCGCGGCCAGGCCTTCGGGCGTGAAGGGCGAGCGCTGGGGCACATCGGCCGGGGCAATGAGTTCGGGCCGAGCGGGCCGGCCGGGCAACGGGACGCCGGCTTCGGGCTCGAGGTGGGCCGATGTGTCCAGCGTGGCGCGGCCCGCCCGCATGGCCTCGAACAGCGCGTGGGCCGCGGCCACCTTCGCGTCCGGCGCCGCGGTGCACAGGGCCAGCAGGGCCTGTGGGCGCAGGGAAACCGGAGACAGTGCGGAAGGGGCTTGCATCCCTACAATTCTAGGTTTCGCGACTGGAGACTCCCGACATGGCAATCTACGAACTCGATGGCACCGCGCCGCGCATCGCCGACACGGCCTGGGTGGCCGACAACGCCCAGGTGATGGGCAACGTGGTACTGGCCGAAGACAGCAGCGTGTGGTTCGGCGCCACGCTGCGCGGCGACACCGAAACCATCACCGTCGGGCGCGGCAGCAACATCCAGGACGGCAGCGTGCTGCACGCCGACGTGGGCCAGCCCCTGACCCTTGGCGAGCACGTGACCGTGGGCCACCAGGTGATGCTGCACGGCTGCACCATCGGCGACGAATCGCTGATCGGTATCGGCGCGGTGGTGCTCAACGGCGCGAAGATCGGCAAGCACTGCCTGGTGGGCGCGGGTTCGCTGGTGACCGAAGGCAAGGTGTTCCCCGATGGCTCCATGATCATGGGCAGCCCGGCCAAGGTGGTGCGCGAGCTCACGCCCGAGCAGATCGAGGGCTTGCGCTGGAGCGCGCGGCACTACGTCGAAAACGCCGAGCGCTTTCGCTCCACCTTGAAAAAGATCGGCTGAGCCCCCAACTGCGCATGCTCGACTTTTCGAAAGACCGCTTTGTCCGAACTCCATAAATTCGTGTTTGAAGGCCTGCCGGTGCGCGGCATGCTGGTGCGCCTGACCGATGCCTGGCAGGACATCCTGCGCCGGCGCGAGCAGGGCGGGGGCTACCCGGCCGCCGTGACCGAATTGCTGGGCGAGATGACGGCAGCGGCCACGTTGATGCAGGCCAACATCAAGTTCGATGGCGCGCTGGTCATGCAGATCATGGGCGACGGACCGGTGAAGCTGGCCGTGGCCGAGGTGCAGCCCGACCTGAGCCTGCGCGCCACCGCCACGGTGGTGGGCGAGGTGGCGCCCGGCGCGCCGCTTTCGCACATGGTCAACGCGGGCAACCAGGGACGCTGCGCGATCACGCTCGACCCGAAGGACCGTCTGCCCGGTCGCCAGCCCTATCAGGGCGTGGTGCCGCTGTTTGGCGACCGGTGCGAGAAGCTGGAGAAGTTCAGCGAGGTGATCGAGCACTACATGTTGCAGAGCGAGCAGCTCGACACCCGCCTCGTGCTCGCGGCCAACGACCAGGTTGCCGCCGGCCTGCTGATCCAGCGCCTGCCCCTGCAGGGCGAGGGAAATCTCGCCGGCAGCGGCGCGGTGCGCGGCGACGAAGACGAGATCGGCAGGAACGAAGACTACAACCGCATCGCCATTCTGGCGGCCAGCCTCAAGCGCGAAGAATTGCTGGAGCTGGACGCCGACACCATCCTGCGCCGCCTGTTCTGGGAAGAAGACGTGCGCCGCTTCGAACCGCTGGCGGGGGGCGAAGGACCGCGTTTTGCCTGCACCTGCTCGCGTGAGCGCGTGGGCAGCATGCTGCGCAGCCTGGGCCGGGAGGAGGTCGAATCGATCCTGGCCGAGCAGGGCCAGGTGGAGGTGGGTTGCGACTTCTGCGGCCAGCAGTACCGGTTCGACCCGGTGGACGCGGCCCAGGTGTTCCTGCAGCCGGCCAGCCAGCCGCCGGGTTCGGAGGCGGTGCAGTAGGGGTCGAACGAAGAGCCGGGGCGCGCCTTGAGGAAGTTGCTGGTTGTTTCCGCTTTGCCGATCTTCTGCGCGACCGCCGACACGACCCACTGGTTGAGGGAGGCGCCATCTTCCATCATGGAGCGCGTGCGAAACGAAATGGAAAGTCGGGGCCTTCAGTCCGCGGGACGCGCCATCAGTGGATGGCCGCGTACATGATGGCCTCCTGGGTGGCCTCGGTGGCGGAGAACTCGGTCACCACCTTGCCCTGCTTGGCCACCAGGATGCGGTCCGACAGCGCCATCACTTCTGGCAGATAGGATGAAATCACCACCACGGCCTTGCCGGCATCGGCCAGCCGGTTGATCTCGGCATGAATTTCGGCGATGGCGCCCACGTCCACGCCGCGGGTGGGTTCGTCGAAGATGATGAGGTCGGGTTCCTGCACCAGCGACTTGGCGATCACCACTTTCTGCTGGTTGCCGCCCGACAGTTCGATCACCTTCACGTCGCGGCTGATCGCCCGCACGTTCAGCAGCCGGCTCCAGTGCTCGCCAGTCTCACTCGCACGGGTGCGTGAGACCAGTCCGCCAACGCCGGGCAGCTTGGCCAGCAGCCCCATGTAGATGTTCTGGGCGATGGACATGGTTTCGAAGAAGCCTTCGAACTTGCGGTCCTCGGTGATATAGGCGATGCCGTCGCGCACCGCCTTGCGGGCCACCCGGTAGCGCACCGGTCTGCCGCGCAGCAGGATTTCGCCGCCGTGGAAGAAGTCGCGCTTGATGAGGCCGGCCACCACCTTGAAGGTCTCCGTGCGGCCCGCGCCCACCAGCCCGAACACGCCGGTGATCTGCCCGGCGAACACCGACAGCGAATTGTTCTTCACCATCGCGGCCATGCGCAAGTTGCGCACCGACAGCACGCACTCGCCCTGCGGGCGCACGAAATCCTTCTCCTGGCCATAGAGCGTCTGCGAAAGATCGCGCCCCACCATGGCCTGCACGATGCGCTCGCGATCGAAGCGGGCCTTGTCGTCGGTCACCACGTGCCGGCCGTCGCGCAGCACGGTGATGCGGTCGGCCAGCAGCAAGGCCTCTTCCAGCGCGTGCGAGATGAAGACGATCGACACGCCGCGCGCCTTGAGGTCGAACACCAGGTCGAAGAAGTACTTCTTCTCCTCCGGCGTGAGGCTGGCTGTGGGTTCGTCGAAAATGATGATGCGAGCCTTGTGCAGCACGGCGCGCGCGATCTCCACCATCTGCTTCTTGGCGGCGCCGAGCATGCCCACGGTGGCAGTGGGATCGACGTCGAAGTTGAGCGATTGCAGGAACTGCTGTGCAGCGATGTAGACACCTCGCAGCCGGTTGAAGAAATGCTCCTGGCCCAGGAAGAGGTTCTGCGCCACGGTCATCGTGGGCACCAGGCTGGTCTCCTGGAACACCATCGCGATACCCTCGTGCCGCGCCTCCAATGGCGTGCGCAACTCCACGGGGCGGTCGTCCACCAGCATCTGCCCGGACGACAACTGCACCACGCCGGCCATCACCTTGGTGAGCGTGGACTTGCCGGCGCCGTTCTCGCCCAGCAAGGCGTGAATCTCGCCCCGGCGCAGCGTGAAATCGACCTCGTCGATCGCCGGTACGCCGGCGTACTTCTTGGTCGCTCGCCGCAGCTCCAGCGCATTCGAGACATCTGGTTGGCCTTGCCCATTCATCGCGTACCCTCCCCTGACTGACCCACGGACAGCGGCACGCGCAACAGGCGGCCACCGCCCCTGGACGCGGCATAGAGCGCACCGCCATGCTCGGCCACGGCAGTGATGCCGTGGTGGCGGCCGTCCACCTGGCTGTGCAGCGACGACACCACCTGCCCTTGCGCGTCCACCCGAACCACCAGGCCATAGGAGCGTGGTGGCGCCCAGGGCTTGAGCACGCCCATCTGCTTGACGCTCGCACCCTGCAGGGGTTCGAGGAAACTGTGGCCCGATGACAGCGCGGGCGCGATCCAGTAGCGCGGATCGATCTCCGCCACCATGCGGCGGCGGTAGGCATCCTCGCGCAGCACGAACTCGACGAGCTGGGTGCGGCAGACAAAGCAGCTCAGCCAGAAACCACCGCCTTCGGCCCGTGCCATGCGCGAGGGGTAGCCCGGCAAGTCGGCCGGCAGTGCCGCGCCGCCCGGCTGCTGGCCCGGCCACCGGAGCACGCGGTGCCGCCAGCTCTCGCTGGCCAGCAGTCCGCCACCAGGCTGCGGCAGCACGCCGAAGGCATGGCGCAGGCCGCGCGCCACTTCTTGCACGTTGCCGCCCTGTGGCGCCCAGGCGCAGACGCGGCCGGTGGCGCCGTGCTGCATGAGGTCATGGCACCAGTGCTCCGGCCCGAATTCGGCAGAGCCCTCGGTGAACAGCCAGCGTTGGCCTTCGGCATCGAAGGCCAACGCGTTGACGCTGCGCAGTGGACGCCCGTTGGCCTCGGCCAGGGTGTGGGCCACGGTGCCATCGGCTGCGATCAGCGACACCTGCGCGCCGCCCAGCGCCACGGCCAGGAGGCCGCCGGGCGCGGCCGCCAGGGCCGTGATGGGCTGCTCGAAACGACGTACCTGGGCGGGGCCGCCGGCGTCCAGCTGGTACAGCACGGCGCCGGCCGTCATCCACAGCATGCCATCGGCCACGGCCAGATCGTCGATGCCGGGCAGTTCTGCCACCACCTCGGCCTGGTCGAGCGCGCGGTTGGGCTTGAGCACACCGTCCATCACCGGCACGGTTATCGCCGCACTGCCACGGCCAAGCAGGCGGTCGGTGAATTCGCGAAGGGTGTCCAGCATCAGGCTTTTCTCCAGCGCCGCTCGTACTGCACGAAATCGGGGTCGGCCCCTTCGAGCCTGTAGCGGCCGATGCGGTTGTTCGAGATGCCACCCAGGTACAAGTGGCCACGGTGCTCGCGCATCGAGGTGATCATGGGATGGTTCTGCCCACCCAGATCCCACAGGGTCTCCAGGATCTCGCCCGCCTCGCTGAACTTGAGCACGCAGCCGGTGTTGATGTTGGGAAACAGCCATTCGTCCACCGGCACGCGCGTGGCCATGCGGCGGCGAAAGCCCGGCATGCGCATGGCCAGGTCATAGGCGGGCGCACGCATGCCCACCAAGGCCAGCCAGTAGTGGCCGTCCGAGGCCAGGTTGATGTTGTCGGGATAGCCCGGCAGGTTGTCGATGACGGTTTGCACCTGGCCGGCCTTCGGGCCATCGAACCAGTAGCGCTTGATGCAGCAGCCCCAGGTTTCGGCGAACAGGATGGACAGTCCATCGCTCGCGATGGCGATGCCGTTCGGGAAGCGCAGGCCGCGCAGCAGGGTGCGCGTGCTGCCGTCGCGCGGGTCGTGGCAGACGATGCGGCCGTTGCCGCGCGCCTCCAGGCCATCGACCGCCCACTCGTGCATTTCATAGCGAACCGTGGCTTCGCTGAAAAAGATGCGACCGTCGTCGGCGATGTCCAGGTCGTCGGCCAGGCGCAGGCGGCTGTCGTCGTTGATCGACGCCCAGCTCCGGTTGGTCTCGTCGGTCACCCGCTCGACCTTGCGCGCGGGCGTGATGCGATACAGCCCCATGCCCCCCACGCAAACGTGGAGGTTGTCCTCGCGGTCGAAAGCCAGGCCCAGCGGCTGGCCGCCGATGTGGGCGTAGACCTCCATGCGCTGGTAGTCGGGCGCCAGGAAGCGGATCACGTCGCCATGGCGCGAGCCGGCGTAGAGGTTGTCGTCGCGGTCGAGGATCACGTCCTCGGGCGACTCGATCTGCCCCAGGCCGATCAGCGACACGTCGCGCAGCCTGTTGTTGACGGCGTAGGCGCTCTCGCCCTCCGCTGCGCACGAGGGCGCGGGGGGCAGCGCGAAGTAGGTCGGGCTGACATAGACCTTGCTGATGATGCGCTGCCGGTTCTTCAGCCAGCGCACGTCGATCACCGCCGCCAGCACCAGGATGGCGGCCAGCACCATGCGGATCACGCCACCCGGTGCCGACAGCGACGTGAGGCCGTTGGTGATGAGCAGCACGAGCAGCGTGCCCACCATCGCCTTGACCACCGACCCGCGCCCGCCGCCGAGGCTGATGCCGCCGAGCACTGCCGCCGTGAGCACCAGCACCTCCATGCCCACGCCGATGTCGGCACCGGCCGTCGCCAGCCGCGAGGCGAAGAAGCAGCCTGCCGCGCCGCACAGCGTGCCGGACGCGACGTAGCACAGCGCCACCGTGCGGCGCACCGCGATCCCGCTGTTGTAGGCCGATCGGCGCGAACCGCCGATGGCCATGATGTGCCAGCCCACACGCAGGCGCGTGAGCAGCACGTGGCCGCCGATGGCCACGGCTGCGTAGGCCCAGGCGACGGTCGGCAGCCCGAGGAAGGTGCCGCTGCCCAGGAAGTCCCAGGTCTCGGAGTCCGGCAGCGACCCCGCGATGGCCGTCGAGTACTGCAGGCTCAGGATCTCGTAGGCGGAACGGAAGATGATCAGCGTGATGAGCGTCGTGAGGAAGGCCCGCAGCCGCAGGTAGCCGATCAGCAGGCCGTTCACGGCGCCGAGCAGGGCGCCGCACAGCAGCGTGGCCAGCACCGAGGGCAGCACGGGCCACTTCAGCACGTGCATGCACATCAGCGCGCAGAAATTGGTCAGCGCGAACATGGAGCCGACCGAGAGGTCGATGCCGCCGACGATCATCACCAGCGCTAGGCCGAGCACCACGAAGCCGATCTCGCCGGCCTGGCGCAGGGTGTCGGCCAGCACCACCGGCGTGTAGAAGTTGCCGATGAGCTGTCCCGAGGCGAGCAGCACCGCGACGAGGAGCAGCACCGGGATGGCGGTCTCGGTCCAGCGCTTGGACAGGATCTCGCCGACCCAGTGGTCGGGCCAGTAGCGGTAACGCAGGCGCGTGAGTGTCTCGTTCATCGGTGCGGCTCCGGCCCGGCGCTCACTTGGCGGCGGTGAGTTTCCAGCAGGTGCCTTCGACACCTGCGTTTTCCTTGGTGATCGGAATCAGCGTGGTGTAGATGTTCTGCTTGGCCGCCCCGGGCTTCATGCCGCCCTGCACCAGCCATTTGATCATCGCCGCCATGTTGGCCGCCTGGGTCGGCACGTCATAACTCACGTTCAGGTCGAAGGCGCCCGACTTGACCTGGTCGCAGGCGCCTTTCTGTTCGCCACCGCCCGAGGTCGCCAGGTACACCTTGCCGGTCAATCCGGCTTCCTTGATGGCGGCCGCGGTGCCGATGTCCATGCCGTCCCAGAAGCCCACGATGCCGCACAGGTCGGGGTGCTGCTTGAGCACGGTCTGCGTCAGGCCCTTGGCCTTGGCCGCGTCCCAATCGGCTGCCTGGTTGGACACCACCTTGATCTGCGGGTTCTTGGCCAGCACGTTCTCCACGCCCTTGAGCGTATAGGCGCTGGTGGCGGCGGTGGGCGCCCCCTGCACGATGGCGATCTTGTTGGACTTGCCCTTGCATGCCGCCGCCACCGCCTCGGCGTTGCGTTCGCCCAGATCGACCCAGTCCGCGCCCACGAACACGGTCGACGGCTGCACCGACCGCATGTTGATCTGCACCACGTAGATACCCTCGTCCTCCGCCTTCTTGATCAGCTTGGCGTAGGTCTGCACGTCCGGGTTGTGGATCACGATCACCGCAGGCTTCTCGGCCATCAGCGCGGTGAAGGCCTGGGCGCCGGCGTTGGTGTTCCAGTTCGGGTCACGCGCAACCACCTTCATGCCCGCAGGTTCCAGCTCCTTCTTCAGGCCGTTGTACCAGCCCTGGGCCAGATCGAAGCCCATGGCCACGGGGATGTAGCCGACCGTCTTGCCGGCCAGCGCCTTCTTGTAGCCATCGCGGAAGGGCTCATCGAGACCCTTGCCTTGGGCCAGCGCCTGCTGGGCGGCGACGAGGGCGAGTGCGATGCCGGCGGCCTTGGCCAGAGCGGCGGATTTGCGTGTGAAGTGCATGGCTTGTCTCCTCATGGTTACGAACGACGCCACAACGGCCTGGCGCCTGGCTCTGAAAATGCGTTTCCCGCGGTCAGATGTCACCCTGCTGGGCTGTTTCCTCGTTGCGCGGGTTGAGCACGGAATCGATCAGGATGGCGGCCAGCAACACCACGCCCTTGATGATGTTCTGCACGGAATAGGACAGGTCCATGATCGTCATGCCGTTGAGCATGGTGCCGATCAGCAGCGTGCCGATGACCACGTTGAACACGCCACCGCGGCCGCCCGTCAGGCCGATGCCGCCCAGCACCACCACCAGCACCACGTCGTAGATCATGGTGGAGTTGAAAATTCGCGTGGGCATGCTGCCGACGGAGGCCGCCATCACCACGCCGGCGAACAGGCCGATCAGCGCGGACAGGACGTACTGCAGCAACATCATCGGCCGGGTGGGCAATCCGGTGGCACGCGCCGCGAAGGGGTTGTCGCCCATGGTGTAGATGAAGGCCCCGGCGCGCGTGCGGCGCAGGAAGAAGGCCATCGCCGCGGCAGCCACGGCGAACATCACAACCGGCATAGGCAACCCGGCCAGCGTGCCGCGCCCCAGCCAGATGATCGGCTCCAGCGCTTCGGGCCATTGCACCACTTCCAGTTGGAAGAAGTAGGCCTGGCCCAGCCCGGCAAGGAACAGGCCCGAGGCCAGCGTGGTGAAGAGCGAGGGCACCTCGGCATAGGCCACCAGCCAGCCATTGACCAGCCCGAAGGCCAGCGCCAGCCCCAGCGCGATCAGGGCGGCCGAGGGCAGGTCATGGCCGTTCTGGACCAGTTGCAGCAGCAGCCCGGGCGGCACGGCCAGCGCGGCGATCATCGAGATGTCGATGCCGCGCCCGATCACCACCACTGCCAGCCCCAGCCCGAGAATGCCCAGGAAGGCGACGTTCTGCACCAGGGTCAGCAGGTTGTCCACCTTCGCGAAGCCCGGCAGGAACAGGACGAAGCCCGCGAACAGCAGCGCGAACAAAGCGGAGACGATGCTCTGCTGCGTGGCCTTGAAGTTCTTCATCGCCATTCTTCCTAGCTCAGCGCCGCATGCAGCGACTGGCGCAGCTCGCGCTTCATGATCTTGCCGTTGAGATTGCGCGGCAGCGGTTCGGTACCGATGGTCCAGGTCTCGGGCACCGCGTAGTCGGACAGCCGCTCGGCACAGAAGGCCTGCAGCGCGGCGGCCTGCGTGCGATCGTTCAGCTCATTCACGCACACGAAGGCGTGCACCCGCTCGCCCAGCACGGCGCAGGGCACACCCACCAGCGCCGCCTCGACCACTTGCGGATGCTCCATGAGCGCGTTCTCCGCCGTGGCGCAGAAGATCTTGTAGCCGCCTCGGTTGATCACGTCCTTCTTGCGGTCGAGGATGCGCACGTAGCCTTCGGCATCCATGCTGCCGATGTCGCCGGAGCGCCAGTAGCCTCCGCGGAACTCACTGGCCGTGGCCTGCGCATTGCGCCAGTAACCCGGCACCACCATCGGCCCGGCGATCCAGATCTCGCCCACCTCGCCGCGCGGCACCTCGTTGCCCGCCTCGTCCACCACGCATATCTCTCCGCACGGCACGGCCAGGCCGACGCTGTCGCGGTGCCCGTCGGTCAGGCCGGGCGGCATGATGGTGGCGGGCGAGCAGGTCTCGGTGGCGCCATAGGCGTTCATCAGCGTCAGGCCGGGCAGCCGAGCCGCGATGCCCTCGATGGTCGCGGTAGGCATCGAGGCGCCGCCATAGGCGCCGATGCGCCAGGCCCCCAGGTCGTGCTCCTGCAGGTCGGGCAGCAGCAGGCACAGGTTGTACATGGCCGGAACCATGATGGTGTGCGTGATGCGCTCGGCCGCGGCCAGGCGCGCGAACTCGGCGGCCTTGAACTGTCCCATCAGCACCGAGCAACCGCGCGCGTACAGCAGGGTGTAGAGCTGCGCCACCAGTCCCGTCACGTGGCTCAGAGGTACGGCGACGATGCTGCGGTCGGCCGGGCCGAGCTTCATCGCATGGGCGAAGTGCATCACCGAATGGGCGATGTTCAGGTGGGTGAGCATCGCGCCCTTGGGTTGGCCCGTGGTGCCCGAGGTGTACAGCAGCACGGCCAGTTCCTCCTCACCCGCCTGGTGCGCGATGGCCAGTGGCTGGGCCTGCATCAAGGCGGTGAACGACTCGAAACCGGGTTGCGCCGCGCCAGCGGCGAAGCGGTGGCGCAGCAGGGGCAGTGCTTCCGGCCCAGGCACCTGCGCCTGCAGTTCCTGCGCGCAGACGATCGCCACCGCGCCAGCATCGGTCAGCGAGAAGGCCAGTTCGGCCGTGCGCGCCCGCGCGCTCACCGGCATGGCCACCGCGCCCAGCCATGCGCAGGCGAACACCGCAATCACGAATTCAGGGCCATTGCCCAGGTACAGTGCCACCCGATCGCCCGGCTGCACGCCCCGGCCGGCGAGTCCTCCGGCGCACTTGGTGACGGCGTTGTGCAGCTCGCGCCAGGACAGGCGCAGATCGCCGCACACCAGTGCCTCGCCATCGGGGTGCAGGCGCATGGCGTTGGCCAGCATCTGCGCCACGCTGGCGGGCCGTTCGGCAAAGCAGCGCACCACCCGGTCGCTGAAGTGCACTTCACGTCTCATCTTGGGCATGGCATCTCCCCACTGGGACCACGAGGATGCGGAGGGCTGCGAGGGCCGCGCCTGCGCCGGCGAGCTGAGCACGCCGTGCATGAGCATTTCTATGCAATGCCGTACGGCGTCCTGCAGGCTGCGCGCCGGATGGCTCTCGGGCCGGTACCAGCGGCCGATGCCGCTGAGCGCGCCCACCACGGTGTACGAAGCCATCGCCGCGTCGCCCGGGGCGATCCAGCCCTCGCGCATGCCGGACTCGATCAGCGCGCGGAATTCGGCGTCGATCTCGCCCTTGAGCGCGCGAAGTTCACGGCGGCGGGATTCGGCCAGGGGGTCCTCACCCACGCGGATGACGCACAGACCGAAGTCGCTGGTGACGATGCCGGCATAGTTCTCCATCGCCGCGCGCAGCCGCTCGCGCGGTGGAAGACCACGCTGCATGGCTTCGCGCAGGCCGGCGCGCAGCGCCTCCAGACCTCGCTGGACGCATTCGAACAGGATTTGCTCCTTGTTCTCGACGTAGTGGTAGACGGTCGGCTTGGTCACGCGCAGGCTGCGCGCGATGTCATCCAACGAAGTGCCCTGGAAGCCCTTGGTCGTGAACAGCCGGGCCGCTGCCAGCAGCACGGCGTCCTTCTTGGCGTGGCGGTTCTGCTGCAGCTCGCCGCGGCTTTGCCAAGGTGATTCGACCAGCTCGGTAGGCATTCGACTCCATGGATCTTGGTCAAGGCTATGCATGTCAAAAATGGCATGGATAGCATGAAAAATCAATGGTTACCAATCGGTACCCTGATTGACTGAATGGCATTGTGTGAATGGTGATCAGACAAGCGGAATAGGAGTTTCCCTTAGCTGCAGCGCAGCATGCGTGCTCGGTGCAGCCCGTCCTGAGCCTGCACGCCATCGCCACGGTGGTGGGCGAGGCAGCGCCCGGCGCGCCGCTTTCGCAGATGGTCAACGCGGGCAACCAGAGGCGCTGCACGATCACGCTCGACCCGGTGGACGCGGCCCCCAGGTGTTCCTGCAGCCGGCCAGCCAGCCGCCGGGTTCGGAGGCGGTGCAGTAGGGCGCGGTTGCCGTGCCCCGCTCGCGGTTCCCGCGAAGGCGGGATCCCCTGAGAGCCCACGCCTGACGGGTGTCAGAAGCTGTATTTCGCCGTCAGCTTGAGCTTGCGGGGCTCGCCGTAGACGTCGGTGCCCCACTGGGTGGAATACCCGACGGCGCGGTAATACACCTTGTCGAACAGATTGGAGATGTTGAGCTGAACATCCAGCTTGGGCGTCGGCCGGTAGCCGATGCTCAGGTCGGTCACCGCATAGGCATTCTGCTGATTGCGCCAAGCCAGGCCAGCGGTGGTGCCATCGGCATGGATGCTGCTTTGCCAGTACAGGCTGGCCCCGGCCCGCCAGCGTTTCCAGTCACCCGCAAAGTGGTAGAGGGTGGACAGCTTGAACAGATTCTGGGGGTTGCTGCTCGTGGTGAAGCGGCGCCCGATGTTGGCGGCGTTGGCATCGCGCACGTAGCGCGTATCGGCGTAGGTGTAGCCCATGCCGACCTGCCAGTTCGGCGTCAGCGCACCCTGGACCTCCAGGTCCACACCCTTGGTGCGCACCAGGCCGGAAGCCTCGGAGCACGACGTTTCCGGATAAGTCGGGCACGCGCTCTGGTCGTCCAGCGTGCGCGCGCGGTTGGTCTGGTCGATCTGGAACAGCGCCAGGCTCGCATTGAGCGCGCCGCCGAAGTATTCACCCTTGACACCCGCCTCGTAGTTTTCGCCCACGATGGGCTTGATGATGTTGCCGTCGATGCCCTTGGCGGTCTGCGGGTTGAAGATGTCGGTGTAGCTGGTGTAGAGGGTGTGCTGCCGGTCGATGTCGTAGGTCAGCCCGGCGTAGCGCGTGACGTTGCGGTTGACCTTGTAGCTGCCCGTGCCACTGCGGTTTTTGTAGTCGTACCAGTCCAGCCGGCCGCCCAGCAGCAGCTTCCAGCGATCCGACAGGTGCAGGTGGCTGGCCGCATACACGCTGTTCTGCGTGGTGACGTTGCTGGTGGTGGTCGTGAATGTGCCCACGGGCTTGTCCGTGCCATAGGGGTCGTGCGTGAAGATGTCCACGCCGTCGATGCGTGAAGGCGCCCAGGTACGGTTGTGCGTAATGGCTTCCAGAGACTGGTGTGTCGCGCCTGCCACCACTTGGTGCCGGCGGCCCAGAAGCTCGAAAGGTCCACCGACCGACAGGTCGTGGTTTTCGTGCCGGTAGGCATAGACACCGCCCCAGATCGACTGGTAGAACACGTTGCTGGTGGGCGTGGCGGCATCCCGGTACGTGGCGGTGCCCAGCAGGTCGAGGTCGCGCCAGCTCTGCAGCGTGGCCAGGCGCAGCTTCCAGTCATTGCCGAAGCCGTGTTCCAGCGTGGCAAAGGCGGTGGTGACGCGGTTCCTGGAATATTCCCAGTCGTTGCCCGTGAAGGTCGAGCGCGGCGCGTTCAGGTGCTGGCCCTGGGGCGAGATCGGCAGGTCGTACCAGAAGTGATTGGTGTAGTCCGTCTGGCGGTGCGCACCCACCGTCAGCAGCGTGCGTTCACCCAGGTCGGCTTCGAGCACGCCGTAGAGCAGTCCGTGGTCGTGCCGCTCCGCGTCGCGGAAGGTCTTTGCATCCTGAGCCGCGGCCACGGCCCGGCCGCGCAGCGTGCCGGCGGCATTCAGCGGGCCGCCCACGTCGGCCGTGAGCCCATGGTCGTCCCAACTGCCGGCGCTCAGGCTGACCGAGCCCTGGAACTCCGGTGTGGGACGCTTGTGCACCATGTTGATGGCTGCCGAGGGATGGCCTGCACCCTGTGCCAGCCCGGTGGCGCCGCGCACCACCTCCACCCGGTCGAACAGCGCCAGATTGGCCTGCGAACTGGGCAGGAAGGAACTCCACGCGCTGGTGAATCCTTCATACATCACGCTTGCGCTGAAGCCGCGTGCCGTGAGGTTGGGGCGGCCAACGCCGTCCGAGTTGCTGACGAAAAGGCCTGGCGCGCTGCGGACCACGTCCACGATGCTGGTCATGGCCTGGTCGTCCATGCGCTGGCGCGTGATGACGGTGGCCGATTGCGGGGTCTCGCGCAGTGAGAGCGGCAGTTTGGTCGCGGTGCTGGTGGAGCGTGTGGTGTAGCTGCCGGAGCCTTCGGTGGTGCCACCGGTGTCGGCCGAGGCGGTGACCGTGACGGCGCTCAGCGTGCCACCCGATGTTGCGGGTGCGCGCTCCACGGTGAAGGTCTTTCCGTCGTCCTGCGTGCGCACCACCAGCCCGCTGCCAGCCACCAGACGCTCCAGCGCTTCTCGTGCCGTGTACTCGCCGCGCAGCGCCGGCGCAGTATGGCCCTGGGCCAGTTCGGATGACAGGAGGACGTGCACGCCAGCCTGCTGCGCGAGCGCGCCGATGGCCCGGTCGAGCGGTGCGGGGGCGATGTCGATGCGCAGCTTGGGCGGTGGCGCTGCGGGCGCGGCGGCGGTCTGGGCATGGGCTGCGGCCGAGAAGGCCAGCAGCAAGGCTGCCGCCAACGGCGCCAGGCGAGGGGTGAATGGCATGCGATGTTCTCCTTGAACGGTGAATCAGACAAAAGCGAAGGCGTTCAAGAAGACATGTCGATGGCGGGCGCCGGAACCCTACCTCCCGG
>CAZFOT010000037.1:19332-22180 GCA_964520365.1 uncultured Hydrogenophaga sp.
CGCTGCACCTTCGCCGGCGCGATGCGCGGCAGCAGGTCGAGCAACTGGTCGGTGCGTCCGGTCTCGAACACGCCCGAAATGGCGTGCGTGCCCAGCCGCCCGTCGTCGCGCAGACGGATGGGTGCCGGGCGGTAGCGCTGGATCTCGACCAGGGCCTCGCGCAGCGGCGTGCGGTCGAAGACGAAATGGCCTTGCTGCCACGCGCCGGCTTGCGACAGGTCCACGGTCCGGGGCGCGGCCGGAGCGCCACCGCCCACGCGCCATTGCTGGCCCGCCGTCAGCCGCCGGACCGCCGTCGCGCCGTGCACGTCCACCAGGCCCTGCAGCACGGTGACCAGCACGCCGTCGTGGTGGCGCTGCACGTCGAACACGGTGCCGACGACGCGCACGCGCGTCCCGGCGGAGACCACTTCGAAGGGGCGCAGCGCCGAATGCGTCACGGCAAAGCGCGCCCGGCCCTGGCGCAGCGCCACGCGGCGGCCGCGCAGGTGCCAACCCACGTCCAGCGCGGTGGCGGTGTCCAGGGTGAGCGTGCTGCCGTCGGCCAGCAGCACATCGCGGCGTTCACCGATGGCGGTGGCGTGGCGCTCGGTGCGCCAGGCCGGATCGATCCAGAGCAGTGCCGCCGTGGCCACGGCCAGCACCGCGGCGATGGCCGCGCCCGTGCGTGCCAGGCGGCGCTTCGGCCGGGCGGCCGGCATGGGAAACAGATCGCGCAGGATGTCGCGCTCGGCGTCCAGCACCGCGTCGAAAGCATGGGGCGCCTCGCCGGCATCCGGCGGGGTGCCGGCGGGACGGCGGATGGCGGCCTGCTGTGCCGGATGATCCTGCGCGGGCTCGATCTGGGGAGGCGTCATGGCCAGGGACTGCCGTCCAGACCCCGCAGCGACTCCGCCATGCGTGCATGGCACGCGGCCGTGCCCAGATGCAGGTGCTTTTCCACGGTCTTGAGGGAAATGCCCAGGTGGCGGGCGATCTCCTGCTGCGCCACACCGTGGATGCGGTGCATCACGAACACGTCGCGGCAGCGCGGTGGCAGCGCGTGGATGCAGTCGGCCAGCATGGCCAGGCGCTGCCGGCCGGCCAGGATGCGCATGGGGTCGCTGGCGCCGCAGGCGGGCGTCTCGGGCAATGCCTCGACGTGGTCCACCCACCGCGCGTGTCGCTGTTCGACGCGCCAGCGGTCGATCGCGCGGCGCGAGCAAACCGTGCGCAGGAAGGCCAGCGGTGTGTGGGGCGATGGACGGGGCGGGCTTTCGATGAGCTCGGCGCACACCTCGTGCACCACTTCGCGCGCCATGCCCTGGCCGGCCCAGCGTGCCAGCGGACCGTGCCGCACGTGCGCCACGAGGTCTTCGTAGTGGCGCACCAGGGCGGACAGGAGGTCGGGGCCGAATGGGAGCGAGGACACGCAGGGGATTCCTGGAAATCCGGTTATTTTAAATGAGACGCTTTCTCATTTGACGGACTATTCCAGGGCGTGGCACGGAGAGAGGAATCTGGTTCTGGCCGTTACTCCGGCGGGACCAGCAGGCGACGGAAAAGGCGGTGCTCGCAATCGGGGTCGCCGCACTTCTCGCAATTCCAGGGCACCAGGCCCTGGCGGAGATGGGGATCGTCATCCACGAGGCGGCGGCCCAGCAGGCGCTGCAGCGCGCTCAGGGTACCCTGCAACCGCCGGTCTCCCTGGCCGCAGACCGTCTGGAAGGCGATGCCCGCGGCCAGCAGTTCGCGGCGCAGGATGGCGTCGATGTCGTCGCGCACCGCCGGGCTCTCCCGGAACAGCCCGTCGGGCACCCAGGGCAGGTCCAGGCCCATCAGCAGGTGCAGGTGGTAGCCGTGCTGGTGCCCGATGGCCGGTGCCAGCAGGCGGGTGTCGCCGAAGTAGCGTTCGCTGTAGGCCGCGATCACGAGCGCGGTGGTGTCGGCGATCACGAGGTCCACGTCCTCGCGGACCGCCTCGGCGATCCGGCGGGCCTGGATGTCGGCCAGAGCGGCCTGTTCATCGGCGCGCGGTGCGCGGCCTTCGCGTTCGCACCACAGGCGCAGGTGCTCGGGCACGCAAACGGCGCGAAGGGCGGTGTTCTGGTTCAGGTGCGCATGCAGCGCCCGGGACAACGACGACTTGCCGGTGGACTCGCCCCCCAGCAGGGTGACGATCAGGCTCACTGCCCGCGCTGCGCGAACTGCACGAAGATTTCGTTGGGCTTGACCATGCCCAGCTCCTGCCGAGCGAGCTCTTCGACCATGCCCAGGCCCTCCTGCAGGTCCCGCACCTCGTTGGCGACCTGGTCATTGCGCAGCCGCGCTTCCTGATTGCCGCGCTCCTGCTCGGCCAACTGCTGCTTGAGTGCGTTCACCTGCGGCACGCTGCCGCGTCCGAACCACAGTTGCGCGTGCAGCACCACCAGCAGGCCTAGAAGCAGAGCAGGGACGAAGCGGGAAGCCATGGGCTCAGATTGTCACCGAAGCCGGCGCGGGGAGGGGCACTACTTCAAGTTGTAGAAGGCGTCGCGCCCGGGGTACACCGCCACGTCGCCCAGGTCTTCCTCGATGCGCAGCAACTGGTTGTACTTGGCCATGCGGTCCGAGCGCGAGAGCGAGCCGGTCTTGATCTGGCCGGCGTTGGTGCCCACGGCGATGTCGGCGATGGTGCTGTCTTCGGTCTCGCCCGAGCGGTGGCTGATGACGGCGGTGTAGCCGGCGCGCTTGGCCATTTCGATGGCGGCGAAGGTTTCGGTCAGCGTGCCGATCTGGTTGATCTTGATCAGGATCGAGTTGGCGATGTTCTTGTCGATGCCTTCCTTCAGGATCTTGGTGTTGGTGACGAACAGGTCGTCGCCGACCA